>CAZDVW010000014.1:0-46020 GCA_964509205.1 uncultured Sutterella sp. | reverse complement strand
CCCGTAGCGCAAAAGCGCCTGCCTGCCTGACATCGCGTCAGACATATATCCTCCTAAGAAAAACAAAGCAATTTTTAGTTTTTATAAATTGGCTCTCGGAAAAACTTTGCTGATGCAAAACCCAGGAACGATCTGTCGCCGAACTCTGAGAAACACTGCGCCAGCAACCGAGGGACTAGCCACACAAACCCGACGGTGTGTTGATTACCGCATTAGCACCCGATGTTTTTATGCAGTTTTCAAAATTTCGCGAACATCCTCTTTTCGCAAAATCTTGAAGTGTCCGATACTACCAAAATAAACAGCAAGGTCAGAAATTTTTTCAATGGATATTTCTCTCCTTGAAAGTTCACGCAGTTGTGTCGGCAACCCCATGATTCGGAAAAATTCCTGAAGTTTCTCAATCGCTCGTTCGATTCTTTCTGCTTGAGAAAGATCCCCATGAATCCCCATGACACACGAGGCAAACCGTTCAAAACGGATCGGATTATCGCGCCAGACATACCGCATCCAGGCTGGCGTTAAAACTGCCAACCCTTCCCCGTGAACAATCGTCGGATCCCAACCAGAAAGAGCATGTTCCATGGCGTGGCATGCCCAATCCTCTTCATGCCCCATTCCGAAATAACCGCAATGGGCAAAACTTCCGACCAATCCAATCTGCTCCCAAGCCTCAAGATCTTGGATGTTATCTTTCAGCCGTAATGCAGAACGCATCGTGACACGCAACGCCCCTTCACACTGTTCTGTTGTGTAATCAATCCCCGATGTGTTTGTGAAATACCGCTCAAAAATGTGACTCATCATATCGGCCACTCCGGCTGCCATCTGTCGTGACGATAGCGACATAAAGACCGTCGGATCCACGATGGAGACTTTCGGCCGCACATTCATCGACTCATTGCCTGCTCCATTCTTGATGTCGCCGTTAGAAATCACACAACGAGCAGACTGTTCTGATCCTGCCGCAGGAATCGTCAGGACAGCCACAATCGACAAACGTGCAGGAACAAATGCTTTTGAACAAAAGAAATCCCAAACATCCCCATCGTAGTTTTCTCCGAGAGCACTCGCTTTGGCCGTATCAATCACACTTCCTCCGCCGAGGGCGAGGATGACGTCAATCTTTTCAGATCGAATCAGCTCAATCGTCTCGCGAACGAACTCGACGGTCGGATTCGGTCGAACGCCTCTGCGCTCTACGATGCGAAAACCAGCCTTTTTACAACTCTCAAGAACCTTGAGAAAAACGCCTGTTCGTTTAACCGAACCCCCGCCGTACAAAACAAGAACAGAGGAGCCTGCAGGCACAATTTGGGTCAATTCCTCTCCGACCTTTTGAAGCATGCCCGCCCCGTAGACCAACTTGACCGGGTTGAAATAAGAAAATGCATTCATAAGAGCGACCTTTGATTCGCCCCTTTGCGTCGTAACGCAAAGGGGCGTCCTTTTACCTAAGGAGAGGGGGAAAGTTATTCATTGTCACGGATGACTGTGAGACCATTTTTCGCCCGTTCATCCACAACGAGATTAAAGACATCCGGACGGCCATAATGCCCGAAAGCGTCAAAATCGTACTGACCCTCTGCCCGGATTCCCATGTCAAGATCCGCAATCAACATTCCTTCCTTGTTGTAAAGCGGTTCGCACACGTAACGACCCAAGGGATTGAGGATTGCACTTCCGCCTCGGCACATCACATCGGGTTCTTCGTCGAGCTCGCCGGTTTCCAGAATATCCTTTGGGTACATATCCTTTGTGACGAATTGATTGCATCCGAGCACAAAGCACCGTCCTTCAATGGCGATGTGTTGCAATGTCGACTGCCATGAATCTCGGCTGTCGGCCGTCGGTGCCAAATAAATGTCAACGCCTTTGCCGTACATGGTTGCCCGCAAAAGCGGCATGTAGTTCTCCCAGCAAATCACGGCTCCCATACGACCGAAAGGAGCGTCAACCGTCGTCAGCGTGCTGCCGTCTCCTCGACCCCAAATCAGTCTTTCAGAACCCGTTGGCATCAATTTGCGGTGCTTGCCAAGGTATCGACCATCCGGCCCGAAGAAGACGACCGTGCAGTAAACGGTTCCTCCATCTTTTTCAATTAACCCAGTAACAAGATAAACCTCATTTTCTGCGGCAATCGCTGCAATCTTGTCGCAGTCAGGACCCGGGACGGATACTGAGTTTTCATGGTAACGGCGGTAATCGATGCGCCCCTTGTCGGTTCGCTTTCCGACACAGGATCCGAAATTCATTCCGCGCGGGTAGCAGGGAATGAAAGCTTCTGGGAAAAGAACCAACTTGGCGCCTGCCTTAGCGGCTTCCGGCACGAGCTTCGCCATCTTCTCAATGGTGGCGTCTTTGTTAAATATGACCGGTGCGGCCTGTATCACCGCAACGCGTACTGTTTCAGACATTCTTTGTCTCCAAATTAAAAAGTGTTATCCCAAGAAATTCGCTGTAAAGAGCACCAACTGACTCATGAAAGTAATGGCAAGCAATACAACGCCTAAGATGCACAGGAAGGGAACCGAATACTTCACAACATCCTTGAAGGCAACATCCTTTCGCAACCCATTTGCAACAAACAGATTGATGCCCAACGGAGGCGTCAGCAAACCGATTGCCAAGTTCACAATCATCAACACGCCGAAGTGCACCGGATCAATTCCGAAGGTAATGAGAATCGGAAGCATGATGGGGCCGAGCAGAATCACCGCCGCATTCACTTCCATCAAGCACCCCGTGATCAGCAGGATGAGGTTCAAGATGAGCAACATCATGTAGGGCGAATTCGTGAAACTCGTGAGGTAATTCGTCACCATCACGGGAATCTGCTGCGTCGTCATAATCCAGCTCATTGAAGCCGCACATCCAATGATCATCATGACCATGGCCGATGGAACGGCTGCATCCGCAAAACTCTTGAATGCATCCTTCCAAGAAAGCTCCCTGTAAATAAACTTTCCGACGATAAAGCTGTAGACGGTTGCAACGGCGGCTGCCTCAGTCGGAGTAAAGAAGCCTCCGTAGATTCCGCCCAAAATGATGACGGGCATCATGATTCCCCAACTGGCTTCCTTCAATGCCTTGCCGGGCTCCAGTTTTACGAAGTTCTTTGACTTGTAACCGCATCTGCGACTGATCACATAGCAAACAAGCATCATGGAGCACCCCATGAGGATGCCCGGGACGATTCCGCCTGCAAACAGTTTTCCGATTGAGGCATTCATCGTGATGCCGTATGTGACAAGCGGGATCGACGGGGGAATCACAAATCCCGTCGTTCCAGCAGCCGCCATCAAACCGACGGCGAATCGCTTGTCATAGCCGTCTTTGATCATTGCGGGAATCATGATCGACCCGATTGCCACTACCGTAGCCGGAGCAGAACCGGAAATCGCTGAGAAGAACATACTCGCCAGAATCGTCACAATGCCGAGACCGCCGTAAATGTTTCCCACGCAGTTTTTCGCCAGCATGATGAGGCGAGCGGAAATACCGCCTCTTTCCATCAAAATACCTGCAATCATGAAAAGAGGAATTGCCAGAAGCGGAAATGAATCCATTCCCGTAAAAAGTTTTTGCGCAACAATGAAAAGAGGGATTCTCCCCTGCATGTAGATCGCAAGAAGAGCCGCTCCGCCAATACTAAAGGCAATCGGGACATTCAAAACGATGAAAATGCCTAAGGCAATTAACAAAACCTCACCCATGGGCCACCTCCCCGTTTTCGGATTTAGATTGTGCCCCGTGCGTGAGCAACTCAATGATGAAATGCACGCACATAAAGGCGCATCCAACAGGAACGGCAAGGAAAGCCCAAGACATCGGCACCAACATAGCCGGCGTTACTTGACCCGAGTTATCTAGACGAATAAAGTAAACGATGGCCTGATACGTCAAAACAGCCGTGAAAATCACGCAAATTAGAAGCGAAAGTTTTTCTGCCCAATGTTGAACGGTCTTCGGCATACACCGCACAAATACCTCAACACCGACATGAGCTCCGCGCACAATTCCAAGACTTGCACCGAGGAAAATTGCCCAAATGCTGACATACCGGGACAACTCATCGGTCCAGCCGACGCCATGTCGAATCACAAATCGCTCAAACATGCCGTAACTGATCACCAGCGTCATGAGAATCAGCAAAACGCCGCAGGCAAAAACTTCGATTCGAACAAGTCTCTCTTTGAGAGCTAATAGACTTTGAATCATTTTTAAAACTCTGAGATGAATGAGGCCACCCGCACCACCGGGCGGCCTCGAAAAAACACTTGCAAAGAATCCGACTCAAAAAATACGAACAGATTGCTTTTGAAAGTTCTTTATTGATTATTTGGCAGCTTCAACTGCTTTCATAAAGCGGTCGACAATCTCATCGCCTAACTGCTTGCGAACCATTTTCTCGGCACTCTTCGTTGCCTTCTGGAACTGGGCATGCTCTTCAGCCGTCAGTTCGATGATGTTGAGGCCCTTTGACTTCATAAAAGCCTCTCCCGACTCGCACTGCTTAGCATTCAACTCACGCTCCGTCTTACGCCACAGTTTGGCTCCGTCATCAATGATCTTTTGATGTTCCTTTGAAAGAGACTTGTAGAAATCGTTTGAGAGAACAAAAATGTACGGTGCATACAGATGGCCTGTTTTGATCATGTACTTCTGAACCTCATAAAAGCGCATGGATTGGTTCAGAGCCACCGGATTTTCCTGACCGTCAACAACACCCTGAGCGAGTGCTGTGTAGAGTTCTGCGAATGCCATCGGAGTCGGCAGTGCGCCAAGACCGCGGATCATTTCCATGTGAACCGGGTTTTCCATAACGCGAAGTTTTAATCCTGCCAAATCTTTGGGCGTATGCGCGGCCACCTTTGTTGTCGTGAAATGGCGAAGTCCGTTTTCACCAAAAACAAGCGCCTTCACTCCCATCCGCTTTTCAACCAAATTCAACAGGTACTGACCAAACTCTCCGTCCAAAACGCGGTGGGCATGTTCAGCCTTTGAGAAAACGAAAGGAATATCGAAAACCAGCGTTTCTCTCAAGAAATTGGAGAAAGGTGCATTCGTAATTGTTCCGCATTCAAGCGTACCCATTTGGATACTCTCAAGCATTTCGCGTTCACCGCCCAACTGAGAAGCAGGAAATGTCTTGACGACAATTTCTCCATTGGACTTCTCTTCAACATATTTTTTGAAAACCTGAGCGGCCTGCTCCAAACGATCACCGGTCGCAGGACACACGTGTCCAAGTTTTAACTCAATCGCCGCCTGAGCCGATGTCGGCGTCCATGCCGCAATACTCAAAACAGCTGCTGCACAAGCCAAAAGACGTTTCATAAAACTTCCCCTTTAGATATGAGTAAAATGACACATCTCGCACAGAGTGCGTATTACCCGATGTTCTTCGTAAAACAAAACGACGTTGATGTTAAAGTGCGTTTCTCAATGCCGTCCTAAGCATTATCTAAACAAAGCATTTCTTGCGAATAGACACTTTTACCTACATCTGTTATTAGTATGATTAATATCAACACAGCCGACCTAAATCTCCTGAGAGTTCTTGTCGTCGTGTTTGAGGAAAAGAGTGCCACTCAAGCGGCTCAACGCCTGAATCTCACGCAATCGGCTGTCTCGCTGAGTCTTCGAAAACTGCGAGATCTCTACCAGGACTCTCTTTTTATGCGCACGGGAAGAGGGCTAACTCCGACGCTTTTCGCCAATCAGATATACCCCTTGGCAAAAGATGCACTGGATCGCTTTAATGCAAGTCTTCAGTTGCATGAGAACAAACAAGCCGTCTTCATGGGAAGAACCATTACCATCGGGCTTTCTGACGACTTTGAAATAGCACTCAGCAAATACATGGTTGAACTGGCCCGAGGCGTTCCGAATTGCACAAGGCTGCATTTCCGACAATCGAACTCCAATGTCGTGGCTGAAATGCTTTTGTCTCGCTCTATTGACCTGGCGATTACCTCCGGCGGCTGTGCGCAGGAAGGCATCACCTTCACCAGCATCGGCGAAGGGACGTACAGTTGTCTTGTTGATCCGGAAGTGTTTGATTCCGACGTTATGGATTTGGAAACGCTCTTATCTCACGATCACATCATGGTTTCAAGAACAGGCTTTTTCGGCATCGTTGATGATGTGCTCGTCAGTCGCGGCCTGCGGCGCCACATACGGGCATCGACGTCGCATTTTTCTGCCATTCCCTACCTTTTGACGGGCACAAACTGCATCACGATCATGCCCACGCACGCCGCTCGATATATTGCAAAAACAACGCGACTTAAATACTTTCCCGCTCCTATCGAATTCCCTTCCTTCAGTGTCTGTCTTGCCTGGCGCAATTTTTCCAGAAAGGATGAAGTGCTTTCGGATCTGGTGAAAATTTTCCGAAGAAAATTAAAAGGAGCGATCACAAAATAAAACGGGGCAACCGCCTCGAGTTGTCCCGCTACAAAACGCTTGAACTCACACAGCATCTGCCGGCAAGTCAAAAAAAACCTATCAGGACTCCGCATTGAGTCCTTTTGTTGCCTCGCGCATCAAAAGCGAGGGAGTAAAAATCACAACGCGACGTGCGCGAATTTCGTGGTCAACGAGCGTACGAGGATTTCTACCCGGACGTGACTTTTTGTCTCGCAATTCAAACGTACCGAAATTTGAAAGCTTCAAATCGTATCCCTGCTCCATAGCAAGAAGCATCTCATCGAAAATGGCATCAACAATTTCCGTAGCATCCGTACGCGGGCAACTCAACCGCGCCATGACGGCGTCAGCTAGAACAGACTTCGTAATGGTTGTTTTTCCAATAACGATTTCTTTAAATCGGCTGTCGATAATTTCCGTATTCACTCAATTTCCCCTTCCCTCTTACAGAACAGCTCCATTCTAACGGAAAGAAGCCGCATCCCCTTAATCGACTCTGCGTTTTATGGCTTCTTCACCGGCGTCGAAACCCGTTTGGCCAAAACTTTCTCAATATGAAGCCCTTGAACAGAGGTTACTTCAAACCGCCAATTCTTCCAAACAACCACATCGCCCAATCTTGGAACTCGCTCAAGCAGGAGCATCAACATTCCCGCAAGCGTGTTGTAATGAGCACTGTCTTCTTCAGGAAGTTCCGTGATTTCGAGTTCATCTTTCAACTCCGGAACAGCGATCGTGCCATCAAGAACCCATGTTCCATCTGCCCGAGAAACGGCCTGAGGTTCATCATTAGCCTCCGGTTTAAACTCACCGGCGATCGTCTCTAAAAGATCCCTCGGCGTAACGAGACCAACAACCTCACCATATTCATCAACGACCAAAGCCTGCGGCGCATTTGTCGCCTTGAAATGCTCAAGAAGTTCTAACCCGGTAATGGATTCGGGCACGTAAGTTGCCTGCGAAATACACTTTTCAATATCCAGTTCCGACTTGTTCACAAGCTGTCGAAGAATTGAGCGCGTTGTGCAATACCCGAGCACATGGTCAAAGCCTCCGCGAACAACAATCAGCCGAGAACGCGGAGAAGAAACAATTTTTGAAATGCTCTTTTCAATCGGGTCATCCAAGTCAATGTATTCAATGTCACAACGAGGCGTCATAACGGAAGCAGCCAGGCGATCATCCAGTCCGAAAACATTTTTCACCATATCGCTTTCGTTTTCCTCAATAACGCCGTTTTCCTCCCCTTCTTCCAAAAGCGCATGAATCTCTTCTTCCGTCATGTCATCTTTTTTAGCCTTTTCAATCCCGAAAGGCTTTAAAACAAACTCGGTTGAAACAGCGAGAAACCTGACAAACGGCGACATGACTGTGGAAAAAAACTGCAACGGGCGCGCAACGCGGCAGGCAACGGCCTCCGAGCAGGTCTGTCCAAGACGCTTGGGAACAAGTTCGCCTAAGACAATCGAAAAATAGGTAACAAGAACAACGACGACAGCCAGCCCCGTAATGCGCGCGATCTCAGCTTCTAACCCAAGGCGGGTCAATGCTTCCACGATCGGTGAGGCCAAAGCCGATTCGCCGACAATACCCGAAAGGATTCCGATTGATGTGATGCCAACCTGAATCGTTGAAAAAGCTCTTGTCGGATCAGACTGAATCCGCATCACAGTCTTTGCACGCTCATCCCCTTCATCAGCCAGTATCGTTAGCCGTGCCTTACGGCTGACGACGAGCGCAATTTCACTCATCGCAAAAAGTCCGTTAAGAAGAATCAAGACGAGCAAAAATAGGCAAGTTGCTAAATCAAAATTCATTAGAAATTCTTTTACAATCAAATAAAAAGAGGCAGGAGTATATCAACTTTGTTCTTCTTTGCGAACGGATTGTTTCTTCCTGTTATAAAAAGTTCCGAATCGCGCTGTAAATCACATCCTCTCTAACAGAAGAACCCCATTTAAGCGACCTTCTCTTCCGCCTTTTTTTCGTTAATCATTTTTTCAATCCGATCGAGACCTTCTCTAAGAATCGACATAGACGGTCCGAAGGAAAACCGCACCCAATGACGCAGCGGTTCGGGATTTACTCTCTCGCGATTGGGACGAATGTCAAAAAAACGTCCGGGAATCGTCATCACTTTTTTCTCCAACGCCGCCAGACAAAAAGCATCTCCCTCATTGATGGACTTCGGCAATCCGGAAATATCCGCCCAAGCGTAAAACGTTCCCTTCGAAGGAACCGTCACATGGATACCCATCGCACTGAGGCGATCCAGCACGTAACGACGTTTCTGGGAAAAACATTGACGAACCGCTTTGGTTTCCGCATCAAACCGATCCGGCTGCAGGGCTTCGCAAGCAATCTTTTGCATTGGAACGCTCGCGCCGCCATCTAAGGCACTCGCCACACGATTCACCGCTTCAATAATGCGGCTCGGCCCGACAATCCAGCTGATTCGAAAGCCCGGATAACGTTGATTTTTCGTAAGACCGTCAATTAAAACAACCGGATCGCTTTCGACGTCCTCAACATAACGAGCCGCACTGACTGAGGGCGTTCCCTCCTCAGACTCGTCGTACACATAGTGCGAATAAAACTCATCCAAAGCAAGCAGAACACCCTTTTCACGCGCAATGCGGCAATACTCTTTCAGCGCATCACCGCGAACAACAGAGCCGGTTGGATTGTTCGGATTGGAAAGAACAAAAACATTCACGCCCTTCGAGTCAATAAGCTCACTGAAACGACTGGGAGAAACAACGAACCCATCCTCTCCAGACGTGTTTTCACAAACGAATCTTGTGTGATCTCTCCGGTAGTACAAAAGATCTTCGTAGGCCGTATAGTCGGGATTCCGATAAAGAACCGTCGCATCGTCGCAAAAAATATTGAATAACCGAGAAAGAGCAGCACGTCCGCCGGCGGCGATGGACACATTCTCCGGACCATACTGACTCGTTTTTCCTTGGCGGTAAAGTCGATTCATCATATCGGCAACCGCCTTGCGCAACTGAAGAGAACCGCCGACCGGACCGTATCCATAGTCCTTCTCACTCAGATGCAATTCATTTAAACGCTTAAACGCTCCATCAAGTTCCCTTTCCTCGGGTTGACCTTGACCCAGATTGCACCATGAGGGATCTCCGCTTTCATACCCCATCTCCTGCGCTTTGTGGTTCACCCAAATGACCCCCATGTAAGGGATCGGGCGAACCATCTGAAAATCGCTTAAACGTTTTGTATCTGTTGTCATGATGTTTTCCAAAATAAAGGTGGTAATAACAAAAAAGCCCCCGACTGGTTCCATCGGAGGCTTGTGATTTCGTTCTTAGGTTTTTCTTACGTCCCGAAGGGTCTCCCTTGAACAACACAGGCCTCGATGTCCTTTGCTACTGCGCATGCGAGTGCTGCGCATGCGAGTGCCGCTGCGCTGATGCGTGCTGCTGCAGAGATGGCGACAGGCTTTAGGGAGGAAATAACAGGATAGGAGACAGAAAGATCACGCCGAGAACCAAACGTTCTCGACGAACTCAAATCGGTGATCGGACAAGAAACCGAACAATCCGAACAGGAACTCACTTGATCTGACTCCGTTTAAAAACCGAAACATCCCCGTCCAAGGTTGGCTGAGGACGACTTGATTGCGGATGTTACAGCATAAAGCGGTCTTCCACATAATTTTTTAGCTCAAAATTTGGCATTCTCCGCCCATCGTTGCTGTTGCTTTCATGCAAAAACCTTATTGAACCACAGGGAATTCTCCCCTAGACTGTCCCTCGCTTCGAGCAGGAAACGTTCTTCCTGCCCATCGAGAAACAAGGAAATCACCGTGAAAGACATGCAACGGACAACTATAAGAATCACTACCCCGGTTACGGGATATGTGTGTTGTTGTTGCTCATCGTGTCCCCGCACACTGTGCGAGCGACGTTGTCTTTCTCATTGAGTTCCAACGTTTGTTCATTTACGCTCAGTACAGGTTGCCTCGGGGACGTGTGTCTTTCGAGGCATTTTTTGATTGACATACGAACCCGATTTTTTTAATTCATAGAAACAAGAAAGGAATCATCATGAAAATCGCAAACAATGTCACAGAACTGATCGGGTCTACTCCCCTGTTGCGTCTCTCTCGCTGGGAAGAAAAACATGGTTTAAAGGCAAAGCTTCTTGCCAAGCTTGAATACTTCAACCCCTCTGGCTCTACCAAGGATCGCGCCGCTCTTTCCATGATTGAAGAGGCTGAAAGAACAGGCGCCTTAAAACCGGGTTCCGTTATCGTCGAACCGACAAGCGGAAACACAGGCATTGCGCTCGCTGCAATTGCTGCCGCAAAGGGTTATCGGGCAATTCTTATCATGCCGGAGACAATGAGCGTTGAACGACGTGCGTTGATCGCCGCTTACGGCGCCGAAATCGTTCTGACGCCGGGATCCGAAGGTATGAAAGGAACACTGAAAAAAGCAGAAGAGTTAAAACAAACTCTCAAACATGTTTTTATCCCAGGACAATTCGAAAATCCTGCCAATCCGGCCGCCCATGAAAGAACAACTGGTCCGGAAATCTGGCAAGATACCGACGGCACGGTTGATATTTTTGTCGACGGCTTCGGAACAGGCGGCACGATAAGCGGTGTCGGTCGTTTTCTTAAAGGAAATAATCCTGCGGTAAAAATCGTTGCTGTTGAACCCGCATCGTCTCCGCTCATCACAGAAGGCCATGCCGGCCCTCACGGGATTCAGGGAATCGGTGCAAACTTCGTGCCTAAAAATTTAGACAGATCCGTCATCGATGAGATTCTCACAATCACCAATGAAGAGGCTATTCTCACAACGAGGGAAGTGGCAAAACTTCAGGGGGTATTGGTCGGGATCAGTTCCGGTGCCTCATTAGCCGCGGCTACAAAACTTGCACAGCGTCCGGAAAACGCCGGTAAGACCATTGTTGTGCTCTTGCCGGATACAGGTGAACGTTATTTGTCCATGCCTGTCTTTTCTATCGCTTAGGGGAACTGAATGTCCTTTTTTCAGAACACACGAGAAGATTTAGCAACGATTTGCGAAAAAGATCCCGCGGCAAGGAGCACTTTGGAAGTCGCTCTTTGCTACCCCGGATTTCATGCCGTTTGCCTTCACCGTTTTGCACACTGGCTACATGAAAAAGGTCTTTTCGTTATTGCTCGCCTCGTCAGTGAATTATCTCGATTCCTCACGGGAATCGAGATTCACCCGGCAGCAAAAATCGGTCGGCGCGTCTTCATTGACCATGGTTCAGGTCTTGTCATCGGCGAAACCGCTGAAATCGGGGACGATTGCACGATCTATCACGGCGTCACTCTCGGCGGAACTTCTCTTGGAAAAGGACAGAAGCGGCATCCGACGCTCGGAAACAACGTTGTCGTCGGTGCCGGCGCACAGATCCTCG
Organism: uncultured Sutterella sp.; assembly: GCA_964509205.1. Classification (GTDB taxonomy): domain Bacteria; phylum Pseudomonadota; class Gammaproteobacteria; order Burkholderiales; family Burkholderiaceae_F; genus Duodenibacillus. Next base: position 34,164 of record CAZDVW010000014.1, on the reverse strand, counting down.
GTAGCTTTACGGTGGGTGACAACGCCATCGTCGGTGCGAATGCCGTCGTACTGCAAGCCGTTGCGGCCAACACAACCGTCGTCGGAATCCCTGCCAAGCCGATTCGCGAGAAAAAAGAAGAAAAAAAGTACCATGAACGGTTCAATGCCTATGGTGTCGTTCCCGGAGAAAAAGACCCTTACAGCGAATCACTGAAACGGTTAGAGTCTCTCATCCGAACACAGTCACACATGATTGAAGAGTTAGAAAAACGCGTCAATACTCTTCAAGGAAAAGAAAGCTGAGATCAACTCACCACAGGCCGCTCTTTTTACAGGGCTCTTTAACGAATGGATTTTCATTTCGTTGAAGAGCCTCAATCCTTTTGGCTCGACGGCATTCCCAAGCGGAAACCGGATACTGTTCATTCCAGCGCTGCATTAACTCGCTCTGCTTCTTGCCTAAGCGAACACGTTCCGGATACGCCCACTGCATATACAGAGCGGCGCGGGAAATTTCTCCCCGAGCAGCTTTCGGCGGCTCTGCCTTCTTGTGCTGGATTTTCATGCGGCAAGCACCGAACGTCGAACGAACGCCGTCGGGAAACTCTGTGTACGGATAGTTGGAACGAATCTGATTGACGGCTCCGATGGAAGGAAAAAGGTTGTACATATCCGCATGCATCAGCCGAAAGTCTCGACTTGACCGCTCTGCACAACTTCTTCCGCGAAACGATTTATTCGCATCACGACATTCAAAGCTGCCGAATTTCCACTCTATAAATTCACGACCGAAATTTTCTGCCGGAACAACATGTTCCCACTCAACACGCCCGGCTCGCTTTTTCGACGAAGGCGTTGAGAACCCTTTGGGTAAACGAATTCTTTTCTTCTTATCGAACTCGGCTCCGCAATAAAGCGTGATACGGTGATCAAAATACACGCGTTTTTCAAGCATTCGCTTGGCTTCAACATAACTTTCATTCGTTACATTGCCAAACGATTGCGCTAAACAAAAGGAAGAAGAGCCTGTTAAAGCGATAAGAACGAAGAAAAGTTTTTTCACGGTTTCGGAGCCTCAATCCCAAACACTTGGCGAAGATACGCCAAATACGTCGGATCCTCACACATCCCCTTTCCCGGCGAATCTGAAATCTTTGCAACCGGACAACCGTTTGCGCTAACCATCTTCATGACAATATTGAGCGGCTGCACGCCCACATCATTGGTCAAATTCGTACCAATCCCGAAACCCATTTTGATTCGATCCCGGAAGCGACGATACAGTTCAAGCGCCAAGGGAACCGTCAGTGCATCAGAAAAAATGAGCGTTTTGCTTCGCGGGTCGCATTTGTTCTTCTGATAATGCTCAATGATGGATTCTCCCCAAACAAACGGATCTCCCGAATCATGCCGCACCCCGTCGAAAAGTTTGCAGAAGAACATGTCAAAGTCACGAAGAAACGGCTTTAACCCATAAACGTCCGACAATGCAATCCCTAAGTCGCCTCGATATTCTTTAGCCCAAGACTCAAAAGCAAATCGCTGACTGTCGCGAAGACGCGGCCCTAATGCTTGCGCCGCCTGCAAATATTCATGCGCCATCGTTCCCATCGGGATGAGATCAAACTGTTTTGCATACAGCACATTGCTCGTTCCGGAAAAGTTTTCGCGCGGCAATTCGCTCACAAGCGTCTGAAGCACCTCTCGTTGCCAAGCTCCAGAAAAGCGACGACGCGTTCCGAAATCACTTAAACGGAATTTTTCATTTTCAGGTTCTGCTTTAATGAGCGCAATCTTTTCTCTTAACCGACGAAGTCCCTCTTGCCGCGGAACTTCGATGCCGAGCCGTCGGTAATACAGTTCGCTGACAATCGCAAGAATCGGAATTTCAAAAAGGATCGTATGCAACCAAGGGCCTGCCACCGTAATGGACAGACCGCATTCACTTTTATCTGTTTTCTCGATTTTGACGTATTTTGTTTTGAGATGAAAGACACTTAAAAAATCGATGAAATCGCTCTTCATAAAGCGCAACGTCGAAAGATAGGCGAGATCCTCATCCGTGCAACGCAAGGAACACAGATGCTCAATTTCGCTTCGCAGTTGACCGGCCAATGGCGAGAGATCAACACCGGGAGTTCGACATTTAAATTTATAGGTGACTTTTGCCCCGGGGAATTGATGCAGGACACTCTGCATCATCGTGAATTTATAAAGATCTGTGTCAAGCAGCGATTCGATAATCATCTTTTCTCTCTTTCGGAGACACGTGGGACAAACTATAACCCGTCTTGCATGCGAGAAAGGGCATTTTTGTATTCATCACAGTCTTGAAGTTCTCCAAAATGCCACAGCTTTCCTTTCGGACAAATCAAAGAGGCTCGTTGAAGAAACTGGGATGTTTCCTTCCAGACAAGATTCTCTAACAACACATCCACCGATTCCGGCGCATTACAAACGATAATGGCATCGCATCCGGCTGAAAAAGCTTTTTCAGCACGTTGAAGGATGCCGCCTTCTCCTTTTGCTCCCTGCATAGAGAGATCGTCTGAAAAAAGAAGTCCGTCAAATCCGATTTTCTTTCGCAGAATATCTGTGATGATTTTTTTAGAAAAAGTCGCAGGAACCCCATCCAGTGCCGGATAAAGAACATGCGCCGTCATAATGCTCTTTAACACCCCGAGCAATTCTCTGTACGGCTCAACATCATTCAAAAGAATTTCTTCAGCGGATCGTTCATCCACCGGAAGGCTTACATGACTATCTGCCGACGCATACCCGTGTCCCGGGAAATGTTTAGCGCAATTAGCCACTCCTGCACGTGCGAACCCAGTGCAAACTGCACGAGCCATAAGAGCAACGTCTTTCGGATCTCTCGAAAAGCTGCGTTCCCCAATAATGGTGCTCCGATTCCAATTCAGATCGAGTACGGGGGCAAACGTAAAATCCGTTCCGCATTCACGAAGTTCTGCGGCCAAAACAAAAGCAGCTTCCTCCAGTGAGGCAAGTGCTTTCGCCTTATCCTTTGCAAAAGCCTTTCCATAGAGACTCATGGCAGGGATTTGCGTGAATTCGTTTCTGAACCGCTGCACACGTCCGCCTTCATGATCAACGCCGATAAGTATTTCCGGCTTCACATCGTGAATGGCATCGCAAAGATTTCTCAGTTGGTGTCTGTTTTCATAATTGCGCGAGAAGAGAATCACCATGCCGACAAGCGGATGAGCAATTCTCCTGCGATCTGCTTCCGTTAAGACAGTTCCCGAAATATCACAAACAATCGGACCCTTCATAAAACAGTCTCCTGTCTGAATTGACGCCACTTTGCAACAGTTCGACGCGAAGAAAGAGTGCGCCCGCCCAAAGCATAAAACTCAACAATCGCACGGAGCACCTCGCGTGAATCCTTCAGGACATCGGCATTGGAAAAATCTCGTGTCAACACCGCTCGAACAACTTCAGCTCTGACAACCGACTCCCCGTCTTGGGGATTGACAGACTCTGCATTGAGAATTTCCCCGTCACGCACAAAACCGACAAATCCGTCCGCCTCATTCTCCAGCCTCTGTCCCCAGCCGCACAAATGCAAAATATCGACTTCAAACTCACGCATGGCACGCTCAGACCTTGTCCAATCGCCTCTCGCAATGCAAGCAAGCGTCCTTGTGTACGCCTCAAACAATTCGGGTTGCGGTGACTCAGCCGCCGTCAGCCGAAAAACGAGTTCATTCAAATAAAACCCCGTCAAGAGCCCTTCGCCTGTAATCGGCGCAAGACCGCCCATCCACTTTGCTCCCGTGAGGTTCTTGACTTCGGTGCGACCGGAAAAATTGACAAGAAGGGGAACGAATGGATCCAACAACCCGCGAAATCGCCCAGCCGGCCGCTTGGCACCGCGTGCAACCACCGTCACTCGTCCGCGTCGTTTTGTGAAAAGCGACACAATGAGACTCGTTTCTCTCCACGGCCAGCTCGTTAAAACAAAAGCGGGCTCTTCTCGCGCACTCATGTAGATCCCTGTTTCTTTCGCCACATAGCGACCGAGTGCGACAAGAGAAGTGCTTTCAAGATTTGTCGGAATCAACTCCGACGCCGATTTGTTCGACTCAGTCATAACCGAGACTCTTTAACACTCTCGCGTCATCACTCCAGCCGCGGCGCACGCGAACCCAAACATGAAGACAAACAGGTTTTCCTAACAGTTCAGTGATATCAAGACGCGCCAGACGAGAAATCTCCCTTAACTTCGCGCCCCCTTCTCCAATCACAATGGGTTTATGGCTTTCTCGATTCACGTAAAGCGCGGCATCAATTTCTGCCTTCTCATCATCTTCTACCCAACGTTCGATTGCAACAGCAACACCGTAAGGAAGCTCATCGCCCAACAGCCGGAATGCCTTTTCGCGGATGGTTTCGGCAGTGATAAATCGCGGGGATCTGTCCGTGTAGAGTTCCGGATCAAAATACGGAACCGATTCGGGAAGGAATTTTTTTATTTCTCCCACAACATCATCCAGTTGACGTCGTTTTGCAGCTGAAACCGGCACCACCGCCGCAAAAGGAAATTTTGCGGAAATCTCTGCAATTCTGGGCAAAAGACTATTTTTATCCTTAACGAGATCGGTTTTATTGAGAACCAAAATGACCTTTTGCTTTTCCGGATTCAAAAGCCGCAGCACGAGATCGTCTTCCCGGCGCCAACCGGAAGCATCCATCACAAACAATACGACGTCCACATCTGCCAAGGAACTGCGAACCGTCCGGTTCATTCGTTTCAGTAATTCCGAGGAAAACTTTGATTGAAATCCGGGGGTGTCCATAAAGACAAGTTGAGCATCCTCGTATGTCGCAACACCGAGAACGCGCTCTCGCGTCGTTTGAGGTTTTTTTGAGGTAATCGAGACCTTCTCCCCGACAATCGCATTGACCAATGTCGACTTTCCCACGTTCGGCCGACCAATGACTGCGACATAACCGCAACGAAAACCCTCTGGAATTTCTGTCACTTTACATCCCTCAACGCTTCCTGAAGTCGTTCCAACGCTTTGGCAGCGGCTTCTTGCTCTGCCGCTCGACGACTCGTACCGGAACCGTATTCACAAATAGAGAATCGATTTATTCGACATGCACAGCGAAAAATCAGTGCATGTGCCGCACCTTCGCTGTCGACGATACTGTAATCAGGCAAATCAATATGCCGAGCCTGAAGTGCCTCTTGAAGACGCGTCTTCGCATCTTTTCCCAACCGCTCCGGCGTCATAGCCCCTGCCGAAAGGATCGGCTCGTAGAGTTTTAGGATCACGCGTTCGGCTTCTTCAAAACAAGAATCCAAGAAAATCGCTCCGAACAACGCCTCACAGGCATCTGCCATAATCGAGGGTCGCGTTGCTCCGCCGGTGCGCAGCTCCCCTTCTCCCAGGAGAATAAAGGAACTGATATCAATCGCTCGAGCAATTTCATCCAACGTTTTTTCGCACACAAAGTTCGAACGAACTCTGGACAGAACACCTTCATCAAAATGTTTATCGCGCAAAAAAAGGCTATGCCCGACAGCGCAATTGAGAACAGAGTCCCCTAAAAACTCGAGCCTCTCGTTATGTTCTGCGCCAAAACTGCGATGCGTTAATGCTCTTTTTAAAAGAGCCTTATTTTTAAAGACATACCCGATTCGTTCTTCAAGCAATTCTGAAGGAAGGAGTTTTCTCATCTGCATTTTCAATTCCTTCAAATACGGATTATCGGAAAGAACCGATACGACTTAAATCACCAAAATTGGCCCAAATAAAGAAAGCTCGCCCGACAAGATTTTCGTCGGGAACAACTCCCCAGTAACGGCTGTCTTCACTGTTATCTCGATTATCTCCCATGACGAAATAACTGTTCGGAGGAACTCGACAAGCAAATCCGTTTTCTCGATAACGGCACACCTTGAGAGCTGCCGGATAGGGCATTCCCTGCAAGCCTGGTCCTTTCATATCATCAACAATCGTCTCATGAAGAACTCCGGAAAGATTTTCCGTTGTTTTTGTCATTGTCCTCATGGTGTCAGGAGCCACCCAATCGACCGGATTTTCCCGCTTCATTTCCTCGCCGTTCACATAAAGACGTTTATCAACGTACTCAACGAGATCACCCGCCACCCCGACGACACGCTTGATGTAGTCGTAAGACGGATCCTGCGGATAGCGAAACACAATCACGTCACCCCTTTTCGGAGAACCGCGTTCAATGATCTTTTTATTGATGACGGGAAGCCGAATGCCATAATCAAATTTATTGACAAGGATGAAATCGCCGATGTGAAGCGTCGGCAACATGGAACCCGACGGAATTCGAAAAGGTTCATAGGCGAAGGATCGAAATAGAAATACAAGCAAAATGACCCAAAAAAGTCCTGCCGTGTAATCAAGCCACCATGGCATGCGAAGTTTTGCCTTTGCATTTGCCTCCCGAAGCGCCACAATGCGTTTGTCTCCGCGTGCAATTGCCTCAGCATTCGCCGTATTGAACTCCTGCCGTACAGTTTCTGCCTCCTGTTCTCTCTTCGGTTTCCAAATCAGGCGATCCAGAACCCACATCAGCCCCGTAAAAAGACTCAGCAGAAAAAGAATCAATGAGAAATTCACAACCCTCGCTCCCTATTATTGTTCATCCGCACGCAGAATTGAAAGGAATGCTTCCTGCGGAATTTCAACGGTTCCTACTTGCTTCATCCGTTTTTTACCGGCTTTTTGCTTTTCCAAAAGTTTTTTCTTACGGGTAATGTCGCCGCCGTAACACTTCGCAATGACATCCTTTCTTAAGGCCTTGATGTTCTCGCGAGCAATGATGTTTGCTCCGATAGCCGCTTGAATTGCCACATCGTACATCTGTCGCGGAATCAGAGAGCGCAGCCGCACAACGACATCGCGTCCTCGAATCTTCGCCCCTGTTCGATGAATGATGGAGCTCAGAGCATCAACTCTGTCGCCATTGATGAGAACGTCCAACTTGACCACATCTGCCGCCCTGTACTCCTTGAACTCATAATCCATTGAAGCATAGCCGCGAGTGATCGACTTCATCTTATCGAAAAAGTCCAAAACGATTTCCGACAATGGAAGTTCATAGGTCAGATGCACCTGTCGTCCGTGATAGGCAAGGTTCGTCTGAACCCCGCGTTTGTCCTGACAAAGCTTCATGACGGCTCCCACGTATTCATTGGGAACAAAAATCGTCACGAGTTCGATCGGCTCCCGAATCTCAGCAATTTTGTCTGGACTCGGCAACTTACTCGGATTTTCAACACGAACGACCTCGCCGTTCGTCATCAGAACCTCATAGACAACAGACGGAGCCGTCGTAATGAGATTCATGTCGTACTCGCGTTCCAAACGCTCCTGGACAATATCCATGTGAAGAAGCCCAAGGAAACCCGCCCGGAAACCGAAGCCGAGCGCCTGAGACACCTCGGGTTCAAACTTCAGCGCCGCATCGTTTAACTGAAGTTTTAAGAGCGCATCGCGCAACGCATCGTATTGATTGGATTCAACGGGGTATAAGCCGGCAAAAACTTGAGGCTTAACCTCCCGAAAACCGGGAAGAGGTTTTGCCGCGCCCCTTGCTGCATGCGTAATCGTATCTCCTACGCGTGCATCTTTTAATTCTTTAATCCCAGAAATAATGTAGCCGACTTCACCTGCACTGAGACTTTCCCGTTTCTGTGCTTTCGGAGTAAAAACGCCAACTTGTTCCACAAGATGACTGGCTCCCGTTGCCATCAATGTGATTTTATCCTTGGGCTTGACAGTGCCGTTGACAATGCGGACAAGCGTGACAATTCCCACATAATTGTCAAACCAACTGTCGACGATCAGTGCCTGTAAAGGAGCCTGAGGGTCACCGGACGGAGGCGGAACATCACGAACAACGCGTTCCAAAATTTCATCGATTCCCATTCCGGTCTTAGCCGAACAAAGAACTGCATCACCCGCATCAATGCCGATCACATCTTCAATTTCTTCTGCGGCAGCAACAGGATCCGCACTCGCAAGATCCATTTTGTTAAGAACAGGAAGAACGGTCACACCAAGGTCTATAGCCGTATAACAATTCGCCACTGTCTGCGCTTCGACCCCCTGTGTGGCATCAACGACCAGAAGCGCACCTTCACAAGCAGAAAGCGAACGGCTTACCTCATAGGAAAAGTCGACATGCCCCGGCGTATCAATGAGATTAAGTTGATACGCTTTTCCATTTTTAGCCTTGTAAACAAGACTTGCCGTCTGGGCCTTGATCGTGATGCCGCGCTCGCGTTCAAGATCCATGCTGTCGAGAACCTGCTCACTCATTTCTCGACCTGAAAGTCCTCCGCAACGCTCAATAAGCCTGTCGGCAAGCGTTGATTTTCCGTGGTCGATATGAGCGATAATTGAAAAATTACGAATAGTGTCCATATCTCTTCTGCGCCTTGGAGTGGATAGCGGAAACCCACTGGCGCTAAAAAAATCAGAAAGGACTCGCGTAAAGGGACCTATTTTGACTAATCCTCTCGCGCCAAGCCTCTTTGTTCAAAACGCCGAAATTCTATCATGCACATCATCGTCGAAACCCATACGAGCCGCTCTAAAAAAGGCAGCAACTTAGCCTCCCAAACGAAAACAAAGTACACTGTCGCTTCTTTGTTTTTCTGCGAGAATTGACGCAATGGCAAGACGTTTTTTCAAACATCTTCTTTCTTCTGATTCTGACAATCCTGCATGCAACAAGTTGCTCGCCCTGGCCTATCGGATGACTGACGCCTCCTCGAACATCGAGGATAAACTTCTCGATGAAGAGATTATTGCCTACTGCAACAGCGAACTCGAGCGCGGTGAGGATTCGACCATTGAGGCAACGCTCGGACTTTTAAAAGACGAAGAAGGAACAGGTCACGATGACCTGCTTGCCCTTGCCGAAGGATGTGCTGAATTTTTTACGGATAAGCATGGCGCCCACCTTTTAGTTCTGATCCCAATCCTTGCGTGGAGCCGATACAGAATCATTTTTGGAAAAATGCCGGAAAAGACAGCCGCATCAATCGCCAATCTTTACAAGACATACTTTGCCGGAACCGAAAGCCGAATCACGATCGGAAATACGCTCATTGCCTCCGAGCATCTTCCGGAGCGACTGTGCGACGTGCGGCATCTGCTTGAGAAGCTTTGCACAAAAAAGAAGCAAGCCGGTGTCGTTGATACCTCCTATCTTCTTTCGAGCGATCCTCCTGCCGACTTTTCCGACGTGCGCTACATAACGCTTGCCGCCAGCGCTCCCGATGCCAAATCTCTTTTTGCAGATTTCTCAGCCGAACGCATTAAGCGCGCTCGTGCATTTATGGAATTTGCACTCCGTGTTCAAGAGGAACTCCAAGAGTTTGCGACGGGAAGTTGCATTGAAGTCCAGTTTCCGTCAGCTTTCTTCACCGCATGGCGGCAGGCTAGTCTCGCCATGCGTCTTTACTCATTGAAGTCACTTGTCAATTACGTTTGCCTCGAAAATACAACCTCAGCTGATCTGGTTGCTACAACAGCGATTTTTTCCGTTGTTTCCAATGAAAAGCAACAGGAAATGCAACCAGAACTTCGCATCGGGATTTCTCTTAAAACAGAGCGCAACAAAATCGTTGCAGGCGTTGTTTGGCCCTGTGATCCGCAGGAATTGGAAATTGCACAAAGTTTCGCCGGAGAGGTTCTTGCCCTGGAAGGCATCGATACCATTTTTGCACATGAGCAACTCTTTCCAATGGAGTGGTGCGAACAGTGCGGTGCCCCGCTTTACGCAAATCCAGACGGTCTGGTAACTCATATTGAAAAACCAGACACACAGCACAACGGCTTTGCTCCTACCCTAAATTAAACGCAAATAAGCTTCAAAAAATGGCTGATCCCCAAAAGAATCAGCCATTCGTTCCTTTAAGGATGCCGCACTGACGTGCGGCATCAGAAAATCGCAATGCGAATTACTTCGCCTGCTTCTTCAATTCCTTATCAATTGCTTCCTGAACAGGCTTACGCAGTTCTTCCGTGCGCTTGTCATTCATCTGACCGAGGCGCAGACGGCGGAACAAAACGTCTTCAGCGTTGCGAGCAGCGCTTACCTGAACCTGACGCACAGCGTAGGCGACGACGTCATCGACGACTTCCTCAACCTTTTCCGCCTGGGCAGCACGCATTTCGAGTTCTTCCGAATCAAATGCAGTGTCAACCGTAAGCGGCAACTTCGTCGTAATCGTCTTGGAAGACGGAATAAGACCCTTCTCAGCAGCAACCTTCATGGCATGCTCAGCCATATTACGGTAAGCCGTCCACTTTCCGCCTGTAATCGTCAGCATGTTGCCGAACTCAGGAATAATGGCGTGTTCACGAGAAACCTTCGCTGTCTTACCGCCGTTGGCAGAAGCCGCAGCCGGTGTATACAACGGACGAACGCCCACAAACGTAGAAAGAATGTCTTCGCGGGTAACCTTCGTCTTAAGGTAGTTGTTGCAGTTATCCATCATGAACTGAATTTCCTCTTCGGAAATCTTCGGATCCATGTTGACAGGAACGGGTTCGGGCAAATCGGTTGTACCCACCTCAAGCATTCCGTGCCACGGCAAGCAGAACAACACACGACCGTCGGATGTCTTCGGAATGAACATACCTTCCTTCGGATTGCCGAACTTCTTGAGATCAAGAATGATGTGGGAACCGCGAGCGGCCTTGACAAGGGGCTTGACATCAGCCTTGCCGGTGAGCTTGCGGATTTCATCAACCCAGGGGCCGGCGCAGTTAAAGAACATCTTGCCCTTAACCGTGTGCTTCTCACCCGTTTCCTTATCTTCAACAATCATCGAGTCGATCTTCTCATCGGTGTGGTTGAAGCCGGCACAAGCAGCATAGTTCACACACACAGCACCGTGAGCAACAGCCGTTTGCATCAAAGCGATTGCCATACGGGCATCATCGAACTGCGCATCAAAGAAGCGGACGCCGCCGTACAAACCCTCGGCCTTAATTCCCGGCAAGAGTTCAAGTGTCTTTTCCTTCGAAAGGATCGACAGAGAACCGGCATCACCAGAACTAAACTTCGCCATCATCGTGTAGAAGGTCAGACCAAGACCATAGAAGGCCTTTTCGTACCAGCGATAGCAGGGAAGAATGAACGGGTTCTTGTGCACAAGGTTCGGAACGAGTTTGAGCAACAACTCACGTTCACGCAACGCTTCAAAAACGAGGCCCCAATCATGCGGGTTCTGCATATAGCGGACACCGCCGTGAATGAGTTTGGTCGAGCGAGAGCTCGTGCCTTCAGCGAAGTCCTGTGCGTCGACCAAGCAGACGGAATAGCCCTGGCTTGAGGCATCTACCGCCACGCCGAGACCGGACGCGCCGCCGCCAATGATCACGATGTCAAATTCTTTGCCGGAATCAATCTCGGCAAACATGGCCTTGCGGTCAACGGGTTTCAGTTCTTTCATCATGTTAATTTTTCCAATGATTTAGAGACAAAGAAAACAAAAATTAAAAATTCCAAAAAATTCGCGCCCTCTCATGCGCGCGGACAATCTGAGTTTAGCAGAAACAACTTGTTGCGACTAGCCAAAAGGATTAGTTCTTCCACTCCTTTTGATTAAACAAGTCGAATTTCGCTCCTACTTATCGTCTTCAAAAACCAATTCGCCTAAATGCGGCAGAATGTATGTTTTCTGCGGCAATCGCTTGTCTTTCGGCCCAATGTGGAAAAACCGACGCAACGATTTTCTGAATTCCTGCTGACGTACTTTCGGCAAATCTGCTTCCGTTGTTTCTCCGGAAAGTACCAAAATAAAATCAATGCCGGCATTTTCACCGAGTACCTTGTCTGTCATGAGACGGTCGCCGACCATGCACACATCCTTGCGCTCATATTTGGAGAGAACCGGTTCCAAAACCTCCGTACACGGCTTTCCAAAAATACGCTGTGGACTTCGTCCGGTTGCGGCTTCATACATGCGGATAAAACTGCCGATATCAGGAAGGGGACCGGCATCCGTCGGGCACACAAAGTCAGGATGCGTCGCAAGAAACTCAACATTTTTATCCAAAAGAAGCAACGCCGACGTTTTGATCTTCTCGTAGGTCAGTTCCGTGTCATACGCGAGGATGACCGCTTCTGCCCCCTCTGCCGTATTTTCAAGTTCCGGCATTTTTTCTTTCATGCAGGAAACGAAATCTTTATTGCCGACGAGATAAGCTCGCTTGATTCCCACCCGCTTAAGGTAATGAACCAGCGGCGTAATCGGCGTCAGAATTTGATCAAGCGTCGCGGGTATACCCATCGAATTAAGCCGTTTGACGTACGTCATCGGTGACTTTGACGTATTGTTACTAAGAAATTGGAAGTCAATCTTTCCCCAGTTTTTCTTAATAAAATTGACTGTACCTTCGATCGGAACCGGGCCAAGATAGACCGTTCCGTCCATATCAAAAACCATGCAACGCTTCCTGAGCATCGTGCCATCCTTACAAAAATAAGTGCTGAAAAAACAAGCACACGGGCGCAATCGTAACGAAATGTGATTAGCCTGTCCAATCGAAAACACTAAAGCACATTTGAAAACAAAATTCAAAACTTCCATCCTCTTTTTTTATAGGTTTCGTGAAAATATTTTTTCTGTACAAAAACAGATCGTTACCCCCTACAAAAGGACTAATCCACTTGTTGTAACCGTTTGTGTCCTTGCAAAACCCGTTACAAAGTGTTAATTTCGCATCCAGATATACGTATATCTCAGTAGGAACCCCTACCTAGAAAGGGTTCGTGCTGTTTTAGTTCAACGCTTTTCAAAAATTAATTGGAGGAATCCACATGAAGCGTCTCGTTCTTTCTGTTTGCGCACTCGGCCTTTTGGTCGGTGCCACAGCGCCTGTTCTCGCTGCTTCCGGCAAAACAGTGATCAAGATCGCCGGTATGAAGCCCGAAGGCGAACCTGAAACGCAAGGTATGTATCTTTTCGGTAAATACCTCAATCAGCTCTCCGGCAACAAGTATGACGTTCAGGTTTACCCGAACTCCATGCTCGGCAAGGAAAACAAGTACATTGCAGATACACGTCGCGGCGTGATTCAAATGTGCGCAACAGGAACTCAGGTTTCCCAGTTCCTTCCGGCCATGGCCATGCTCGAGACCCCGATGCTTTATGAAAGCTATGATCATGCGCACCGCGCTATGAACGGCGAAACGTTCAAGATCATTAACGAAAACTTCACGAAGAAGTCCGGTCTTATCACATTGAACGCCTTCCCGCTTGGATTCCGTCACTTCTACTCCACGAAGCCGATTACAAGCGTTAAGGAAGTTCAGGGCTGGCGTATGCGTTCGCCCAACATCCCGCTGTACATGACGTTCGTCAAGAACTGCGGCTTGTCCGGACAGCCCATGGCTTCTGCTGAAGTTCCGTCTGCTCTCGACCAGGGCGTTATCGACGGCGGCGACAGCCCCTTCTCTGATATTGAAACACAGAAGATGTACGAGAAGGCCCCCTACATCACCAAGACGGGCCACATCCTCGTGATCCACTGCTTGTTCATCAATGAGAAGTTCTTCAACAAGCTCGACAAGCAGAACCAGGAATGGGTCAAGCAGGCTGCGTTCATGGCTGCTGAAGATGTGTGGAAGCTCGCTGAAGAAGTCGATGCCAAGGCTATCAAGACCATTGAAAGCCACGGCGGTAAGGTTTCCGAACCGTCTCCTGAATTCCTCGCTTGGGTTCAGCAGGCCGGTATGAAGACCTGGACGATGTTCACGGATCCGAAATCCAGCCAGTATGCGCCCAATGCACAGCGCATCATTGATTCTGCAAACAGCTACAAAGCCAAGAAGTAATTGCAGTACATCTAGTTAGTAACAAACAGCGAAAGGGTCGAGTCTCGACTCTTTCGCTGGAAGTCTTAAGTTTTACCTTCAAGGGACTTATCGATGTCAAACACCCAACACACGAAACACTGGGCAGAGAAGCTTTTCGAATTATTCTGTGCCGTCGTGTTTTTAGGGATGATCGGGCTCGTGTTCTACAACGCCTTCCTGCGTTACGTGTTCCGTTCCTCCTTTGCTCCTAGCGAAGAATGGTCTCGCTACCTCTTCATGTATATTACATTCTTCGGCGGTATTGAAGCCTTCTACCGTCGTCGTCACATCGCAGTTGATATGTTCGTTGACCTCATGAGCGGCAACCTCCGCCGTTGGGTTAACTTAATCGCCATCGCCCTCTCTGTCTATGCAATGGCCATTCTTCTCGAAGGTGGCATTTACCACGTACTTACAACGTACGACACGTACACGGTTTCAACCAATCTCAACATGACAGTTGTCAATGGCCCTCTGCCAATTATGGCTTTCTGTGCTGTTTTGATTTTGATTCGTGACTTCTGGCACGAGTGGAAACGTCCGATGAGCGATTACGCTCCCAAAGAGAAAAAGGACATCCCCGATTTGCCTGATACGAGCAATTCGCTTTAAGGAGAGAGAAGCATGGAATTGTTTTTGTTTTTAGCCTCCCTCTTTGGCTTCCTCGTTATCGGCGTACCAATTTGCGTCGTTTTGATTCTGTGTGCTCTCGTTTTGATGGCACATTCCGGCATGTGGGATCCGATGATGATCGCTTCCTCCATGGTTGATGCGGCGGATAACTATCCTTTGATGGCGATTCCGTTCTTCATTTTCGCAGGCGAAATCATGACCGAAGGCGGTCTGAGCTATCGCGTTGTGCAGATGGCTCAATTGATGATCGGCCACGTGCGTGGCGGCCTCGGTTATGCCGCTATCGTTGCCTCTATCATCTTCGCTGGCTTGATGGGATCCTCCGTCGCTGAAGCAGCTGCTATCGGCGGCTTGCTCCTGCCGATGATGAAAAATGTCGGCTACAACCCGGGTCGTGCGGGTGCCGTTATTGCCTCAGGCGCTATCATCGGACCGATCATTCCGCCGTCTACCAACTTCATTATGTTGGGTGCTACGGTTGGCGGACTCTCCATCACGAAGTTGTTCATGATCGGTTTGTTCCCCGGAATCTTCATCGGCTTCGCTTTGTGCATTTGCTGGTGGTTCATTGTTCGTAAAGACGGTTACAACGAAACCATCACCTTCACGCACGAAGAAAAAGTCAAGATCTGCATTGATGCCTGGCCGGCCTTCTTGTTGCCTGTCCTGCTCTTGGGCGGTATCCGTTTCGGTATTTGCACCCCGACGGAAGGCGGTGCATTCGCTGCCGTGTACGCGATCATCGTTTGCTTGCTCTACTACCGTGAAATGAAGCCGAGCGACCTCCTCGCCGTTTCTGCTCGTTCTGCACGTACAACAGCGGCTGTGATGTTGATCGTTACCGGCGCTTCTGCCGTTGGCTTCTTCATCACGATGGCTCAGATTCCGCAACAGATCGTTTGGCTGTTCGAACCGT
Source organism: uncultured Sutterella sp. (assembly GCA_964509205.1). Taxonomy (GTDB): domain Bacteria; phylum Pseudomonadota; class Gammaproteobacteria; order Burkholderiales; family Burkholderiaceae_F; genus Duodenibacillus. The sequence goes on along the minus strand of CAZDVW010000014.1, from coordinate 18,747 downwards.
TGCTTGACAGCCCGCTTATGCTGATGCTTGTCATCAACTTGTTCGTGTTCCTGATCGGTATGGTCATGGACTTGACACCGAACGTGTTGATCTTTGCCCCTGTTCTTTATCCGTTGATTTTGAAAGCCGGAATTGATCCGTACTACTTCGGCCTCATCTTCATTTTGAACTTGGGTATCGGTGTTATTACGCCTCCTGTTGGAACGATTCTGTATGTTGTGTGCGGTATCGGCAACATCAAGTTTGTTGAATTGATCACCAAACTTATTCCGTTCCTTATCACAGAAATCATCGTGTTGCTTGTTCTTACAGTCTTCCCGAAGATTTCCATCATCCCGATGAAGTGGCTCATGGGCGAACTCTAATAGCGTTGCCTTTAAGTCCCAACCCCCGAATGGTTCTTCCCTTCGGGGGTTAATTTTTGTCTGCCCCATTTGAAGAAGAAATGCTCTCTTAGTATCCTGAACGGATACGTTAAAGCCATTCATCGGTACTGGACTCAATCGAAGCAGACCCGAGTCACAAGCGCATCTTGCCTGTTTGTTGACAGCTCAACATCGCACCGACTCCGCTCGAATGGCATGCCCCTGTGCGAAAAAAAATAGCGAGAGAATTCTTCTCGCTATTTCTGGATGCTCCACCTCCGTCTAAAAATCTCTGCTGGAGATCCTCTAGTCAAGAACTGGAGATTTAAACCACAACCAGCTTAATTGATCAAAAATACAATTTTCGACGCTCGTTTTTCGGTTCGCAACTGACGTGTATGCCCAAACGTTTATACAGTTTCTCGTCCACCTCGCTTAGCAGGACGGAGAAATGCGCATCGCAACCGCGGAGTTTGTCAATCTGCTCAAGAGCGCATGCGGCAAGCGGATTTGTCTGAGCGCTCACGCACAGTGCAATGAGAACTTCATCACTATGAAGTCTTGGGTTTGTATGACGAAGGCTTTCTGTTTTGAGTCGACAAACCGGCTCTAATACTTCCTTGCTGATCAAATCCACTTCTTTCCCGATGCCACCAAGACGCTTCAATGCATTCAGGAGCAATGCCGAACTTGCCCCTAAAAGAGGACTTGTCTTTCCCGTTACGACGGTGCCGTCCGGCAAAACCAGTGCCCCTGCCGGTGCTCCAGTGGCTTTTTCTTTTTCCAGACTTGTCGCAACAGCCGGCAAAATATCCGACGTAATCCCTGCCTGCTTCATCAAGAGTTCAAGCTTGAAAACGACGGCTTCCTCAACTCTTCCGCGCACTTTGTCGACCATCGCTTGATAGTAGCGCCGAAGAATCTCCATGTAGGACGCTTTGCAACAAACTTCGTCATCAATAATGCAGTTTCCTGCCATATTGACGCCCATATCTGTCGGTGACTTGTATGGACATTCACCTAAGATCTTTTCAAAGATGGCACGCAACACCGGAAAAATCTCAACGTCTCGGTTGTAATTAACCGTCGTGACCCCATAAGCATCCAAGTGGAAGGGGTCAATCATATTGATGTCATTGAGATCAGCTGTCGCTGCTTCGTAAGCAAGGTTAACCGGGTGCTTTAAGGGAAGATTCCAAATCGGAAACGTCTCGAATTTCGCATAGCCGGCATTGACGCCTCGCTTGTGTTCATGATAGAGCTGAGAAAGACAAGTGGCCATCTTGCCGCTTCCGGGCCCCGGAGCCGTCACAACAACCAAAGGATGCGATGTCTCAATAAATTCATTCTTCCCGTAACCCTCATCACTGACGATCAGTGCCGGATTGTGCGGATAGCCTGCGATCGGGAAATGCTTGTAGGATCGAACACCCAGTGCCGCAAGACGACGCATAAAGACGTCTGCGCCGGGCTGACCGTTGTACTGAGTGATGACCACAGAACCGACAAAAAAACCAAGTCCGGTAAAAATATCAATCAACCGAAGGACATCATCTTCGTAAGGAATCCCCAAATCGCCCCTAATCTTATTTTTTTCAATATCAGGAGCACTGATCGCAATGACAATTTCAACGTCATTCTTTAACTGCGAAAGCATGCGGATTTTGCTGTCGGGCTCAAATCCGGGCAAAACTCGCGAGGCATGATAGTCATCAAAAAGCTTGCCGCCAAACTCCAAGTAGAGTTTGCCGCCAAATTGCGCAATGCGCTCTTTGATGTGTGCGGACTGTGTTTCGATGTATTTTTTGTTGTCAAATCCAACTTTAGACACGGGAATTCTTCCTTTCTTGACTTTTCCGCCAACAAATAAGGTTCATGTCAGTTCCTGCGAATGACAAAAAGGCGGTCAAAAAACCGCCTTCAGGTTTTGAGCATTTTACTAAAAGGAACCTGGTTTAAAGCATTTGATGCCAAAAAATTTAACGAACCACCATCGCGTTGTCTCCTCTCCTTATCTGTCTTTCTTTCTGGCGGAAACAAACCGCGATATTCGCCTCTCGCTAATCCATCAAGGATTCCGTCTGACTATACCGTCTGCGGCAATTAGATCTTCTCACAATCTTATAAACGCCGACGGTAAGCATGGGGACGGCAAACAGACAGAGAAATCCCCAACAAGCTGTTCCGTAGCCCTTGACAATAAGACCAAGAAGACCGAACGCAGAAACGGCAACTCCGATCAGGACCGGCACAACGGCAACGACAGGTTTAAACCAAGTCGGCTCACGTTGTCCGGTCTTCTTGAATGCAACATCCACACGGTCAACAACAGCCTTCACGAAACCTGTTGCCGTTTCCATCAGGGTGACGAACAATACAAATTCGAATATCCAAAAAAGCCACGGCATGTCAAGTCTGTCAAAAATCGCAAGGATAGGAACTGTCGAATTCGTTACATTTGCAAAGTCGCAACCCATCGTAAGAAGCAACATTGTCCCGGGAAAGATTCCCAAAAATCCGGCAAAGATCCCGCTAATAACAGACTCTTTTCTCGACTTGAAATCACGCACCGTATAAAGAATGAGAGGAACGACGACAAGATTGTAGAAACTGTACTGCAATCCCTTCGAGAGCCAAGTATCCGCCACTTCAGCCTTTCCAACTTCTGCGGCAATATTCGAACCGAACTTGACGAAAACAATGACCATGAAAACAAGATAAACCGTACAGAGGACATAGGACCAAACCGAAAGCGCCCTCTCCACGGTTTCAGTCCCTTTGATGACAAGAAAAAGAACGCCTAATGAAAGGACTCCGATGCCAATCCACTGGTTAAATCCCAGTTTTTCAATTATGGCGCCGGCACTGGCATTGACAACTCCCATCACAATAAGAAACATAATCCAGTAACAAGCGTCGTACAAAAAAGCGGCCGGTCCCAAAATCTGTTTCATCATTGAACCGTAATCGAACGTCTGCATAACGCGGCAAAACTCAAACGTCACCGCACAGACAAGACTCCAGCAGAGAAATGTCACGCACGCTCCGAGAAGTCCGCCCGCCATGCCATTCACGCCAAAAAACTGCGCAATCTCAGCTCCGGTTCCGTAACCGCCGGCAATCAAGATCGACTGAAAGACGAGCCCGGGAACAATCAGCTTCACAATTTGATTTTTAATCATTTTTTATACCCTGAATGCATATGTGCGAAGCATTACCAACCCGATCGGTATTGGAACACGTCATCGGGAATTTCTCCGCGCTCGTACTCACACATAGCCTGATCAAGAATTTCAAAACCTCGAATTAACAGCTCAGGTTCAATCGTGAGCGGCGGCTGGATGCGTAAAATCCAGCCGGCAAGCGAAATAACAACAAGCCCCTTCTCATAAGAACGGAAAAGAATCTTGAACACTCCGTCGGCATCCGGCGAACCGTCTTCCTTCTGAATTCCGATTCCCATTGACAAACCAAGGTTGCGAGAAAAAGCCACCAATTTCGGATGCTTGGCCTTTAGGTCTGCTCCTAGTTTCTCAATAAGGACAATGTTGCTCGCCAGCTGTTTCTGAAATTCTTCCGATTCCATGTAATCGAACTGTGCAATGCCTGCAGCGCAGGCAATGGAATTGCCGCTCAACGTAAAGACATGAGCCGGAGCCGGCAGGCAATCCATGATCTCCGCTCGGGCCATAAAAGCGCCGAGGGTTAATGAAGCACCTGCGGCCTTTCCCATAACAATGCCGTCGGGAATAATGCCGTAATGCTCAATTGAGAAGAACTTCCCCGTTCGATAAAACCCTTGTTGGACTTCCTCTGAAATAAAAAGAATCCCGTACTTCTTGCAAGTCTCGTAAAGTTTTTTCATGAAAATGGGATGTGCCGGAAGCATTCCGCCGTCACCTTGCACGGGTTCGATCACCATTGCAGCAACTTCGGACGGCGGCAAATACGATGAAAAGGCCGTTTCCATCGCTTTCATGCAATCGCGCTCAACCTCAGCACCGCTCTTATCCGTTCCAAAAAATGGGAAAGGATAAATTTCCGGCAGAAACGGTCCCATTTTCTCGTGCATCCGAGTCGAACACGTCGTCATCGTCGAAGAACCGTATGTATTGCCGTGATACCCATTTAAGAAAACGATGATCTTCTGACGACCGGTATAGGCGCGTGAAAATTTAATCGCTGCATCGTTGCAGTCGCTTCCGCAGTTGCCGAAACAAACTTTTGCCTTGACTCCTCCCGGGTAGACGGAGGCGAGTTTTTCCGCATAGGTCGTTGTCTGCTCGTTGTAGGAATAAGCTGGCGTATATTGGACAAACTTTTCGAGTTGTCTTTTGATAGCCGCCGTAATAACAGGATGAGAGCTTCCCAGATTAAGCGTCGAGGCGCTTGACAAGAAATCAATAAACTCGTTTCCATCCAGATCCGTAATAACGCTTCCGTCGACCTTGGCGACGGCAAGGGGGTAATACGAGAGATGTTGGCACGGCGCGACAACTCTTTTATCACGCTCAACCAGCGCTTGGCATCGATCCAGTTTCATTAGGTACAACTCTCCTAAAGATTTAGCAGAAACACCCTATATTTAAGTATTGCAACGGCGCGCCGTATTTTCCGACCGAACCCATCTGCTCGCATCAGTTTTATTCAAAAGGCATTTTGATTATTGTCAAAAGCAACCCGATACTCTCTACGCTGTTTCACCTAGTCCTGTTTGACCACTCCCCAGGCAAAGAACATAATGGTTGGGTTTTGCATCAAATCGATAAAAAAACGGGCATCACCAATCTTTTGATGCACCGTACCTAAAAAACCAAGGATGAAAATGGACAGAGAAAATCTCGGAAGCCGTTTAGGCTTCATTCTTTTAAGTGCCGGATGTGCAATCGGTTGCGGCAATGTTTGGAAGTTTCCCTGGCTAACCGGTCAATACGGAGGCGGTGCTTTCGTGTTGATCTACCTGATTTTCCTCATCATTCTCGGCTGGCCCGTCATGACGATGGAATTTGCTCTCGGACGTGCCAGCCGAAAAAGTCCCGTCCACATGTATCAGGTTCTGGAAACCCCCGGAACAAAATGGCATTGGCATGGTCTTGCAGCGCTCACGGGCAACGTGGTTCTCATGATGTTTTACATGGTCGTCACCGGTTGGATGCTGCAGTACTTCTTCAACAGTCTGACCGGACATTTCACGGGCATGACGCCGCAACAAGTCGGACAGTCTTTCGGCGCTTTGCTTGCCAATCCCTCGTTGCAACTGCTTGATACAACCATCATTGTCGTCTCTGCCTTTCTCATCCTTTCCTTCAGTCTGAGGGGCGGTCTAGAGCGCGTTACCAAGTGGATGATGATGGCACTTATCGTCATTATGGTTGCCATTGCCATCAACAGTCTTTTTATGCCTGGCGTTAAAGAAGGTCTGAAGTTTTATCTTTTTCCCGATTTCAGCAAGCTCACGTGGGATGTCGTCGTAGCCGCCATGAATCAGGCCTTCTTCACATTAAGTCTGGGTATCGGCGCCATGGCGATTTTCGGCAGTTATATTGAGAAAACCCATACGTTGGGCGGAGAATCTCTCCGCGTTATCATTCTGGATACATTTGTCGCCATTGTTGCCGGCTTGATTATCTTTCCTGCCTGCTTTACGTACGATGTGAAGCCTGATGCCGGTCCGAGTCTGATCTTCGTGACTCTCCCCAATATTTTCAACCACATGCCGTTGGGGCAATTCTGGGGATCTCTGTTCTTTGTGTTCATGACGTTTGCCTGTTTCTCGACCGTTCTTGCCGTGTGCGAAAACATTCTTGCCTGCGTGCGAGACATCACAGGCTGGTTCCGAAAGAAAACTGCCTGGATTTGCGGAATCTCCATGTTCCTTCTTTCTGTGCCGTGCGCACTCGGATTCAATGTCCTTTCTGACATTCATCCGATGGGCGGAAACTCTTGCATCATGGACTTGGAAGACTTCATCGTAAGCAACTGCCTATTGCCTCTCGGCAGTCTTATTTTCGTGCTTTTCTGCACGATGAAAAATGGATGGGGTTGGGATAACTTTATTGCTGAAGCCAATACCGGACACGGTTTGATTTTCAGGAAAGGACTTCGTGCCTATTGCACCTACATCCTTCCCTTGATCATCCTCGCTATTTTTGTCGTCGGAATTCTTCCCTTCTTCAAGTAGTTTTCTTGCCGCTCCTTCAAACGGAATTTATTCTGTTTGAAGGAGCCTCTTCCTAGTCCTTTAGCTGAATTTTTCCTCTGCTCCTAAATTGCTGCGGTAAAAAACAGCAAGTCTCCAAACTCCTAAAAAAACGACGAGAATCCGCTCTTCCAAAAGTTGGCGTTTTCTGCCGCATTTTTCAACCCAATTCCGTATTAAAATTTTTCCCCTCCGCGCTCAGGCTAAGTGCGGTGCTCGTTTTGTTTTTTTTCTCTTTTTAAGATGACAACTAAAGACACTTCTGCAACCCGTCTTGAAGAACTAAAAAAATGCAAGACGCTTTGTGAATTTATCCCGATGCGGGCCAAGCAGATTCCAGATACCGTCGCACTGCGTCAATATGACCGCAAAGAGCGAGCATGGAAAGATGTCACATATGCGATGCTTCACAAACAAATAACCGACTGGCGTCGCTCTCTTTCTCTGCTGAATCTTGAAAAAGGATCGCGTGTTGCCATTCTTTTGAATAATTCAGTCGATGCTGTGCTCGCAGATCAGGCCGTTCTTGCAAACGGTCTGGTTCCCGTTCCCCTTCATGCCATTGACACGCCGGGATCTTCCGCGTTTATTCTGATCGACAGCCAGGCCTCTGCTCTGATCACAAACAAACGAGAGCGCTGGGATCTCATTGAAAAAACAAATGTCCCTCTTCCCGATCTGAAACACGTGATTCTCACGGAAGAAACGGCGTTGGACGAGAAGGGAGAGATTCACCATATTCTGAGTAAAGATATCTGGCTTTCTCAAGGAAAAGACGCGGAAACGTTGCCTGAAGGCCCCACGGCTGACGATCTGGCCGCCATTGTTTATACATCCGGCACAACAGGGCGTCCCAAGGGAGTGATGCTCACGCACCACAACATTGTCGAAAATGTGATTGCGACCCTCATTCACATCGCGCCGGCACCTCAGCCCGGTTACGTTTTTTTGTCATTTTTGCCGTTGTCTCACACTTTTGAGCGCACAGCCGGGTACTACCTTGCTCTCGGAATGGGTTGCACGATTTCATACAATCGATCCATCATGTTGCTCTCTGAGGACCTGAAGATCGTCAAACCGGATGTTCTCATTTCTGTTCCCCGCATCTATGAGAAGATTTACGCCCGCATCAATGACCAGCTGAGTAAGAAACCTGCCTTCGCACGATGGCTGTTTAATTCAGCCGTGAGCGTTGGTTGGAGAAAGTTCTGTGCAGATAACAAACTTCCCGTTCCAAAATCTCGCTGGAGCTTCCTTGACGGCTTGACAAGACCGATTCTGAAAAAACTCATTGCAGACAAAGTACTGCAGCAATTCGGAGGAAATTTAAAAATCGCCATCGCCGGAGGGGCCGCTCTAAACGGAAAGGTCGCCCGTGTTTTCGGAGGCCTTGGTCTTGCTCCGATTCAAGGTTACGGAATGACGGAAGCCTCTCCGATCATTGCCGGAAATTCTCTGAAAATCAATCAGCCAGATACCGTCGGATATCTGTTTTCAAACCTTGAAATGCGTCTTGCTCCGGAAACGAATGAAATTCAGATTCGGGGCTCCTCCGTCATGAAAGGATACTGGAAGCGCCCGGAAGACACGGCAAAGGTACTTGATCCGCAAGGCTGGTTAAGTACCGGTGACGTCGGAGAAATTAACCAAGAAGGTCTTCTGAGAATCAAAGGACGCATCAAAGAGATCATCGTCACCAGCACCGGAGAGAAGGTACCTCCCGTCGACTTGGAACTTGCTCTTGAAACCGATCCACTGTTTTCTCAGGCCTATGTCGTCGGAGAAAACAAGCCCTTTATCAGTGCCGTCACCGTGCTTAATCCAGAGGAATGGAAAAAACTGGCTGCCGAATTAAAGGTCAGTGCCAACGAAGCGAGCCTGAAACTCACAAACGTCCGCACGGCCATTCTTAAACGCGTTAAGGCTGCGGCTGCAGATTTTCCGCACTACGCCCTTCCGCGAAAAGTACTTTTAACTCTAAAACCTTGGACAATCGAGAACGGTTTCTTGACGCCGACGTTGAAGTTAAAGCGCACGCCATTGGCAAAGTTCTTCAAAAAGGAAATCGACGAGATTTACGAAAAGCACGACAAGTAGGCTTTCGTTTTGTCTTCGGAGCGGGCGGTAAGATTTTTTCTTTCCGCCCTTTTTTAGACGCATCAGATTACGCCAAATTCATCGTCATCCCAACGGGACTCTGTTTCTGCACTCTCTCGCCAACCGGCTCGTGCGAATGCCTCACGTAGCACATCAGACTTAAATCGATCGTATGCCGCAGGATTTGAAAGGAATCGTCTCCAATTTTTGGCTCCGGCCAGTCCGTTCAAAAGTCCAAGCATGTGTCGCGCAGTTCCGCGTAGGGCATGAGGATCCTTTTCCTCTTCCCTTTTGAGATACTGCGTCATTTTTTCGATCACAGCTTCTCGCGTTACCGACTGATCCGTCTCACCGAAAATGCGGGCATCGACATCTGATAAAAGCCAGGGATTTGTGTAAGCCTCTCGCCCAATCATGACGCCATCAACCGTCAGAAGCAGTTTTTCTGCTAATCCCAAATCGCAAATCCCACCGTTGACAACAATAACGGCCTCCGGAAAATCTTTTTTTAATTGAGCGGCGTATTCACGACGCAAAGGCGGAACCTCGCGATTTTCCTTCGGACTTAACCCTTTAAGCCAAGCAGAGCGTGTATGGACAATGAATGTTCGACACCCTGCGTGAAAGAGAGTTCCGACAAAATCACGTACAAACCCATAGTCGTCTCGGCCATCCACTCCAATGCGATGCTTAATTGTGACGTCAACGGAAGTCGCCTCAGCCATTGCACGAAAGCACTCTGCGACAAGCTTCGGCTCAAGCATGAGGCAAGCACCGAAACTGCCTCGTTGAACCCGCTCAGAAGGACAGCCGCAATTGAGATTGATCTCGTCGTAACCGGCCTTTTCGATCCATCGTGCCGCGTTTGCCAGTTGTGCGGGATCACTCCCTCCTATCTGGCAGGCAACAGGATGCTCTTCTTCGTTGAAACACAGAAATCGATCTCGCTTTCCAAACTCCAAAGCCGGAGCGGTGATCATTTCGGTATACAGCCGAGCTCGTTTGGAGAGCGTTCGGTGAAAGTATCGGCAATGTCTGTCCGTCCAATCAAGCATTGGAGCGACGCAAAAACGCCACTTGTCAGAAGCCTGGTTCACGCCTTCCTCTCCGGTTCATCATCAACGTAGAACCATCGGCCATCGCGCTTTTCAAAACGCGACACAGCATGCATGCGAAAAGCACCCGACGCACCGTTTCGGCCTCGAGCCACAAATTCGACTGTAGCGTGTGAAGCATCGACCTCGTGAAATGCCTTGACATCCAAACCGATCCACTTCACCGTCGGCTCGAAAGAAACATCCTCCGGACATTTTTCCCGAGCCCAAGTGAGGCGAATCCAGTTCAGGTCTCCCAGAGCAAAAGCCGAATAGCGACTCCGCATCAGCTGTTCGGCATTCTGCGGCAAATCGCCCCTGACAATGAAACGGCCGCAACAGGCATCAAAACCCTTGCCTGATCCGCACGGACAAAGTTGCGAGCCCTTTCGCCCCATAAATTATCCTTCCTGTTCGCCGTTTTCTTCTCGTTCGATACGCGCAGCACGCCGACGCTCAAACTCTTTGAGCCAGCGTTTGCGCAAACGGATTGACTTCGGCGTGATTTCCACCAATTCATCGTCATTGATGAACTCAACAGCACTCTCAAGCGTTAGTGTCACAGGCGGCACCAAACGAATCGCCTCGTCCGTTCCGGATGCACGAATATTCGTCAATTGTTTGCAACGAATCGGGTTCACAACAATGTCATTTTCGCGTGCATGTTCGCCGATGATCATGCCCTCATACAGAGGATCTCCCGGGCTGACAAACAGGCGACCGCGCTCCTGAATCTTCCACAGCGCATAAGCAACGGCTGCGCCATCGTCCTGACTGATAATGGCTCCCGAACGCCGCTCTCCGACATCGCCCTGCTTCAGAGGACCATAATCATCAAACACATGGCTCATAATGCCTGTGCCTCGGCACATTGTGAGGAACAATGATTGGAAACCGATAAGACCTCTGGCAGGAATTCTGTACTCGAGGCGCACGCGACCGCGGCTGTCAGACTGCATGTCAAGCAGATCACCCTTACGGCGGCCAAGTTCTTCCATCACAGCACCCTGATGAGCCTCTTCCACATCGACGGTCAACAGTTCATACGGTTCCTGCTTGACTCCGTTGATCGTCTTTAAAAGCACTCTCGGACGACCAACGGCCAGTTCATAGCCTTCTCGACGCATGTTCTCGATCAGAATCGTCAAATGCAACTCTCCGCGCCCGCAAACTTCCCACATGGTTTCATCACCCGTCTCACGCATGCGCATGGCGACATTGCTCTTGAGTTCACGCTCCAAACGTTCACGGATTTGTCGACTTGTGACAAATTTGCCCTCTTTTCCTGCCAAAGGAGACGTATTGACCATAAACGTCATGGTGAGCGTCGGCTCATCAACCTTCAGCATCGGAAGAGCCTCTGGATGCTCAACTGACGTAATCGTCGTCCCGATATTGAGGTCCTCGATACCGTTAATAAGGACGATGTCTCCTGCCTGAGCCTCGTTGACAACCTTCCGATCCAATCCTTCAAACTGCAGGATTTGACCGACTTTCACCGTGCGCGGCTGGCTGTCCGGTCCGTCCATAAGAGCCACCTGCTCCCCGCCCTTGATGCGGCCTCGATGCACGCGGCCGATACCGATCTTGCCGACGTAACTGTTGTAATCCAATGAGCAAATCTGCAGCTGGAGTGGTGCATCAGCATTATCTTCGCGAACAGGGACATACTTGATCACGGTATCAAAAACCGCTTTCATGTTGCCGATTTTTTCGAGTTCTTTCACGTCTGTCGTATAACCCGCGTAGCCTGCCAGAGCAGAAGCATAGATAACGGGGAAATCCAACTGATCCTCGGTTGCTCCGAGCTTGTCGAACAGATCAAAAGTCTGATTGACGACCCAGTCCGGGCGAGCGCCGACGCGATCAATTTTGTTAATAACGACAATCGGCTTCAGACCGGCTGCCAAGGCCTTGCGCGTCACAAAACGCGTCTGCGGCATCGGCCCCTCAACAGCATCAACCAAAAGGAGCACGCCGTCAACCATTGAAAGCACGCGCTCGACCTCTCCGCCGAAGTCAGCATGCCCCGGCGTATCAATGATGTTGATGTGAATTCCTTCGTACTCAACAGCGCAGTTCTTTGCAAGAATCGTGATGCCGCGTTCCTTTTCGATATCACCGCTGTCCATCACTCGTTCATCAACCTGCTGATTTTCACGGAAGGTTCCTGCGCATTGAAGCAACTTGTCGACCATCGTCGTCTTTCCATGGTCAACGTGCGCAATGATTGCAATATTGCGAATCGCTCGTGTCATAACTTCTTCTTTCCCGATTCTTTATCGGTATTACCTAAAAATTTAATCAAGCGGTCCGGATGAACAACTCCACGTTCGTCCACGCGCACCACCCCCAATAATTTATTCCCGGGGCCATATGCTCTTGCCATACCCCTCATCGGCTGACGAATTGCCAATCGTTGTCCATTTTGCAACCGACAAGCCAACTCTTCCGTCAAATTCAATTCCGGAAGACTTCTTAATAAAAAGTCCGCACCCTTCAGAAGCAATCGCCTTTCGGCAATCGTCTTTGTTTTGTCGTCAAGTTCCGAAAACGCAACCGAATCTTCAATTTTCAAGTCTCCGACCCGAATGCGCCGCAACGCCGTCAGATGTGCATATGTCGAAAGTCGTCTTCCTAAATCATCCGCTAAAACGCGAATGTAAGTACCCTTGCTGACATCCGCTCTAAAGGTCAGTTCTTCGCCGTCATACTCCAACACATCCAAACTGTTGACGACAACTTCCCTCGCTTGTCTTTCCACCTCAATGCCGCGTCGAGCCAATTCATACAAATTTTTACCCTGTCGCTTAATGGCAGAGTACATCGGAGGTTTCTGCAAAATTCTTCCCGTGAATTCTGGAAGAACCGCTTCAATTTCCTCAATCGTCGGCCTGACCGCGCAAGTTGCAACAACGGCACCTTCTTTATCCAGCGTGTCTGTCCTGACTCCAAACTTTAAACGCGCCGTATAGCACTTATCCGCACTCAAAAGATCTGCCGAGAACTTCGTCGCATTGCCGAAAGCAATCGGAAGCAGTCCCGTTGCCATCGGATCAAGCGTGCCCGTGTGTCCTGCTTTTTCCGCATTCAGCAGACGGCGAGAAAGCTGCAAAGCCCAATTCGAACTCATCGCTTCAGGTTTATCCAGAAGCAACACGCCGTCAACAGGCTCTCCTTTATTGCCCATGATCGGACGGCTCTCCGTCTTCGGCTGAAATTTTCTCTCCTGCCCGCGTCACATCCATCGCTTCCTCAATCACGCGGTCCATTGCAAATCCTCGTTCAACCGAACGATCGTGCTCAAAATGCAATGTTGGAACCGTGTGAATGCGAAGCTTCTTAAAAATAAGACTGCGAAGACGTCCGGCCGCTGCATTCAGCCCAGCAGCGCAAACATCGGCTTGCGCTCCCAGGACAGTGAAGAAAATCCGCGCATGCGCATAATCCGGCGTGATCTCGCACCCAGTGATCGTGACGAAACCAATCCGCGGATCTCTCAGTTCCAGTGGAATGAGTTCTGCAACATCGCGCGCAATCTGATCGGCGATGCGGATACTGCGTCCCGGCTTTGATCCTTTCATCCAACCTCCTAGACTAGATCGTTCGAGCCACTTCCGTCACTTCAAAGATTTCAAGCTGATCCCCCACCTTGATGTCATCATGACCCTTGAGCGAAAGACCGCATTCGTTTCCGGCTTGAACCTCGCGTACATCGTCCTTGAAGTGTTTCAAACTGGCCAACTCGCCCGTCCAAATGACAACGTTGTCGCGCAAAAGACGTACATTTGCATTGCGGCGTACGACGCCTTCCAAGACTCGGCAACCGGCAATAAGACCAACCTTGGGAATTCGAATTGTCTGACGAATTTCCAAGAGTCCGATTCCCGTTTCCTTGCGTTCTGGAGCCAACATACCGCTCATGGCCGCCTTCACATCGTCAATGGCATCATAAATGATGTTGTAGTAGCGAATTTCAATTGCATTCGTCTCAGCCGTCTTCTTTGCCATTGCATCGGCTCGAACATTGAATCCGATCACGATGGCGCGGCTGGCTGTTGCAAGGTTAACGTCCGTTTCAGAAATACCGCCGACGGCGCTGTAAACAACCTGAACACGAACCTCATCGGTTGAAAGTTTCTGCAACGCCGCCGAGATAGCCTCTTGGGAACCCTGAACGTCAGCCTTGATAACGACGGAAAGCGTTTTCACATCCCCGTTCTGGTTAAAGGCATTATCCAAACGGGCACTCTGCTGCTGCGCCAAACGCACATCGCGGCTCCGGCTCTGTCTGAAAAGCGCAACCTCTCGTGCTTTCTTTTCGTCGGGAACCGTCAAAAGGACATCTCCTGCCGACGGAACATCCGAAAGACCGAGCACTTCGACCGGGATGGAAGGACCTGCCTCAAGGACAGCTTTCCCAAGTTCATTGTTCATGGCTCGCACGCGGCCGTAGGCCTGCCCGACAAGAACAACATCTCCCTTCTTCAAAAGACCCGATTGAATCAAAACAGAAGCAACAGGACCCCGGCCTTTATCCAAACGACTTTCAACAACAAGCCCCTTGGCCGGTCCTTCTGCCGGCGCCTTCAATTCGAGCATTTCCGCCTGTAAAAGAAGGTTCTCCAACAGATCATCAACACCCTGTCCCGTCTTAGCAGAAACCGGAATGAACGGAACATCGCCGCCGTACTCTTCGGGCATCACGCCGTTCTGAACAAGTTCGTTTCTCACGCGTTCCGGATTGGCCTCTGGCTTATCAATCTTGTTGATGGCAACCACAAGAGGAACCTTGGCAGCCTTTGCGTGTGCAATAGCCTCTTTGGTTTGCGGCATCACGCCGTCATCGGCCGCAACAACAAGAATCACAATATCGGTTGCCTGCGCTCCGCGAGCACGCATGGCTGTAAAGGCCTCGTGTCCCGGCGTATCCAAGAACGTCACAATGCCGCGCGGCGTTTTGACGTGGTAGGCACCGATATGCTGCGTAATTCCGCCGGCTTCACCGGCTGCCACCTTCGCACGGCGAATATAGTCCAAAAGCGATGTTTTGCCGTGGTCAACATGACCCATAATGGTCACAACAGGCGGTCTCGGCTTGGAAGGATAGGTCTGGGTCGAGTCAGCCAATTCCCCGAGCAACGCTTCAGGATCGTCGACCTTGGCTTGAACTGCCTTGTGACCGAGTTCTTCGACAACGATCATCGCTGTATCTTGGTCAAGCATCTGATTGATGGTGACCATCTGCCCCATCTTCATCAGAGCCTTGATGACTTCGGTTGCCTTAATGGCCATCTTTCGCGCCAGATCCGCCACCGAAATCGTCTCAGGAACACTGACCTCCCGCACAATGGGTTCTGCCGGAGTTTGCGCAACAGCATTCGTCGCTCTGTCGCGCTTCGGTTTCTTGGAGCGACCGCGCCAACTGGTGACTTCATCGCTTCCTCCGTCCAATGCACCGCGCGTCTTTAATGCGCGATGAGTACGGGAATCTTCTCCCCAATTGCCGTCATTGGATCGTTCAGAGCGGCCATGCCCCTTGAAGTTCCCCTTCTTCGGAGCGTCCACTCGATCCCGCTCTTGAGGAATCTGATTCTGATTCTTTTTCTTCTCAGTCTTTTTCTCTTCCTTTGCGGCAACAACGGGCTTAGCAGGAGCAATGGGCTTGGCCTTCAAAACAACTTTTGGCCGCGCAAGCATCTGTCGAATAGCTTCTGCTTCTTGCTGAGCCTTGCGACGCGCTTCTGCGCGTTCGGCTTCAAGCTTGTCTTTCTCTTTTTGAGAAAGTCCCGAAACGACGCCTTGTTTCGATGCCGGAGCGACCTCAATCGTTTTTTTCTGCGGAGCAAACTTCGTCCTCTTGTCGGACGAACCCATGTTTGCCCCGGCCTTCGGCGTTGATTTTGCCGGAGTTACCGCATCCTTCTTCTTTGCTTGAGACTGAGTCTGCGATGTCTTCTGGGCAACTGGATGCTCTTTCTGAAGCTCTTTTGCGGACTCTTTCTGCGCAGACTGTTGCTCTTTCTTCGACTCTGCTTTGGCAACCGGCTGTTCTTTCGCAACCGGAGTGATTTCCGCCGTTTTTTCCACCGTCTTAGCGTCGGCAACAGGGACTTTTTCTTCCTTGACCGGCTCAACAGGAACGACTGGCTTCTCCGCCACAGGCTTTGCTTCTTTCGGCTTTTCATCCGAAACAACAACAGGAGCCTGTTCTGCCGTCTTCGCCAAATTCACAACATCGGCCGGCGCCTGAACCTTTTCAGCCTCAATCTTCGTTTTGAGTTGCTCTTTGGCCTTGGCCTCAAGTTCCGCACGAGCAGCCATGATTTGAGCATTGCGCTCAGCAGAAGCCTGCGAATTTTTCACAAAAATACGACGCCGACGTACCTCGACCTCGATCGTGTGGGCTCCGCCTTGACCGTCATTTTGACGAATCGTCGTCGTTTCCCGCCGCATAATCGTGATCTTTCTCGGCTTTGCATTGCGGGTACGCTCCGTATGCAGTTTCTCGAGGAGCTTTGCCTTGTCGGCGTCACTCACCACGGATGTCTCGCCTTCAACAGCGATTCCTGCGGATCGCAGTTGCTCCACAAGCACCTTAGCCGGAACATGGAGTTCACGGGCGAAATCGGTAACAGTGCTAATTGCCATAAATTGTCCTTTTCCCTCTGAGGTCAATGCTCTCGTTGCGTCGCCTTACTTACCTGCCGACCAAGAAGCACGAGCCGCCATAATGAGAGCCTTGGCACGGTCCTCCGAAATATTCGTCATTTCCACAAGTTCATCCGCTGCAAGATCGGCTAAATCATCGCTTGTCTTAACGCCCTTTGCAACGAGATTGGCGGCAAGGTCATTGTCCATACCCTCGACAGCCAAGAGCGTCGGATCGGCCTGACGCAAATTCTCCTCGCGCTTTAATGCGCGCGAAAGCAACGCACTTCGTGCACGTTCTCGGAGCTCGACAACTGTCTCCTTATCAAAGAGACCCAAATCAATGATTTCCTGCTCCGGAACATACGCGAGTTCTTCAAGGCTATAAATTCCGCTTTCGATCAATGCAACCGCTGCCTCGGCATCCATGTCAAGTTCGTTAATGAACTCCGCCTTTGCCTCACCGATCTCTTCTTCGTGCTTCTTATCAGCCTCTTCGGCCGTCATGATGTTAATCTGCCATCCGGTTAGTTCAGTGGCAAGTCGAACATTTTGTCCATGCGTTCCGATGGCAATCGCAAGATTGTCTTCGTCAACCATAACATCCATGGAATTTGTTTCTTCATCAGCAACAACCTTGCTGACCTTCGCCGGCTTCAAAGCCTCGACAATGTACTGCACGGGGTTGTCGTCGTAACGAACAACGTCGATGCGCTCGCCTGCCAACTCGTTTGTCACAGCCGTAACGCGCGAGCCCCGAATTCCGATACAGGTTCCGACAGGTTCGACGCGCTTGTCGTGACTCATCACAGAAATCTTAGCCCGCACGCCCGGATCACGAGCCGCCGACTTGATCTCAACAACGCCTTCTTCAATTTCCGGAACTTCCAGTTCAAAAAGGCGAATTAAAAACTCCGGGCAGGACCGAGAAAGAATGACCGTCTTTCCCTTGGCTGTCTCATCAATGCGCAACACGTAGGCGCGTACCCGATCCGACATGCGAAGATTCTCGCGAGGAATCATTTCGCTTCGAGGCAAACGTGCCTCAAGGCGTCCGATTTCGACAATCGCACCTTCCTTGTCAACACGCTTAATCTGTCCGTTGACAATCTTTTCGTCACGCTCTAAAAATTCCTTCAAAACCTGCTCTCGCTCGGCATCTCTTAAGCGCTGAAGAATGACCTGCTTGGCATCCTGAGCGAAACGACGACCGGATGTGTTGATGTTTTCGACAGGTTTCTCGATATAGTCTCCCACCTTAAGATCCGGATAGTCCTCTGTAATATCGGAGAACATTTCTTCCCGATCCGGCTGCTGAAGACCGGCCGCATCGTCAACGATGAGCCAGCGGCGTTTTGCCGTCCAATCACCGGTTTCCGTATTGACGCTGACAACGACATCCGCATCTTCCCCAGGGAACTGGGCTTTCTTAACGGCACTCGCTAAAGCAAGTTCCAACACGCCAAAAACGGCACTTTTCTCAACCTCTTTCTCACGGGCCAGAACATCGACCATCTCGAGCATATCTCGGCTCATTGCTTGTTTCCCCTAAAATCAAGTTGGGCAATTAAATTAGCTCGGTCGACGTCTGCAAATGCAAAACGCACCGAAACCGGAATAACGTCAGGCTTCTTACCTTTAGCCTTTTTTGCACGAACGGCCTCCGAAGGCGTCCTTGCAAAGTGAATCTCTTCAATCGAAAACTCAATTTCTTCCTCTGCATCCGACACAGAAAGAATTCGGCCATCGAATTTCCGACGTCCTGCTTCGGGCAAACCCGGAGCATGAAGCACCTCGAAAAGTTCGACATGAGTCTCTCGGCCAACGAATCGCTTCCAATCGCAGAAGCGCTTCAACGGTCTATCAACTCCGGGACTTGAAATTTCCAAACGCTCAAACTCAATCCCCTCAACCGTAAAAAGTCGGGTCAGCTGATCGCTCACACGTTCGCAATCATCCACACTGACTCCGCCATTCTTGTCCGAATCAATCGTCACACGTAACAGTCCGCGAGCCGAACGTTCAAACTCAACGAATTCGTAGCCAAGTCCGCTGACCGTTTGTTTAATAGTTTCTTCAATCTCAACGCTGCTTTTCTGCATGCTTCGTTATTAAAAAATCAAAAAAAAGATGGGCGAACCGCCCATCCCTAATCTTCCCCCAACGGGACTCGTCTGCCAACAGCAGACATTAGCGATGCAGGAGGCGATGTCTTTTCAGACACGCCTTCCAGTGCTCGGATTATAACTGAAATTTCCGAACAACTGGCCTCAATCACCAGACTTCCCAGGGCTGACGCACGGCGAGAGTCATTTTTTGGATCCACAGAGCAGCGCCATCG
>CAZDVW010000013.1:0-57742 GCA_964509205.1 uncultured Sutterella sp. | reverse complement strand
TTTTTTTGCGATTCTTCTTTCCTACTTGTTATCTTCGCCGTGCGTCAGCCCTGATGCGTTGCAACTGTCTCCCGGAAAAGACAAAATAAGGGTAAACACCTATCCCTCATTGAGTCAATGAATAAAGCTTGAAAAATCAGTTTTTTAGCAAAGCCATATCAAATTCATTACAATATGTTGTGGCTCTGCATATTGGTAACCACAACATAAAGGGAGTGCAGGGCTTGATTTCAGATGGCTGATTTGCTAACGTCTACCGCCTAGAGCTTCGATGGTTTTGAAATTTTGCCGTTGAAGCGTGAATGAGGATAAAACGAGGAGGGGGCATGTCCTGCACACCACAGCATTTAACAAAGAGAGACGGAACGGTCAAGGATTTTGATCCGAGCAAAATTCAAAAGGCCATTGAGAAGGCCGGTAAGGCCACGGGGGAATTTGGTCCGGCCATCGCGGCAGAAATTACTGAAAACAGGGTCATGCCGAAGATCCGTGCGCTCAATGCCCCGACCCCGTACATTGAGCAGATTCAAGATGCTGTTGAACAGGCTCTTTTTGAAGCAGGCTACTTCACGACATTGCGTGCTTATATTGTCTACAGAGAGCAACGTGCGAAATCACGTGATGCGAAAAAGACATGGGTTAATGTGGAAAGTTCCATTAACGAATATTTGGATCAAAGCGATTGGCGCGTCAATGCGAATGCAAACCAGGGTTACAGCTTGGGCGGAATGATCCTGAATGTTTCCGGAAAGGTTGTTGCCAACTATTGGCTTAACTTTGTTTATCCGGCAGAGATCGGAAAATGCCATCGCGAGGCCGATTTCCACATCCATGATCTGGACATGCTTTCCGGGTACTGCGCGGGATGGAGTCTGAGGACGGTTTTGACCGAGGGCTTTAACGGAGTTCCGGGAAAAGTCGAGGCCGGTGCTCCGCGTCACCTTTCTTCGGCTTGCGGCCAGATTGTGAATTTCCTCGGAACGATGCAAAACGAATGGGCCGGCGCGCAGGCTTTCTCCTCGTTTGACACCTATGTCGCTCCCTTTATTCGAAAGGACAATGTTCCGTACCGCGAGGTTGTTCAGTGCATCCAAGAAATGATTTACAACCTCAATGTTCCGAGTCGTTGGGGAACGCAGACGCCGTTTACCAATTTGACGTTTGATTGGACATGTCCGCAGGATTTAGCCCCGCAGCATCCGATTATTGGCGGGGAAGAGATGCCGTTTACCTACGGCGATCTCCAACATGAGATGGACATGATCAACCGCGCTTACATCGAGGTGATGACGCGCGGCGACAGCAAGGGACGCGTTTTCACGTTCCCGATTCCGACATACAACATCACGCCGGATTTTGACTGGGAAGGCCCGAATGTGAAACTTTTGTTCGACATGACGGCTCGGTATGGTCTTCCGTACTTCCAGAACTTCATCAATTCAGAACTGAAACCCAACATGATTCGCTCGATGTGTTGCCGACTTCAGTTGGATTTGCGTGAGCTCTTGAAACGCGGAAACGGTCTGTTCGGTTCTGCAGAGCAGACAGGTAGTCTCGGCGTCGTTACGATCAACTGCGCACGTCTCGGATATCTTTATCCGGGTGATGAAAAGGCACTGTATGCGCGACTTGACCATCTGCTTGATTTGGCCAAGGAGTCGCTTGAGATTAAGCGTAAGGTGATTCAGCGCCATATTGATCAGGGGCTCTTCCCCTATACAAAGCGCTATCTTGGAACGTTGCGCAATCACTTCTCGACGATCGGTGTGAACGGCATCAATGAGATGATTCGTAACTTTACGCATGACAGAATCAACATCACGAGCGAAGAGGGGCATCAGTTTGCCGTGCGTTTCCTTGATCATGTCCGCGAGCGTCTCGTGCACTTTCAGAGCGAAACGGATCACATGTACAACTTAGAGGCAACGCCTGCCGAGGGAACGACTTATCGCTTTGCCAAAGAAGATCGCAAGCGTTTCCCCAACATCATTCAGGCAGGAACTCCGCAGAATCCGTACTACACGAATTCTTCTCAGTTGCCCGTCGGTTATACGGACGACCCGTTCGAAGCGCTCGAGATGCAGGAAGATTTGCAGAGAAAGTACACGGGCGGAACGGTGTTGCACCTTTACATGAACGAAGCGGTCAGTTCAGCAGAGGCATGCCGAGATTTGGTCAGAAAAACGCTTACGCGTTTCCGTCTGCCCTACATCACGGTAACGCCGACTTTCTCAATTTGCCCGAAACACGGCTATCTCTCAGGTCGGCATGATTTCTGCCCGAAGTGCGACGCAGAGATCATTGCCAGAAAGAAGTCGCAGCAGGCACGAGAAGCGGCTAAGTCGGCTTAAACGTTTGAAATTTTTTGTTCGTTGTCAATCAGGAGGATTATTGAAATGACAGAACAGTTGAATTGCGAAGAAATTACACTCAAAGACAGTGAACGTCAGCCTTGTGAAGTTTGGACTCGCGTGATGGGATATCACCGTCCTGTTCAATCATTCAACATTGGAAAGAAGGGCGAATTTGCCGAGCGAAAGCACTTTGTTGAGAGCAAGTGCCATTTGGGTAAGAACGAATAAGGCAGGTTAAAGCCTGCCGATTCCTGACAAATGGGAAAAGTGCTTGAAATCCACGCCGGAGATTTCTCCGGCGTTTGCACCTCGAGGGCGGAACTATCTGATATTCGCATTGCCGCCGTGACGCCCTTTACGACAATCGATTATCCGGGTTGTTTGAGTGCTGTCGTCTTCTTGCAGGGGTGTCCTTGGAGATGCCCTTATTGCCACAATCCGTGGATGCAGTCGAGAGAACCGGAGCCAGAAAGCGTTCGAGTAATCTGGGAAGACATTGTCGCGCTTTTAAACAAGCGTAAGGGACTGTTGGATGCAGTCGTTTTTTCCGGCGGCGAACCCTGTTTGGATCCTGCACTTGGTGAGGCCTTGCGCTATGTCAAATCGCTTGGCATGAAGGCGGGACTTCATACTTCAGGCGCCTATCCGAAGCGGCTAAGAGAAGTGATTTCTTTGGTTGATTGGGTGGGACTTGATGTCAAAGGACCGCCGGATAGCCCTGATACATTTGATCGATCGGCGGGCCGAATCGGAGCAAGCCGCTCATTCAAAGAAAGTTTCGACATCGTGCGGGCATCAGGCGTCGCCTATGAAGCGCGTACAACGGCTCATCCGGATCTGTTGTCGGCGGAGGATATTCTCCATGTTGCTCACTGGCTCGCCGAGAGAAACTGCTCAACGTTTGCCCTTCAGATCTATCGTTCGGCGCCCGGAATCACAACAGGACTGTCTCCTGTCGGGGCGGACTATCCGGGGCAGGAGACAGAACGCGTTTTGAGCGGGCTATTTCCTTCCTTTACGTTGCGCCGTTCTTGATTCATTTAAACTTCAAAAGGCGTAAAGCCCAAGCAACAACGATAAGGCATACCCCGGTGTCTGCGAATACGGCCATCCACATTGTGGCCATTCCGGTAACGGCAGCAGCGGCAAATGCAACCTTCACGGCAAGAGCAAACGCAATGTTTTGTTTGACGCAGTTGCATGTTTTCTGAGAAAGACGCTTGAGCCAAGCGACTTTCGCAACATCATCGTTCATCAAAACAACGTCGGCAGATTCAATCGCCATGTCTGCTCCCATGGTTCCCATTGCGATGCCTAAGCGGGCACGCGCCAAAGCCGGAGCATCATTGATGCCGTCTCCGACCATCGCTGTGGGAGCCTTCGCATCCAGCTCAGAAATGAGGCTGAGTTTATCTTGAGGAAGAAGTTTGGCGCGGACGTTGGTAATGCCTGCCAATTTTGCGATGTTCTGCGCACTGTTTTCATTGTCTCCGGTCAGAAGCCACACATCGACTTTTTCGTTTTTAAGAGTCTCAATGCTGTGACTGATGTTCGGCTTGGGTGTGTCGCTGAAGGCAAAAACGGCTAAAGCCCCGAATATGTTGCTCACAGCAAGACAGGTGTTGCCCGTTGATTCCAGATGTTTGAATGCCTCGATGGCCTCCGGTGTCAGAAGTTTTTTCTCCTCAAGCCACGTTCGGTTTGTCAGGCGAATCATGGCTCCATCAACACGTCCTTCAACGCCGTAACCGGGAAGGTTCTTCAATTGAGAAACAAGCGGCACATTCATTTCGGGATTGCACGCTCTTGCAAGTGCTTGACTGAGCGGATGCTTATTGGCTCGGGCAAGAGCTGTTGCAAGTCGCCAATCTGTTGCTGTATCCGTTCCTGCGAGCGGAATGAGTGTCTTGAATGATGGCTTCCCGACGGTTAATGTCCCCGTCTTGTCGAATACAACGGTTTTAAGCGCAGCGGCGGTTTCCATGGGAACGCCGCCACGGACGAATACGCCGTTTCGACTCGCGCAGGTCATGGCAGAAAGAAGGGCGACGGGTGTGGAGATTACGAGTGCACACGGACAGCCGATCACAAGAAGGACAAGGGAGCGGTAGATGGTCTCGCGATCAAAGGTGCCTGTGTAAAGGGTGGTTCCGATGGCCAAAAGGAGGCTCATCGCAAAAATGGTCGGGGTGTAGTAACGCGCAAAATGATCGACGATGCGTTCAAGTTTTGCTTTTTTTTCTTGAGCAGAAATGATGGCTCGGGAGATTCTGGCTGCAGTTGACTCATTGGCTGCGCGATTGGCACGGATAGTGATTGTTCCGTCAATTGCCAAACTGCCTGATCGAACTTCAACTCCCGGGTGTGCAGATTCAGGAACGGACTCTCCAGTGAGGCTTGAGACATCCAGAGAACTCTCTCCCTCAATAACCATTCCGTCGGCGACAAGCATTTGTCCCGGAACAGCACGATAGACGGTTCCGGAGACAACGGATTCTGGAGCGGATTTTGTCCATTCGTTGCCGATAAGAATTTCAACAGCAGGCGGTGTTTTTCCCAGCAGTGTCTGAATACTTTTGTGAGCATGAAGGAGTGTGCGCTCTTCAATTTCCTCGCCGATTTCATAGAGAACCATCACCATTGCCGCTTCCGGATATTGTCCGATTGCGACGGCTCCGAGTACGGCAACAGCCATCAAGGTGTTCATGTTAAACGTAAGATGCGGAAGATTCGCAAGTCCCTTTTTCAAGGTTTTTATTCCGCTCAATCCAATTGCAGCCACGGCGAAGGCGATGACAACAGTTTCAGGCAGAGCCTCTATGAGTTCAATCACTTCGCTTACGCTCGCAAAAATGAGAGCAAAAAGCAGTTTCCAAGGGAACTTTTTCGGTGGCGTCACTTCCTTTGTGATGGGTTCCTGAGCAGAAACAAGTTTTCCCGGAAGCCCTAGTTTTGTGAGATGTTCGAGAAGTTTTTCAGGAGTTGCTTCCGGGGTTTTCTTCTGAAAAGTGACCTGTCTTGATTCAAGGTTGAAATTAACGGCTGTGAAATCAGAGTCCTGTTGAAAGGAGGATTCAATCTGACTCTTTTCAACAGAGCAATCCATATCTTCGACATACACAACGAACAGGTCGGTGTTGCTGCCCTCGTCTTTTACTTCTGTGGCAGGGAATCCGGCTCGGGAAAGTATTTCCAAAAGTGACTCAATTGAAGCTTCCGGTCTATTTTTGAGAAAAACCATCTCTCGTTTAGAAAGGTTGCATGCTATGGGAGAAAAATCCGGATTCTGTTTAAAAAGATCCTCGATCTCGGCTTTTTCGACCGGACAGTCCATCTCCTCGATGTGAAGGCGGAAAGATTCTGGTGTCATGCCTGTTTCCTTTGTAAAAAATGGTTTCGGAGTGTATTTAAAACCCTAAAGCAACTACAGAGTCAAGTTAGAATGCAAACAAGGAGGACGTATGAAGATCGGAGAACTTTCTTTGCGCTCGGGAATTAGCGTTGAGGCGATTCGTTTTTACGAAAAAGAGGGATTGATTGATCCGGCAAAACGGTTGGAAAACAACTATCGTCTTTATTCCACAGTTCATTTGGAGCAGTTGAATTTTATTCATCACTGCCGCTCGCTTGATATGCCGCTTGCCGATATCAAAACGCTGATTCGTTGTGATGCCAACGACAGCGAGCAAGCAGCCGGCGTCCATGCCCTCATTGCTCGGCAAGTGAAGCTCGTTGACGAGCGCATTGCCAAACTTAAGGTGTTGAGAAAACATCTATTGGCCTTGTCTGCTCGTTGTTCAGGGATGCATGAAAAGAGTCCGTGCGGAATTCTGGTCGGGCTCAATGAGGATGCTCATGAAGGTCATTGCCATTGCGAAGACCGGATAAAGGAGGGAAACGGATGTCTGTGCAAATGATTCTCGGAATCGTGCTGATTGCAGCGGCAGTCGCAGTTCCGTCGTTTTTTTTGCTGCTGTGGGCCAGAACAACCGGACCGCGATTTGAAAGTTCTCGCTTTAAGAGCGGGTTCGGCGGTTGGATGGTTGTCTTTCTAATCGGACAAGTTGCCGTCACAGAAAGGCTGCTTTATCAGGGGGTTCTTGCAGCCGGAAGCATGCCTTGGGAAAAAATAGGTTTAGGTGAGAATTTCTTTGCCGCGGTTGTTTCCGTCGGCCCTTTTTTCATTCAGGCTGCATTAGGCATTGCCATGCTTTTTATTTTGATCACAAATCGGACGCCGGCTGCTCTTGCTTCAGTCGTCATCCTTCTTTGGCTGATGGGGCCTGTCGCTGTTTTGGTTGAGAACTGGTACTTCTCGCTTATTTCCTCGACTCTCGCTCTGACAGAAATCTTTATCTGGGCCATCGGATGGACAGCCTATTTAACGCTTTCTCCCAGAGCGGCTCTCACGTACGGAACGAAGAGAGGACGTCGTATTGCGACGGCAATCACTTAAAACGAGACGTGGTCGGGATCCAGGCCGGAAAAACACGACAGCGGCAAATTATCGATGGTCTGCATTTCTCGCAGATTGAGTTTGAAGCCGAAGAGATTCTTGTATTCGTCTAGGTCTTCGGTGTTCAAAGTTCTCGGAAGGGCAGAAACGCCGTGTTGCAAACACCAGCGCAGCGAGACCTGTGCCGCACTCGCCGAACGATTTTTTGCAATGCTTTGAATGGCGGGGTCCGGAAGAACATCGCAACGACCAAGAGGCTCTGAGGCCGAGACGTGAATTCCGTGGCTTTGACAGAATTCGACGGTGTCTTTCTGCCAATAACCGGGATGGAACTCCAATTGATTAACCATCGGGGCGATGTTGGCGCGCGCCAGCAAGGGAATGAGGTGATGCGTCAGAAAATTACAGACGCCGATGCTGCGTACTTTCCCGCTTTTATAAATTTCTTCCATCGCTCGCCACGTTCCCGTGTTGATGCTTTGCCATGCAATCGGGTCGCCGTGTGTTTCCGGCCAATGAATCATGTACAGATCCAGATAATCAGAATGCAAAGCTTCGAGAGTTCTGTCCAGTGCAGCAAAAACGTCTTTATAGCCTCGATCCGTTACCCAAAGCTTGCTCGAAATGAAAAACTCAGAACGGTCGACGCCCGACTCGTTGATGATTTTGCCAAGACAGCGTTCATTGCCGTAGGCACTGGCTGTGTCGAAACGACGGTAACCGACTTCGATTGCACGAGCAAGCGTTTCCTCAAGTTCTTGTGAGGCTTGCAGTTGTCGGGTTCCAAGTCCTATGCAAGGAATGAAGACATGGTTGGCCAACTGAAATCCGTCGGCGATGGTAGGCATATAAAACGACTCCTCAGTTTTTCGTGATGCTAAACCGATTGCTCCCGCATGGTCTTTGATTCGACGCAAGAGTAATGGGAAAGATCGAACTGAATTGCAACAAAGTTTAAAAAACGGAACGCCTTTTTATGACAACGAGAGGCTCATTTTTCCATGTTTTTTCTGCGTAGCGTCTCAAGCAAAGAGGCCGACAGCGGTGCAATATCGCTTGCAGTGACGCCGGCAAGCCGTCCCTGTACGCTCTGACCGTGTAACCACACGGCACTCAGTACGGATGTAACGAGATCAAAGCCTTGAGCAAATACAGCACCTATCATGCCGGCTAAAACGTCACCGGAACCGGCCGTTGCAAGGCAGGCGTTTCCTGTCGGATTGACCCATGTCCTGGAACTGCGAAGCGCAACAACCGAGCCTGCGCCTTTCAAAACGGTAATGGCACCGGTTTGAACGGCAAGTTCCCTGGCGGCGCTGATGCGGTCTTCTAAGATTTTGTCAACAGATCTGTGAAGCAGTGCAGCTGCCTCGGCAGGATGTGGAGTGATCACCGTGTGAGCACGGCGGGACAGGACGGCATCCTGAAGTTTTTGGTTTTCCGCAAGAAGACGCAGCGCATCGGCATCAATGACGAGCGGAACATCGGCTGCAATGGCCGCTTCAAGTCGGTGAATGGCTTTCTCCGAGAAACCCATTCCGCATCCGATGACGTTGCAGCTTGTTTGTGTCAAATCGACGGGGGTGGCCGCAAACATCAACTCGGGAAAGAGCGGATCAACAACGGGGGCATTGGCCGAGAGCAATTCACAAGTCACACGCCCGGCTCCGAGTTTTAAGGCGGCACGGGCGGCTAAATAGGCAGCGCCGACGGTTCCTGTTTCTCCTCCAATGACGGCGACATGACCGAAAATGCCTTTATGCGAATTGTTCGGGCGCTTTTCGAGCAAATGTCGGAAATCCTCTTTTTCAATCAGGCCCACCTGAGTCAGAGGCACGGAAATGTCGAGTTCGTGAACGATGATGCGCCCGGCCGCATCCGCTCCGTCGTTCATAAAGCAACCTGCCTTGGGAGCAAACATCGACACAGTGACGTCGGCACGGCACCCCTTGATGGATCCGACCCAGTTTCCAGTCATCGGGTTAAGACCAGACGGAATGTCGATGCTGATATGCACAGCTTGACGCTCATTAAACCACATGGCGGCATCCAGAATGTCGCCTTTCAAAGGGGTGTTAATTCCGATTCCGAGCAGTCCGTCAACGACCGTGTCAGCCTTGTCGGCGTTGTAAGGATCGGAAATTGTCAATCCGCCCGCACTTTCCCAGGCTAAAAAGGCAGCAAGGGCGTCTGCTGTTTTTGGTTTTTCACAGCCGATGAGCGCACAAGTCACTTTGAATCCTCGGCTCTTGAGAAGTCTGGCGGCGGTAAAGCCGTCTCCGCCGTTGTTGCCCGGTCCGCAGACAAACACAATGTGGCCGCCTTCAGGAGTCACGGCAGCGATTTCTTCGGCCAAAACCGTTCCGGCACGTCGCATGAGTTCACCGTCGGGAAGTTGTTTGGCATAGCGTGATTCGAGTGTGCGGAGTTCTTCTAAGTTAAGGATTTGCTGGCTCATAAGTGTTAAAAGCGGTAAGTATTGTTGGATTCGCAGTCTGGCTGACTCAACGTTTTCCGCATTTTAGTGGTTTAGTCATTTGGCGTCTTCTCGGTCTCAAAGAATAGGGTAGCCAAGATTCTCCGAACCGATACTTTTTTCAGTTAGCTGACAACGTGACTTTGCGACGTTGCTTCTTTTGAGGAGACGACGAAACGAATCGAAAAGAGTTGGTTGTAAATTTTTCACGAAAAATGGCAGTTGCCTCTTGAGGAATCGAGACTGAAAGGCAGAACAGGTAAAATGACTTCGGATTTGTCGAGTTTGGAAGGGACTGCCAAATTTTGAGGCAGATTCGCTTGGCTCGTTTTAGGATTGGATAATCATTTGTTCTGTTGTTGTCGACAATAGAAACCGTAAAGGCAAATATGCGAAAAGATGAAGTGATTTTGGAAATTTCTGGTTCCAGTGCTCTTTCTGCGTTTCGTTCTGAACGAGTACTAGCTGGACTTAAGGCGATTAACCCGTCGATACAGTCAGTGAGCGCTCGATTTAAGCATTTTGTCCTGACCGAGAGACCGCTTGATCAGAAAGAAGAAGCGTGTCTGCGGGCACTTCTTGATTACGGATTTGATGCGTCGGATGTTCCCGCCGATCTTTCTTTGCTTGTGGCTCCGAGACTCGGAACGATCAGTCCCTGGTCGAGTAAGGCAACAGATATTGCGCACAACTGCGGTCTTGCCGCTGTTCGCCGCATTGAGCGAGTTGTTCTTTTTAACATTCAGTTAGAAAAGACAGCGACGGTTGATGCCGATGCAAAAAAAGCGATCGCCGCTTTCTTAAGCGATCGAATGACTGAAACGGTGCTTGACCCGAAAGAAGCCGCCGAACAGATCTTTGCGGACGTTCAAGGCAAGCCCATGGCAACTGTAGACATTCTGTCGGGCGGAAGCGAGGCGCTTGCGAAGGCCAATATTGAGATGGGACTTGCCCTTTCGGAGCAGGAGATTGAGTATCTCGTCAATGCTTTTAAAGCGCAGAACCGCAATCCGACAGACGTTGAACTCATGATGTTTGCTCAGGCGAATTCGGAGCACTGCAGACACAAAATTTTCAATGCTCAATTTACGATTGACGACGTTGCTAAAGAGAAATCGCTGTTTCAACTGATCCGTGAGACGCACAAGGCGGCTCCTCAGGGAACTGTGGTTGCCTATTCGGATAATTCAGCTGTTTTTGAGGGGCCAACGGTACCGAGACTGTATACGCGTCCGACCTCGGACGATCCGTTCGGGTTGACGTTTTCGGAAGTTTTGGAGCCCGCCTTTACGGTCTTTAAAGTGGAAACGCACAATCATCCGACGGCGATATGTCCTTTCCCGGGAGCAGCGACGGGGTCAGGAGGTGAAATTCGTGATGAGGGAGCAACGGGAAGAGGGGCGCGCCCGAAGGCGGGTTTGTGCGGGTTCTCAGTTTCAGCCCTTAATTTGAAAGGACACGAGCAGGATTGGGAGAACGACCGCGATACGACGAAAACCCCGGAAGGGCAGAGCGCTGAAAAATACGGTGCCCCGGGACGCATTGCATCGGCCCGCTCCATTATGACCGAGGGGCCGATTGGAGCGGCCGCATTCAACAATGAGTTTGGTCGCCCTAATATTTTGGGATATTTCCGTGCTTTTGAAGCACGAATCGGAGCAACGCGCTACGGTTACCATAAGCCGATCATGCTTGCCGGAGGCATCGGAAACATTCGTTCGGATCAAACAAACAAGCACACGTTGAAGCCCGGGACTCTCATGATTGTTCTCGGCGGTCCGGGAATGCGAATTGGTTTGGGCGGAGGAGCGGCCAGTTCGATGAATTCCGGCGCTAACTCAGAAAGCCTTGATTTCGACAGCGTGCAACGAGGTAATCCTGAGATGGAACGGCGTGCCCAGGAGGTGATTGACCGCTGTTGGGCATCGGGAGCGTTAAATCCCATCCTTGCCATTCATGACATCGGTGCCGGCGGTCTCTCAAATGCCATGCCGGAACTTGCAGATTTGTCCGGACACGGCGCACGTCTTTCCTTGGAAGCAGTGCCTGTGGAAGAAAAGGGCATGAGTCCGCTTGAGATTTGGAGCAATGAAAGTCAGGAACGGTATTCGTTGGCTATTGCCCCTGAGTCGCTTAAGACATTTGATGCTTTCTGTAAGCGAGAACGCTGTCCGTATGCTGTTTTGGGTGTTATCAGCGAGGACGGCATGCTCGTCGTAGAAGGCAGGACGGGAGAGCCAAGAGCCGTTGAGATGCCGATGGACGTGCTACTCGGAAAGCCGCCAAGAATGGTTCGAAATGTGCGGTCTGTTGCACCTGTTTTGACGCCGTTTGATTCACGGGGCGTAAACCTTAAAGAGGCACTTTCCAAAGTTCTTCGTCACCCGACGGTGGCAAACAAGAGTTTTTTGGTCACGATCGCGGATCGCAGCGTCGGGGGCCTTGTTACGCGTGATCAAATGGTCGGACCTTGGCAAGTTCCGGTGGCCGACTGTGCTGTGACAAATATCAGTTTTTCCGGATATCGCGGTGAAGCAATGGCCATTGGCGAACGAACACCGGTTGCCGTGATCGATTCTGCCGCCGCTTCTCGCATGGCTATTACGGAAGCCGTTACAAATATTGTTGCCGCTGATATCGATCTGCGTTTTGTGAAACTTTCCGCCAACTGGATGGCCGCTTGCGGTGCAGACGGAGAAGACGCAAAACTTTACAGTGCCGTTCAGGCAGCGAGTGACTACTGCCAGGCTCTCGGCGTTTCAATTCCGGTTGGAAAAGACTCCTGCTCAATGAGAACATCTTGGAGTGAGAATGGGGTCGACAAGACAGTGACGAGTCCCGTTTCTCTGATCGTTTCTGCCGCCGCGCCTGTTTCGGATGTTCGGTTGAGCATTACGCCGCAATTGCGCGATAAACCGAGCAAATTGATTGCCTTTGACTTTGGAGCCAAGAAATGCCGCATGGGCGGATCCATTTTGGCTCAAGTTCTTCAGAACTTCGGAAGCGTCTGCCCGGACATGACGGATGCAAAGGCGCTGAAAAATTTTGTTTCTCTGGTTCGGCAGTTGGCCAAGGATAAGGTTCTTTACGCCTACCACGATCGCAGTGACGGCGGACTGGCGGTGACGCTGGCAGAAATGATGTTTGCCGGACATTGCGGTGTTCAGATTCACTTGGATTCACTTGTGGACGGAGAAGCGGATCAATCTGCCGCACTTTGTGCACTCTTTAATGAAGAGGCCGGAGCGGTTCTTCAAGTGGCTGATTCGGCACTCGAGCAGATTAAATCACGCATCGCTTCACTGGGACTTGCGCCGTACTTTGTTGAGATTGGAGAAGTGCGTTTCGACGATCAGTTTGCCGTGTTTGCTGCAGGCAAGAAACTTCTCGAGGTCAATCGCACGGAGCTGATGAAAGATTGGTGCGAAGTGACGCATGAAATGGCTCGCGGTCGTGATAATCCGGCATGTGCAGACAGTGAATTCCACGTTGTGACGGAAAACGAGCACAAAGGTCTTTTTGTTAAGACGACCTTTGACGAGAGCGAACGTATTTCCGGACCGTATATCCACTCAGATCACGCTAAGCCGAAGATGGCTGTTTTGCGCGAACAGGGAGTCAATTCTCAGACTGAAATGGCAGCAGCCTTCATGCATGCCGGTTTTGAAGTCTGGGATTTGCACATGACGGATCTTTTAAACGGCCGACTTTCCTTGGATCAATTCTGCGGGATCGCGGCTGCCGGCGGCTTCTCTTACGGTGACGTTTTAGGAGCAGGCGGCGGATGGGCGAAGACGATTCTTTACAACCCGAAGCTCACGGACATGTTCCGTCGCTTCTTTGAAAGATCGGATACGTTTACGCTCGGTGTGTGCAATGGGTGTCAGATGATCAGTCTTCTGAAAGATCTGATTCCGGGAGCGGAGCATTGGCCGAATTTCGTTCGAAATAAGTCCGAGCAGTTTGAAGGACGTCTTTCTCAGGTTCGGATTGAGGATTCTCCTTCGATTTTCTTCCGAGGCATGCAGGGCAGCTCTATGCCGATTGTCACTTCGCACGGAGAAGGACGCGTGCTTTGGCGTACGGCCGAGGATGCGACGCTCGCCCTTGTGGCGGCACGCTACGTTGACGGGGATGGAAAGCCAACTGAGGTTTATCCGCTCAATCCGAATGGTTCGCCGGAAGGCGTGACGAGTGTGACGACGACAGATGGTCGAGCAACGATCATCATGCCGCATCCGGAAAGAAGTCACCGAGCCGTTCAACTCTCTTGGCATCCGGATTCGATGGAAGAATTTAGTCCATGGATGCGTATCTTTGAGAATGCACGCGTTTGGGTTGGTTAATCGAGAGGATTTACGACATTTATGACTTGGACGGTTTATTGGGCATTCGTGCTGACGAGTGTCCTTTTGGCTTTTGCTCCGGGACCAGACAATATGTTTGTTTTGGTGCAGTCTGCAGTGCATGGGGTTCGCGCTGGTCTTTTTACAATGGCGGGGCTGATCGTTGGCGTAGCCATCCAGACGGTTGCCGCAACTCTTGGCGTTGCGGCA
Source organism: uncultured Sutterella sp. (assembly GCA_964509205.1). Lineage (GTDB taxonomy): Bacteria > Pseudomonadota > Gammaproteobacteria > Burkholderiales > Burkholderiaceae_F > Duodenibacillus. The sequence goes on along the minus strand of CAZDVW010000013.1, from coordinate 43,900 downwards.
ATTGTTGCCGCATCTCCCGTGATCTTTTGGTCTATCCGCATCGTCGGAGCTCTCTACCTTCTGTATTTGGCTTACATGAGTTGGATGCATCCTGTCGCTGGAGAAGAGAAAGCCGTTGAAACGAAGTCTTCAGGCATGCTTTTTCGACGCGGCGTGATTATGAATGTCACGAATCCAAAAGTTCAGATTTTCTTTCTTGCTTTTTTCCCGCAGTTTGTGACGAAAGGAGCAGGTTCCATGCAAACCGCCGTTGAAATGTTGATTCTCGGTTTCACTTTCATGGCGGCGACAGCATTGGTTTTTTCTTGTATCGCCTTTTGTGCCGGAACTCTTGCTGATAAGCTCCGCACGCCAAAGGTTCAGTTTTGGATGAACAGAACGGCTGCCGTGATTTTCTTAGCTTTGGCGGCAGTTACGCTTCTTTCCGCTTGATTTAAGCCTTAATCCCAAGGCGTAATGTGACGATTGATTTTGCAGTAAGCAGTGAATGTCTTAAGGATGTAAGAATTTTTGTGTCCAGACGATAATTAGGAGCCTGAGAGGGGAGAAAAAAGGAAAAGCAATGGCACAGAAATCCAGCAATTCGCTGTCGCTGTGATGCACTCCGTGGCGATGATAACGGTCGACACGAAGCCATTGATAGTAGCCACTGATGCTGATTTCCAGCAGACTGGCAGCTTCTCGAATGTTGATGAGTTTTTTACGCCCGATGAAGAAAAATTATCGGAATCCGAAAAGGAAGTTCCCTTGTCCTTTTTAAGTCAGATTGTTTAAAAACAATTTTATAATTGCTCCCGATCTTTCAAGAATCAATGAAAAGGGTCTGGAACGTTTTCGGACGTACTGGAGACGAAAAAAGGCTTTCTTTAACAGGGCAGATAATGCAATCGCAGTTGAGTCTGTCGTTCTGTTTGGGGTTTGATTCTTGTATTTAGAAAAGAGGAATAGAAAAAATGGTATTGAATCAAGCAACGAAATACGGTCTTTTCTTTGTAGGCGGTTTGGTGGTCGGAGCCTTGGGAGCCGTGGCGATTGCCAAAGGAAAGAAATTTGATGGAGTAAAGCCTCTGGCAAGTTCTCTCCTTTCGGCTGGAATTGATGCCAAGGATAAGGTTCTTGCCAGCGTTGAAGGCGTTCGCGAAGATTTGGCTGACGTGATTGCTGAAGCACAGGCGAAATCTCAGGAACGTCGTGAAGCGAAAGAAGTCGAAGAAGCGGTTATTTCTGCTGAAGAAGCGAAAAAGCCTGCTCGCAAAAAGGCAACGCGACGAGTTCGCAAAGCTAAGAAAGAAATGGCAGAGAAAAAGCCGGCTGTTGCCGCATAAGACATTTTCGTTCGGATGAAACGAAGAAGGCCCCTTGTCTGAAAAAAACAGACGGCGAGGGGCTTTTTACATGAGAAAAAGGGATCGGTTGCCCGACAAGTTTTCTTGAGTGGGCCTTTTTACATAGCAGCGAAAAAAAGCGATGAAGTTTTATCTTGTTCACAGCGTCAACGGTCGAATGCGCTGGCGTACGGACGGTGTGATGAGCGCTCAAACCGGCCGGGAAATTACAGCGGCAATCAGCGGTTTCTCAGGCGTCTTGAGCGTAAAGGTGAACGCTTTGACAGGAAGCGTCCTTGTTACCTATTCGGATAAGACGGTTGAAGAGAAACTGATTGAGTTCCTTGCAGGACTTGAAAAGAAACCGCTTATCCTCAGGCGAAAGAAAGATCGGAAAAAGCACGTCGCCGACGGCCGTGCTGTGACTCGAGCACGCATGAAACGTGTTGAGAAGCCGGCAGATCGATTAACGGCGGTTGTGCGCAGTTTCTCCGACTTAATGGGACGAGCGGTTTCTGAAATGCCCGTTGTTGAGGCTGTGAAGCGCCCCTTCTTTCCCGTGAAAAAAGATTCCGCATCAGAGCAAGTTGCAGAATTGGATTTCTCTCCGCTTGCTCGATGGCTCGTTTTGCGTTCGGCGTTGCCGATTCTCGTGAATACGGCCAATGTTTTTCTTGGGGCCGTCCCGTATTTTCTGCGTGGCGTCAAGACACTTCTTAAAGGCAAATTAAATGTCGAAGTGCTTGACGCTTCTGCAATCGGCGTGTCGTTGCTCCTTCGGGATTTTCGCACGGCAGGTCTTGTGATTCTTTTGCTCGGCATGGGGGAAATGCTTGAGCGCTACACAAGGAAGAAATCACTGGCCAGTCTTGCAGATCAGCTGGCGCTGAAGGTTGATCGCGTTTGGGTTCGGCGTAAAAACTCCGTTGTTGAAAAGCCGTTAAAAGATGTGACTCCTGCGGACATTATTGTTGTCCGTACCGGTAATACGATTCCTGTTGACGGCACGGTTGTCGCCGGCAATGCGGCTGTCAATCAGGCGACGATGACCGGAGAACCTCTCCCCGTGCACCGCGAGGCAGGAGGAACTGTTTTTGCCGGGACGGTCGTTGAAGACGGAGAAATTGATATCCGGGCGAGCAAGACAGGAGATGAAACACGGTTAAACCAGATCGTTAAGTTTATTGAAACATCGGAAAAGAGTAAGGCAGGCATCCAAGGAAAGGCCGAGCATCTGGCCGATGCTGTTGTGCCGTTTAATTTTGCATTGGCCGGTCTTGTTTTTCTCGCAACACGGAGCTTATCGCGTGCGGCGGCTGTTTTGATGGTGGATTATTCCTGCGCACTGCGTCTGGCAACGCCTCTTGCAATTCTCACGGCAATGAAGCAGGGTACAAAGAGCGGGGTGTTGGTAAAGGGTGGCCGCTTCCTTGAGGCCTTGTCTGAAGTTGACACGTTGGTGCTGGATAAAACGGGGACATTGACGCAAGCGGCTCCGAAGCTTTCTGATGTCATTTCACTCGATAAAAAGCGCGATAAGAAGGAAATATTGGCTTTGGCGGCTTGCTTGGAAGAGCATTTCCCGCATCCGGCATCGCGTGCTGTTGTGCGGGCGGCGGAAGAGCAGGGTGTGAGCCATTACAACGAAGAGCATGATTCAGAAGTTAAGTACATCGTAGCGCACGGCATTTGTTCATCCGTTGATGGGAAGAAGGTCATTATTGGCTCTCGCCATTTTGTTGAAGAAGACGAAAAGGTGGACGTTTCAGCCGGTTTGCCGTATGTCGAACGGCTCGCTGCCGACGGAAAATCAGTTCTTTATATGGCTCAGGGAGGCAAACTCGTTGGAATTCTCGGTATTGTTGATCCGTTGCGTCAGGAATCTAAGGAGGTGATCGCCCAATTACGGCGTCGCGGAATTAAACGCATCGTGATGTTGACGGGCGACGATGATCGGACGGCCAGAAATGTTGCACAGCAACTCGGGATCAAGGAATTCCGTTCTCAGGTTCTTCCCTCAGAAAAAGCAAGCCATGTTCTTGAACTCAAGAAACAGGGTTGCAAAGTTCTTATGATCGGGGACGGTGTCAATGACAGCCCTGCGCTCTCGAGTGCTGACGTGGGAGCGACGCTAAAAGAAGGCAGTGATATTGCACAGGAAGTGGCAGATGTTGTTCTTACAAACAACAGTCTGACGGATTTGCTGTTTGCAATTGATCTCGGACGTGCCTGCATGCATCGTATAAAACAGAATTTTGCCCTCTCCATCGGGTTGAATACGGGTTTTATGGCCGGAGGTCTTTTCGGAATCTTGACGCCGGCTTTGGGTGCCGTCCTTCACAATCTGACGACGATTGGCGTGTGCCTAAATGCGATGAGGTCTCCTGCAGAAGCGCATTTGGATCCCAAAGGATGGGTGCAACAAGTTTCCGATCTCCTTTCGATACTTCCTGAAACGGAGAAAGGACAAGCGGCGACAGAGAAACTTACAGCAGTAAAAACCGGAGGTGAATAGGGATGATCGAAGAACTAAAAAAACATATTCGTTCTTATGTGCCCGGACGTCTTCGTTTACGGCATCCTGAGCTCAAAAGGATTGATAAGGAGACGCAAGAACTCATCATTGAGACGGTAAAGTCTGCCGCCGGAATGACCGGTTGCGTGATTAATCCTCAGGTGGGAAGTCTGCTTCTTACGTGGGATCCCAAGGCACTTACAGAAAAAGATTTTTTGCAATATCTTTCATTTTGGAGTGCTTTCATTCCGAGTTCCGAGGAGGAAACGGAGTCAGATTTTTTTGCAGACAAAACGGCGCTTAAGAGCAAAGCTATTCAAGCCGCAAAAGGCGCGACGCATGCCGGCTTGGATTTCTTGGCGCCGTTTCTCGCTCCGGATCAAAAAAAATCGGCAAGGAGTCGCCGAGTGACACAGAACAGACTGATGCTTGCCGCAGGAGTAGCAAGTGTTGTCATGTTGGCTCTCGGTCGTTCAAAACACGCCTTTTTCGGCTGGACCTTTGCCGCTTTGGTACTTGTTCACCTTTACCAGCACCGCACTGTGATTTGATGTGGGATTAAGAGAGCCGCTATTCTTTGACCGTTGTTTTCGGGAGATGCCTTGTGAAACTGATTAAGACGCTTGTGCTTATTGTCATGACCATGGCTGTGGCAAGTGTGCTGTGCTTCGCTGTAGCAACGGCGTTTGCCATGGCAGCGGTTTGCTTAATTGCTCTTTTGACGGCATATGCCGTGAGTCCGGAAGATGTAAAAGCGATTATGTCTGCTTTTACATCAAAAGTAGATGGTTGGGTGAAGGACGTTTCCGAACTCATTCGAGCCATGATTGATGTGATTCGTGATGCTGCTCAAACAGCTAAAACGGCGGCAGGCATCAACGATTCGGAAAACCGGAAGGCCGAAGAGGTAAAGCCGGAAGTGCCCGTTCAAAGAAAAATGACGCGAAATCGCTCTGATCAACAAAAGCCGAAAAGATAAAACGAGTCTTTGATTAGGCGGACTTCGCAGGAATCACGGAATCGAGATCTTCGGTTACGCGGATGCCGTGAACGGACAGTTTTCGATTTGTTTTGAGCACAAGTTTATCCCGTGAGAGAATCAGCGGGATATGGTGAAAGAAAGCGAGATTGATGAATTTTTGATCGTCCGGATCTTTGCATCGGATCGGGCACGCCTGTTCGGGATCGGTTGCAATCACTCCAAAACGAAGTGCCTCGCGAATGAGCTTCTCTGTATCGCCAAGGGTAAGAGAAAAAGGTTTCCTGGATAAGACATCCGCAAATTCAGCGAGAGTTTCTTCACTGTACACGGCAATCATTTCCCTGGCTTGAACCGCCTCATTCAACTGTTTCACTCGGGGGTCTTTCCAGTAGAGCAGATCAAGCAGAATGTTTGTATCTGGAATAAAACTTTTCTTTCTTTGCTCAGAAGAAAAGATTTTTGTCTGCGCCAATAACAGACGGATCAGGGGCAAGGCGGGAAGGGAGAGAAGTCGATCATTCATACAGTTAAAAAAGCCTGCCGGCAACTGACGCGACAGGCTTTCTTGTGACAGAGCTCAAACAGATTAGAACAGGTGCTTGATCAAGTCAGCTTCGTGCTTGAGTTCGCCGACTGTTACATCAAGCTTGGACTGACTGAATTCGTCAAACGGAAGTCCCTTAACGATTTCGTAGTCGCCCTTGCCGTCACAGATGACAGGCATGCCGCAGACGATGCCTTCAGGAACACCGTAGGAACCGTCGCTCGGAATGCCCATAGAAACCCATTCGCCGTTTGTTCCGAGGAACCAATCGCGCATGTGATCGATTGCAGCGGATGCAGCGGAAGCTGCAGAACTTGCGCCGCGGGCTTCAATCACAGCGGCGCCGCGCTTGCCGACTGTCGGCAGGTAGGTGTTGCGGTACCAATCTTGATCGACGCATTCGGTAGCGGGCTTGCCGTCGATTGTGGCAAAGCGGATGTCCGAGTACATCGAAGGAGCATGGTTGCCCCAAACACAAACCTTCTTCATGGAAGTGACGGGCTTGCCAGTCTTTTCGGAAAGCTGTGCGAGAGAGCGGTTGTGATCAAGACGGAGCATCGCAGAGAAGCACTTCGGAGAAAGATGCGGAGCCGACTTCATGGCGATGTAGCAGTTTGTATTGCACGGATTGCCGACAACGAGGACATGCACGTTGCGGCTTGCAACTTCGTCGAGAGCCTTGCCCTGTTCCGTGAAGATGGCGCCGTTTGCTTCAAGCAATTCGGCACGTTCCATTCCCTTGGAACGCGGACGAGAGCCGATCAAGAAGGCAGCTTCGGCATCTTTGAAGGCGACTTTCGGATCCGTTGTCAGAACCATTCCGGCCAATGTCGGGAAGGCGCAGTCCATCAATTCCATCTGCAGACCCTGCAACTTGGTCATGGAATCAGGGGAAACGCGCTCGAGCAACTGCAAAATCACAGGCTGATCCGGTCCGAACAGGTCGCCGGCAGCAATACGGAAGACGATGGCGTAGCCGATATTACCGGCAGCACCAGTAACAGCAACACGAATGGGTGCTTTCATTTTTGTTTTAACTCCTAGTAGAACCAAAAAACTTACGCAGTCAAACCTCGAGTTTAACCACGCAAATAACGAAAATACAGCTTGATCCGATCATGGGACAAAGCAAATACTCTTCGGTCGCATTTTAGGGCTTTTGAAACCATTGTTGTGGTGTTTTTTTGTAAGAAGTCGCACTCTTCAGTCATGCTTTATTAGAACAGAAAAACTGCTTGTATTTGATTTATTTGACTTTTTCTGAAATTCAGTTGCTAACTCTCAACAGCGTGTTCAATCATCCACGTGTAAAAGTCGTGTCTTGCCTGACTGATTCGGTTTTCTTCGAGTGCCTTGAGAACAGAACAGCCCGGTTCGTGAGTATGCGTGCAGTTGTAATAACGACATCCGCAGACACATCCTGCAATGTCGGGCATCGCTCGAAGAACGTCGGTTCGCGTCAGATGAGAGACGCCGAACTCTTGAAAACCGGGACTGTCAATCAGCTCAAACCGTTCTTGCCCGATTGTTACGGGGAAAAGGCGAGTTTCTGTCGTCGTTTGCTTGCCGTTGTCTAGGGCAACAGAGAATTCTCGTGTGCGGGCATTCGCATCGGGGCATAGCGTGTTAAGGAGCGTGCTTTTGCCCATGCCGGACTGCCCGACAAGAAGGATCGTTTTCTGGGAGAATTTTTTCGCCAGAACTTCGCGGGTGAGTTCCGGTTCTGAGAGAGCGGAAACTTGTAAAACTGTTTCTCCGATGTGTTCAAGCTCTTGAACAAAGCGTTTTGTTTGATCTCCGTTCTCTGCAAGTTCCGTTTTTGTTTTAACGATAATTGTCTGGATACCCTCTGCCCGAGCAGCAACAATCGCTTTCCAAACAAACCACGGGTTATAGGTGGGACGTGATGCGAAAACGATGGCTACGGCATCCAGATTGGCAGCAACAGTTTTAGTGCGCCATTTGTCGCTTCGAAAAAGCCGATTTTTTCTTTCTCGTACAGCCAGGATAGAAACTTTTCCTGAAACAGGAGCAGAGCACTCAACGATGTCTCCAACGACAGCATCGTTTTTTTTCCCGCTTCGGCTGGCCTCATAAATTGTCCCTTTTTCATCGGAAACAAAAAATATGCGACCGTGCGAAGCAACGATGCGGGCAACAAGCGAGAAAGTTTCTTTCATACCTAGTTATTCAGAGTGGTATATGTTCGGTTAAGCAAATTTTTGGCTTCCTGCAACTGTTCTTGTTTAAGTTGAACGGTGTGCCGATCCTCGGACAGACGTTCGGTTTCGCGCTTTAGGAGAATGCTGTTGAAAAGCGATTGACGATCTCGGAGTTTCTCTTGCCGGGCTTTCAGGGCAAGGCGGCGCAGTTTTCCAGCTTCAGCCTCTGCGGCAATAATGCGGTGGGTGACATGCGGCCGACGGTGATTGGCAAGGGAATAAAGTCGGTTCGGCGTTAATGAGTTCCGATAATCTGTGTGCAGTTTAACGATGGTATTTATAAGAGGAATGCTGCCAACTGTCTGTACAACGTATGCATCAGCATCGTATTCGAGCATGCGCGTGAACATATGCACGAAGAAGATGAACGGATAGAGAATAATTGGGAAGACCGTAATGGCGATAGCGACCAAAACACCGGGAATGACAGCGCCGTTGGCGAGCGCAACGGCAGGATGAATGCCCAAAGCTTCGTAGAAATAGGTTTTTTCCGAAAGCCAAGCAAAGCCCCACCAGAACAGGCAATTCAGAAGGAAAAAAAGCAGACAGCGGGCAAAGTGGTGCCAGTGTGCAACACGGGCAACCGCATTGGCCGTCACGGCGAGAACTTCTTCTTCAGAAAGTTGAGTCAGAATGTGATTAAAAAGAACAAGGCGTGTTTCAGAACCGCGTTTGGCAAGGATGGCATTGCAGTGTACGAGTTGCTTCGGTCGTGTGCACGTAACGATTTTTGTATTGGAAAATCCTTGTTCGGAGAGCAACGACTGAAGACGGCGTCTCAGAGAGTCGTTTGGCATGGGTGTCGCTTTCTTTGAGAAACCGACGACCCAATTCGGGTAGATGTATTCATGCCAAAGGAACCAACTAAAACTGACAACAAGGCAGAAAATCCACCAGAAATAGGAACTCAGATTTAAAACGAGCAGCAAAATGAAAAACAGTGGCATATCCGCTAACCAGCCAACGGCTGTCGTTCGGATTCGTGTGCGGATCCATTGTTTCGCATCGGTTCTTTCCATTCCGTAACGTTCCCAAATTCGGAAATTTCTCCACCAATCGAATGGAAGGTCAACGATAGACAGAATAAGAAGGATGAGCATGACAAACACAAACTGTGGGATGAGGCCTTGATCCGATAAGACGCTGATGAAGGCCCACAGAATGTCAATGCCGCCCCCAAAGGTGAAAAGCAGCGCGATGCCAGCCCCTATGAGAGCATTGATCGTGTCGCTCTGCACAATTTCTGCGGTGAAATCAATGGCTTTTCTGTGTTGTTCAAGGCTTACTTTTCCGAGAAACGCTCGAGGAAGCACATCGGCGGCGTGCTCTGCTGAACGAACCTCGGAGATGAGAAGGGCAACTTGAATGCAGATATAAAAGACAATGAGCGCCAAAAAGGTAATTTTTAAAACGGCAGCGATCTCTGTCATGAACAATCAATGTCTCAAATGCAAGATAAGCCAATAGAATAACGACTTCGGATAATTTTTTGTACTTCACACGAAGATATTTTCTTAAACGATGACAGAAAGCGCAAGAGCCGAAACATACGGCGAGAGTAATTTAATCTGGATCGACATGGAAATGACTGGGCTGCAGCCCGAGATTAATCGCGTCATTGAAATCGCGGCTGTGATCACGGACGCACAACTCAATGTGCTGCATGAAGGTCCGGTGATTGCCATTCACCAAGACGAGTACACGATGACGCATATGGATGCGTGGAACACGGCGACACACACGCGATCCGGGCTTGTGGATCGCGTTCTCGCCAGTACGATTGATGAGGAGCAGGCGACGGATCTCTGTTTGGAGGTCTTTTCTCGATACGTTCCCGCCGGCAAGTCGCCGATGTGCGGAAATACGATCGGACAGGATCGACGTTTCATGGCTCGCTGGATGCCTCGATTGGAAGCCTTTTTCCATTACAGAAGCATTGACGTGTCGACGTTAAAAGAACTTGCCCGACGTTGGAAGCCGCAGGCTGTTGCTTCGTTTAAAAAGTCAACGCGTCACGAGGCACTAAGTGACATCCTTGAGTCGATTGATGAGTTGAAGCACTATCGGCGGGAGATTATGAAAATTTAAATAACACCGTCCCCGCAAAGATTCTTGAATGAAATCAGTGGTTTGCGGATAGATTGGAGATCGAAGGATGTGCGTTTTGGCACCTCCGCTGGGACTCGAACCCAGATTTACGCCTTAGGAGGGCATCGTTCTATCCAGTTGAACTACGGCGGTGCAAAAGCAAAGCGCAATATTAATCGAGTTTTCCTCCATTCTCCATTTTGGCTGTTTTGTGAAAAATTTCTGCTAGGATGATGAGCAACAACAGTAAATTTCACACTCCTGTGAAGGCGGGCGCATTCATGCTCAGAGATCGAATTGATGTACTCATCCGAATCGCATTCGGTGCATTTATCCTTCTCGGATGCTTCATGGTGCTTCAGCCGTTTCTTACTGCCATTATGTTTTCTGCCGTCTTGACGGTTGTCTCTTGGCCGTATTACACGAGGGCTCGCAACAGTTTCATCGGGCATAAGACGCTCACGGCCAGCCTCATGATTGGAATCATGATCGTTACGATTCTGATCCCAATTTATATCCTCTGTGCTGTTCTTGCTCAGCAGATTCCGCTTGTCATTCGGTGGACAAAGCACTGGCTGATGTCTGGGATGCCGATTCCGGATTGGCTGGCCTCTGTTCCGTATTTAGGGGAATATTTAAAGCAGGTTTTTGCTGACGGCATCATTAATTTGGACGCCGTCAATTCCATATTTCAAACAGCAGTGGATCCGGTTACCTCTTGGCTCGTCTCTCTGTCACTCGGTGTTGGAAACGGATTGCTTCAAATTTCGTTGGTTGCCTTCATCTCCTTTTTCTTTTATCGGGACGGCGATTTTCTTGCCGGGCACATGAAGCGTATCTTGGATAAAGTTTCCGGCGGGCTTGCTGCTGAATTCAGTTCCATCCTTCTCAATACAACGCGTTCAGTCGTCTTCGGCGTTGTCGGAACCGCCATTGGTCAAGGGCTTGTTGCCGCAATCGGCTTTCTGATCGTCGGCGCTCCCGGCGTCGTGCTTTTGTCTTTTGCCGTGTGCGTTCTCTCCGTCATTCCTGTCGGCCCGCCTTTAGTCTGGTTGCCGGTGGCCTTGTGGCTTTATGCAACAGGTTCGCCCGGAATGGCGATATTTCTTTGCCTTTGGGGGCTTTTGGCTGTTTCATCGGTCGATAATTTTTTAAAGCCGATTTTAATCAGCCGCGGGACGAGTCTGCCGTTGGCTTTGGTGTTCTTAGGAGTCTTCGGCGGTTTGCTTTCGTTTGGCTTCTTGGGCCTCGTTCTGGGACCGGTCTTCCTTGCGGCAAGCATTGCAATGTTTCAGGCCTGGCTGCGGCTTCCGGAAAGAACATCGACAAATCCCGAGAAGACGGAAAGTGCCGATTAAAGCGCTAAAACCGCCGTCAATTTGTATCTTTGGGCTAAAATTCCCCTCTTTGCCAGCACAAGATATAGATTTTTCTGCCGACATCTCACTAAACGGTGGGGGTCGCATTGTTTCGTGAGGTAGATCATGGCTGTACGTAAGAACTCCAAGAAATACGAGGAGTCATCCATTCAGGTGCTTAAAGGTCTTGAACCTGTCAAGCAACGTCCGGGAATGTATACGCTTACGGATAGTCCGCTTCACATTATTCAGGAAGTGCTCGACAACGCAAGTGATGAAATTCTTGCCGGCTTCGGCGACAGCATCCGATTAGTGCTTTCGCGTGACGGTGCCATTTGCGTCGAAGACAACGGCCGCGGCATTCCGACGGGGATGCATCCCACAGAGGGCATCCCGACGGTTGAGTTGGTTTTTACGCATTTGCATGCCGGTGGCAAATTCAATAAGGCAGACGGCGGAGCTTATAGTTTTTCTGGCGGATTGCACGGCGTCGGCGTTTCAGTGACGAATGCGCTAAGTCTTTCCATGCAGGTCACAGTTTGGCGCGACGGAAAGCAGTATGAAATTGGATTTGAAAACGGGTTTGTGACGCGTCCTTTGGAAGAGGTTACGAATACGCGTTCAAAGTATCACACGGGAACTCGAGTCGTCTGTGTTCCGAATCCTCAATATTTTGACAGTGCAGAAATTTCGATTCCGCAACTTGTTCGTCTTCTGAAAAGTAAAGCTGTTTTGTTGCCCGGATGCCGCGTTAGTTTCCTAAACGAAAAGAATGGCGGCGAACAAAATTGGCGATATGAGGGCGGACTGCATGAGTATCTTTTGACCCAGGTGCAAGAACCGCTTTTAATTGAACCGTTTGAAGCGCAAGGATGGGCGGATGCAGAAACAGACGGATTTAACGAAGGCGAGGGAGCGGCTTGGGTTGTTCTTTGGACAGAGTTTGGTCAACTCGTGCGTGAAAGTTTCGTTAATCTCATTCCGACACCAGCCGGCGGAACGCACGAAGCGGGTTTGCGAGACGGACTTTTCGGAGCCATGCGCGCCTTTATGGAAGCGCACGGCTTGATGAGCAAGGGCGTCAAACTTTTGCCGGAAGACGTGTTTGCCCGAGCGAGTTTTATTTTGTCTGCAAAATCACTGGATCCGCAGTTTCAGGGGCAGACGAAAGAGAAACTGACGAGCCGAGATGCTTTCAGGCTTGTCTCGAGTTTTGTCAGACCGCAGTTTGAGATTTGGCTTAATGCTCATCTTGAGGAGGGCAAGAAGCTTGCAGAACTCGTCAACAGACAGGCTCTTTCTCGCCAGCGGCAAATGAAAAAGGTTGAAAAGAAACGCGGATCAAGCGTCGCTGTCTTACCAGGGAAACTGACGGACTGTGAATCAACTGACATCGATCGAAACGAAATTTTTCTTGTTGAGGGAGACAGCGCCGGAGGCACCGCGAAACAGGGGCGAGACAAACAGTACCAAGCCATTTTGCCTTTACGCGGAAAGGTCCTTAATACGTGGGAAGTTGATGCGGACAGAATTTTTGCTTCACAGGTGATTCATGACATTGCCGTTGCTGTCGGCGTGGATCCGCACCAATTGGACGATCCGATTGATCTTAAAGGCTTGCGCTACGGCAAGGTCTGCATTCTTGCGGATGCGGATGTCGATGGAAGTCATATTCAGGTGTTGCTTCTGACTCTTTTTTACCGGCATTTTCCAAAACTGATCAGTGAAGGGCACGTTTTCATTGCCCAGCCTCCGCTTTACCGCGTGGATGTGCCGAAAGTCGGGAAGAAGGCCGAAAAGAAGATTTATTGCTCAGATGACAAAGAATTGAAACGCGTTCTTTCAAAGTTGGAAAAAGATGGCTTTAAATTAGAAAAATTGAATATTTCGCGGTTCAAAGGTCTCGGTGAAATGAGTGAAAAACAACTTGCTGAAGCGGCTTTCCATCCGGACACTCGGCATTTGCTTCCAGTGACATTGGGAATGTTGCAAAAGGGCGAGACAGATGCGGTCATGACGCTCCTTATGGCGAAAGGAGAAGTTCAAGGGCGTCGCCAGTGGATGGAAGCTCACGGGGATGATGTTGATCTCGACATTTAGGCGTTTCATCCTAGGAATTGAGACAAAGGGCAAGAAAGAGTCGAAATCCGCTTTGCTGTTTTTTGAGGCACATTACAATCACGCTCATCATGGTTCTCCTATAAGAAGGAAGGTGACGGTATGAAACGATCATTATTTATTTTGGCGGCTTGCTCGGCTTTGACGCTTGCATTGACTGGATGCGGCGACAAGAAGGCTGAGACGCAGCAGAATGTTGTAAAAGAAGAAACAATTACGGTTGGCGCAACGCCCGTTCCGCATGCAGATATCTTGAAGGTAGCGGCCCCTGAGTTGAAGAAACTCGGCGTGAACCTTAAAGTTGTTGAGTTTACGGACTACATCAAACCTAATTTGGCGCTTGCCGATAAGGAAATTGATGCCAATTACTTCCAACACGTTCCTTATCTCGAGAGCTTTGCAAAGGATCGGAAGCTGAACCTCTCTGTTCTCTGCAGCGTTCATATTGAACCGATGGCTGTTTATTCCAAGACGATCAAGGATCTGAAGTCGATTCCCGCCGGAGCCAAGGTGGCTATTCCGAATGATCCGACAAATGGCGGACGAGCCCTTAAAGTGTTGGCTGACGCCGGGCTGTTTGGTCTGAAGGCCGGTGTCGGTATTAACGGAACGCCGGCAGACGTCATTGACAACAAGCATCAGATCAAGATCGTTGAAATGGAGGCCGCTGTTCTTCCGCGTGCGCTCGATGACGTTACGCTCGCAGTGATCAATTCGAACTATGCACTTGGTGTTGGTCTGAACCCGACAAAGGATTCTCTCTTCATCGAAAGTTCCGATTCTCCGTACGCTAATGTGGTTGTGATTCGAACGGGCGATAACCGCGAAGCTCTTGGAAAGCTCGCTCAAGTGATGCGTTCCGCGACTGTTCGTGACTACATTATCAAGCAGTACAAGGGCGCAGTGTTTCCGACATTTTGATTGACAGTGTTGGTTGATATCTGACCTCCCGGCTAATGGCTCTCTGACGTTGGGCTTTAGGCGGGAGAAGGAAAAAGAAGAGGCAGCGAGAGTAAATCTTGTTGCTTCTTTTTTTTCTGGAACTTTCCCTTGCTCATCTCCTTGGACAGAAGACGCAGAATCAGGGAAAAAGGAAAGATTTCCGTTCGAAAGGAGAATTAGCGTTGAGATGAAATTCACGCGACGTGGCGTTCCTTACCTTTTGATTCACGTATGTTTGATGGAAGACAACATAAGCACAGAGGTTTTACCTAGACATTTTTTTGGGGAATTCGGTAGCATGTATTTCCGACGAGACGACCAACTTCCTGAATCTGGTTGTCTGATACTTGAACTTGATTCATTTAAAGTTATACAGCATGTTTTTCGACCGTGAAAATTTTGTTTTGAACACACGCAATGTGTGCTTCATGCGAATGTGTCGCTCTCTCTAAGCGCCGCACCGTAACGATTTTCATACGCGTTGAATTTCCCATTAGCGGTTGCGCCGCTTCGATTACGACGGATGGCTTTGTTGCCTGACGTCTTTCTCTTGTTGTCCCTTTTTTTAGTTGTTTCCCCTTTAAAAGGATTTTTATCATGACATTTCAGTTTAAAAAATCAATCTGTGTTTTTGCGACACTTTCAGCTTTGACATTAGGACTCACGGGCTGCGGCGATGACGTCAAGAGTGACGTTCAAGTGGTCAAGATCGGTGTTGTAGGCGAATACAACGCTCAATGGGAGGTTGTGAACCAAAATCTTGCCAAGGACAAGATTAAGGTGGAATTGGTGAAGTACTCAGACTACGCGACGCCGAACCGCGCACTCTCAGATAAGGAAATTGATCTTGATGCCTTTCAGCACAAGGCCTATCTAGCCAACGACATCAAACGCAACGGCTACAAAATATCGGCGATTGGCGATACGATAGTGACGCCGTTGCGTATTTTTAACAACAAAGCGAAGGTAAGTAAGCTTGAAGACTTCAAGGACGGCGACAAGATTGCGATTCCGGCCGACCTTACCAACGGCGGTCGTGCATTAAAACTGTTGGAAGCGGCCGGTTTGATTGAAGTCGACCCGGCCAAGGGATTTGTACCCAATAAGACGGACATCACGAAGTACAACGTCAAGATTGAAATTCTGGAAGCGGAATCGGGTATGCTCGCCAATCTTCTCCCGGACGTATCGGCTGCAGTGATTAACGGCGGCAACGCTTTCACGGCCAAGTTGGATCCCTACAAAGATTCGATCTTCTCGGAAAACATCGACCCGAAACAAAATCCCTATGTGGGTCAATTGGTAAACGTCATCGTGGCGCGCGATGCGGATGTGAAGAATCCGACATACATCAAGGTGGTGAACGCCTATCAACAGGAAAACGTCGCTCAGTGCTTGAAGGACGCCTACAAGGGAGCCTATGTGCCGGCATGGGATGGAGCGGATAAATACAACCTCAAATAATAGAAAGAGTCAGGCGATTGAATATCGATTCAATCGCCCCATTCTTGTCAGTTCACGGCTCAAGCCCTGTTCTTTAGGGTAGAAAAATGAAGGCTTTCGGAAATCTAGGACGAACGATCATGGATCTAAGAGTAACGATTCACAACAAGGCTCACGAACGGTTGGCAGCGTATCAGTCGGCAGCGATTGCCATCCATCAGCATCCGGAAACAAGTAATCACGAGTATTTTGCAGCAGAAACATTAGGCAAATTACTGCAGGAAGATGGGTTTTCCGTTGTGCAAGATGTCGCAGGACATCCGACGGGATTTGTCGCCAGTTTTAAGAGTCATAAACCCGGTCCTGCCGTGGTGTTTTTGGCTGAGTACGATGCGTTGGCCGGGATCGGGCACGCCTGCGGGCACAATCTTTTCGGGGCGACGAGCTCTTTGGCTGCCGTAGCACTCAAATCCGTGATTGAAGAAGTCGGGGGTGAAATCCGTGTCTATGGCACGCCTGGGGAAGAAGGAGGAGAAAACGGGAGTGCTAAGGCGAGTTTTGTGCGCTGCGGTCTTTTTAAGGATGTGGATGTGGCGCTTTGTGCTCATCCGAGCAGCGCAGGACACACGTTGACAACTCCCTCGTTGGGTTGCGCTCCGATTGATATTGAATTTCACGGGCGTTCATCGCACGCAGCGAGTGCGCCGGAAAAAGGAATTAATGCGTTAGACGCCGTGATTCTGGTTTATAACGCCGTTAATGCCTTGCGGCAACATTTAACGAGTGATGTGCGCATCCACGGCATTATTACTCATGGCGGAGTGGCTCCTAATGTCGTGCCCGAATACGCAGCGGCTAAATTCTATTTGCGTGCCGCTACGGCGCCGCGATTAGACGAGATTTACCGCAAGGTCGAAAAAATTGTTGAAGGCGCAGCGCTTGCTACGGGAGCAACGGGATCGATGAAGCCCAGTCAGAATCGGGTGGAAAACACGGTTCTGACGCCGTCTTTTGATGCGGTCTATGCGGAAGAGTTGGCTAAGTTAGGAGAAGTTGCTGAACCCGCATCGACGAAAAAGGGCATTGGTTCATCGGATGTCGGAAATGTAAGTCAAGTCATTCCCACTATTCAGCCCAATATCCGCATCAGTCCGGTATACGTTGCGGGGCACAGCGAAGAATTTAAAGCGGCCGCTTGCTCAGCGATGGGTCTTGCATCGATTGAATTGGGAGCCAATGCATTGGCAGGGACAGCGTTGCGTCTCCTTGAAGAACCGAAACTTTTGTCGGCTATTCAACGGGAACACGCAGAGAACGTAAAGAATCAACTCAATGCCTAAAAATATGATTGAACTAAGACACATTCTTAAGCGCTTTGAGACGAAGTCGGGCACGGTAACGGCTGTCAACGATGTGTCGCTGCACATCAAAAAAGGCGAAGTTTTCGGAATTATCGGCTTTTCCGGTGCTGGCAAATCAACACTTGTGCGCTGCATCAATCTTTTGGAGCGTCCTACGTCGGGTGAAGTGGTGATTGATGGTACGGACATTACGCGGCTCGATGCGAAGGCTCTGCGTGGCGTACGTCAGAAAATCGGCATGATTTTCCAACACTTTAATCTGATGCCAAGCCGTACGGTGTATGAAAACATTGAAATGCCGCTGAAGCTTACGAAGTTAACGGAAACGGAGCGCCACGCCAAGATTCAATCGTTGCTGGAATTGGTGGGGCTGACGGATAAGTCGTCATCTTATCCGTCGCAGTTGTCCGGCGGACAAAAACAACGCGTGGCCATTGCCCGAGCGTTGGCGAACGATCCCAAGGTGCTGTTGTGTGATGAGGCAACGAGTGCGCTGGATCCGAAGACGACGCGTTCAATTTTGAAGCTTTTACGCGAAGTCAATGCCCGTTTGGGGATCACCATTGTGGTGATCACGCATCAGATGTCGGTGGTGAAATTCATATGCGATCGTGCCGCAGTGATGGAACACGGGCGCGTCGTGGAAGAAGGCTCCATTCTCAATATCTTTGCTCATCCCAAGGCACCGGTGACGAAGGGCTTTATTGATTCTGCGAGTAACGTTGACGATCTCTACGACATGTTGGATGAACCGGGCGGGGCTGGAGTAGCAGCGGGACATCCGGTGTACCTTCTGACCTATGCAGGAGAATGTGCCGGCGAACCGTTGATGACGGAGCTTTATAAGCGATTTGGCGTCACTGCGAACATCATCTTCGGCAACATTGAAATGCTCAAGGGGACGCCGCTCGGAAAACTTGCGGTAACGCTGGACGGAGACGCCGATAGCTTGCAGAAGGCTGTGGCATACATCAAAGCACAGGATGTAGCGATTGAGGAGGTGAAATAAAAATGGAATTTTTGCAGACGGTGCTGCCGAATTTAGATCGCTTAAGCGGGGAACTGCTCCGTTCACTTGAACAGACATTTACGATGATCGCTGTGTCAGGATCCATTGCTTGGGTGCTGGGTATTGCTGTTGGAGTGTTGCTTGTAACAACACGCTCCGGAGGAATTTTGGAAAATCGCATCCTCTTTACGTGCCTTGATCGAACCATCGACATTATTCGTTCGATTCCCTTCATTATTTTGATTGTCCTTCTGATTCCGTTGTCACGCTTTTTGGTGGGGACGGGGTCTGGTGTGACGGGGTCGTTTGTGGCACTGACTTTCGGGACGGTTCCTTTCTTTGCTCGTCAGATTGAATCTGTGTTGTCGGATGTAAATCACGGGCTGATCGAAGCGAGCGAAGCTATGGGTTTTTCTCCGCGACAGATCATCTTTGGCGTGTACCTGAAGGAAAGTATTCCCGGAATCACACGTGTAACGATGATCACTTTTGTGAGTTTTGTCGGCTTGACGGCCATTGCCGGTGCAATTGGTGCGGGTGGTATCGGTGACTTTGCGATTCGCTATGGGTATCAGATGGGTTACCGCGATATGATCTGGTTAACAGTGCTGATTATTCTGGCTATCATCAGCGTCTTCCAATGCTTGGGCAATTGGGTGATTCGCCGCACGACGCACTAGACAGATTGTGCAAGAGCAAAGTACGCGGGGATGGTTTATAGGAAAACTTTTTGAAAAATTTTTCTTCTGGCAAAACTGTGTTGCAGTCTCTTACGGTTTAGCACGAAAGGGTTGCGGGTTACTACTAACCCGAAAGGACTAGAGAGAAGAGTTCTTTTGAGTTATAGGAAAATGACACGTTCTCTCGTATAGTTCGGAACGAAGGCAGAGAAACAGTTCTCGCTTTCAACTCTCCTTAAGAACCAAACAGAGGTCAAGGCCTCGTCGGGACTGGTTAAACCCCGCTCGGTAATGATATCGGGCGGGTTCTTTTTTTTGAATAGTCGCTAGAATCAACGTCACGAATGAGAATTATTTTCATTGAGATTTTAGGCTATGAAGAAGTTTCGATATCTCGTTGGCGGGATGCACTGTGCATCGTGCAGTTCGCGTGTTTCTCGTGTAGGTCTCGCATGCCAAGGTGTTTGCAGGGCCGACGTGAATCTTGTCCGCGGAACATTGCTGATTGAGGCCGATGAGCGCACCTTTCAAGAAAAGGTACTGTTCGAGTCCGTTCGGAATGCCGGCTATGAAATTCGACCTGCTGAGAATGCAACTCGATCGACAGAACGCACTAGAGAACTGAGTCGCAGTCTTGTTGGGACGGTGACTGTTGCGGTCGTCCTTTTTCTTCTGGTGTTCTTCGGTACAAAGATGGGAATCTCGCCGCGGATTTCTGGTTCTTTGCAGGCTGTTCTTTCCTTCTGTGTGTTGCTTATCAATGGGAAACATTGGAGAGCGGGAATCCTCGCTTTGCTTCGCCGTTCCCCCTCAATGGATTCATTGGTTGCTCTCGGGTCAACAGCTTCCTTCCTTTACAGTTTCTATGTGCTCGCCTCTGCGTTTAATTTGAAAACGGGCTTTCCTGAAGATGCGTTGAATCATCTTTATTTTGATTCTTCTGCGATGATTTATGCCTTCGTCGGCGTTGGAAAGTGGCTTGAAGGGCGTGCGAAGGATAAAAGCCTTGCGGCGCTTGAAAGTCTTGCAGCTCGAATTCCGGACGAAGCAGTTCGAATCAAAGAGGGTGTTGAAACGCGAGTGCCTGTTTCGGACATTAAACCGGAGGATGTTCTTTTGGTGCGTTCGGGAGAATCCATTCCTGCCGACGGGGAATTGATATCCGGAGAGGCCGAAGTGGATGAGTCAGCCCTCACAGGTGAGAGTTTGCCGCAGGTTAAAAGGCAAGGAGATCGGCTTTTCTGTGCGACCGTTGTTCTTTCCGGCTGGCTTCATATGCGTGTGACTCAGGCAGGATTCGAGACACGTTTTTCGAGGATTCTGAGTCTGGTTGACGCGGTTTCAGAGTCAAAGGCTCCGATCGAACGGACAGCAGACCGCATTAGTGCTGTCTTTGTTCCCATCGTTCTTGCGATCGCTGTTCTGACGTTTCTGATCTGGACAGCATTGGGACATTCTGCGGAAGCCTCCCTTGTTAATGCTGTTTGTGTTCTCGTAATTTCTTGTCCGTGCGCATTAGGACTTGCAACGCCTTCAGCGGTGACGGTTGCGAGCGCATTGGGAGCGCGATACGGTGTTTTCTTTAAGAATGCAGCGGCGATTGAAGAACTGAGCCGCATCGATACGGTTGTTTTCGATAAGACGGGAACTTTGACGGAAGGAAACTTTGAGGTCAGTTCCGTTCAGACGTCTGATGATGTGTCTCTTGAAGAAGCGTTAAGCCTTGCCTGGAGCACAGAACGATTTTCGACGCATCCTTTGGCAAAGGCCATTTGCCGATTCGCTGAAGAACGAGGAACAAAGGGAAGATCCGCAACAGAATACATTTCTCGGGCCGGGGCAGTGAGCGCTGTCATCGGAGATCGCCGTATTGAGATCGGAAACGCACGATCTCTCAATTTGGCGGCAGAGCGACTGCCTGCCCATTGGAAAGAATCGACCCCGGGACAGACCATTCTTTTTCTTTGCACCGATAAGAAGCCTGTTGCACGGTTTGCATTGACCGATCAATTGAGAGCGGACGCCGTGTCTCTCATGGAAACACTGAAAGAATCGGGGTTGCGGCCAATGGTGGCCAGCGGAGATTCAAAAGAGGTTCTTGCTGATCTTTCTAAGAGACTTGGAATTCGAGAGGCTTACGGCGAAATGACGCCGGAAACAAAGCAGCAGCTGATTTCCCGGTTACGCAGCGAAGGAAAACATTTGCTTTTTGTCGGTGACGGCATCAACGATGCTCCTTCTTTGGTGGAGGCTGATGTCGGTATGGCCGTCGGAGCAGGAACCGATGTCGCTGTGGAATCGGCAGATGTTGTACTCGTGAGCAATCATTTGCGCGACATTGCGGCCGCACTAGGGCTTTCGCATTCCGTTATGCGCAATATTCGACAGAACTTGTTCTGGGCATTTTTTTACAATTTACTGGGAATTCCTCTGGCGGCAGGACTTTTCTATCCGATGACAGGATGGACGTTGAGTCCGATGTTTGCCGCTGCGGCGATGAGTATGAGTTCGCTTTGCGTCGTTGGCAATGCGCTGCGTCTTTTCGCCTGGCATCCCAAGCCGCTTAAAAACGAGGATGTGTCATCTGTTTTGAGAACAAATAGGCATAAGGAGAGTGTCATGAAAACAGAAGTGCAAATTGAAGGTATGAGTTGTCAGCATTGCGCCGGAGCGGTCAAAAAAGCCCTGCTCAAGCTTCCCGGTGTGAAAGAAGTTGAAGTCAACCTTGCGGCAAAGATAGCACTCGTGCAAAGCGAGGCTCCTCTCGATGAGTCGGCAGTTCGTGCTGCCGTCGAGGAAGAAGAATTTGTATTCGTCGGACTGCGTCCGCTGTAAGACGGCTGAAGCGGGATTGCGCCGGAGGCATCTTACGTGAGATGCCTCCGAAAGGATCAACTCCACGTCATCCAGCTGACGGCAGAGAAGATGAGCAACAGGAGTGTTTCAGCTACAAAGCACTGTTTGAGTGTTTTGAAGAAGTCAGCCTTGAAATAATCAAGAGAGATCATTAAGCAGACATGGGTCGGCGTAACCATCTGCCCGGCAACACCGAACACAAGAACAAGTCCGATCAGATCCAGTGACCCTTGAGCAACGGCTGCCACAATCGGCATCATCATGGCGACATGTCCCTGTGACAAACCGGTAAGCATTCCGATAATGAAACTGATGAAGGCCAAGATGACCGGAAGCGGCAGAGGAGAAGCATGGAAGCCGGCAACGATCTGAGCAAGAACTCCGCTGACGTCAAGCAATTGAATGAAGTACAAAATCATTCCGACGTCACGCAACAGTCTCTTTTCGATAGCGCCGATAAAGATGTCGCGTAGCGAAACTTCTCGGTTTAGAAGCCGCAAGATCGGATAAAGAACGACAATCACAATGAAAATTGAGATCGACGCCGGCAAACCGCAGAACATGGAAATGCCAAAGACACCGAAAATCGGAAGAAGAGCCAAAATGAAATCGACGCGGTATTTCGCCAGTTCTTTTTCCGAAGGTTCTTGATCGGGTTCTGTGATTTTAAGGGGTGAAACAAACAACACCCATCCAATCAAGAACATGAGGGCACTGACCCAGAGAAGATGCACAATCAGCGAACTGATGGAAACATTCGCAATGGCACAGGTTAAGAGCAATCCCGGAACGATGGGATTGGCAAATTCCATGACGTGACGAAACCAGTAATTGATGAGCGCTTTGTTTTCTGCACTGATGTCCTGATCTTTGGCAACTGTGTCAACAATGGGGGCAGAGAAACGAGCCCCGCCGATGGAAGGAAGCATTCCGAGAAATGCCGGCATGACAGCCAGCGTTACCTTTTTGGACGGAATGATGTGATGCAAATATTCCACAAGGCCGTTCAATATGCCGCTTTTCCTCATTTCAATTTCGAGGCAGACAACGAAATACAAAGCGAAAATCAAGTCATAGCTTCTTGACATCGTCAGCGTTGATTTCAATGCGTCAAGAAGCGATTGCGGTCTGTGGTCAAGAAGCCCCCATATAAGCAGACCGCCGGAAAGAATGGCAGGGCCAATCGGGACTTTTTTTCGGATCAAAACAACCATCAAAGCGATGGCACAAAAAAGAACGATGTAAATATTCATGGCGGTTGCTTCAAAGTGGGAATTATTTTTGTTCAGAAAGCGTCGGAATTCCACGCGCCATTCGAATGTCAGTGAAAAAAGACGGAGGGAATCGCGGAGCGGCTTTGATTCTGAGCGGATCGTGATCGAGAATTGCGGTCGGTTCGAACATTCCGTCGACGTCAATCGGTTTGATTCCTTGCAAGAGCCCGTCAGGAACTTCTTTTATGGGACAGCCGGCAAAGGCACGGATGAAACTCGAACCGGTTAAAACATGGCGAAATAATTCCGGAGGAATCTGCTCGATACCGCTTTTTTCAAAAGCCGAGTCGAAACACCAAGCTTTCGTGTTGCATTCAAAAAGATTGCCCGGCACTGTCTTTAGGAAGCGACAACCGAAAAAGATGGAACGAAAATCGACGGCATTGACCGCGGCGCTGAAAAAAGAGCCCTCGACGCTCTCGATGGCGCTTTCCCGGAAAAGTCCGTTGAAAATGCGAACTTTCGGAAGCGTTAGGAAGACAAGTTTCGGAATGGCTTTTAAATGCGGCAAACGGGCAAATGTTTCTGTCAGATCCATCAGTTGCGGATTGCGCACGAAAAGCGACTCACTGATGCTTTCCAGATTTGTCGGAGGCGTTTGCGGATTCCAGATGGTTGCGCGTCGAGACGGTTTCTCACTAAGAGGATCGGTTAAAAGCGGAAGTTCATCGCAAATCGCAACCGTTTGCTCCGGAAGCGTCAACATGCCGCAGGGAAGCGAATTTTCAATATCGATCGTCAGAGTGTGTTGCCCTTTTTGCGCTGAAAATTCAACAACGAGCGGTTTTTCTGCTGACCAAAGACATGAGCCTACTTCATTGTCAAATTGGTAATTCACGGTTTTTTCTGTTTCCGTCTGGCGAGCAAGAAGTTGGAAACGAACATTTTCGTGACTTTTTTTAACCAGCAGTTCGAGTTTTAGAGCATTGGTCACCGTGAAACTCCTCAAGAGCCGTTCTGACTGTTGGATTCCGTAAAACAGTCAAGTTCCGTTTTACGAGGGAAGGATGCGTAGCTTTGCGGAAGCCTTTCTAACGTATAGCAAAAGGCAAACATGGAATCGGCGCAGGAAAGCGCTTTAAGAGGAGTCAGAATGTCATCATCAATGGCTTCGAGATTCAAGCAGCCGGCAAAGCATTGTTCAAGATTTCTTATCTCCGGATTGTTTTTAAATAATCCGGCAGAGACAGACGTTAAACGACGGAAATTGGCTGCCCAGCCGGCAAAGTCGTTTTTGTTGCGCAATTCGCGGGGATGCATCCTCGGGAGCGGATCAAGAATTCGGGTGACTCCGTCAAAGCAATGAAACGGCCGCACCGGATACGGAGCCGGAGAATGCAGGGAAATTGTGTAAAGTCCGGGTTTTTTCCATCGATGCGTCAGAAGGTCTTGCTCATTGAAATCGAGAGTCTGCGTCGTTCCGTCTCCCCAATCAATGATGTAATCCCCGTCGAGGGCAAGATCAATGGGATAAAAAGCGAGAACTGGTTGTTCTTTGCCGTTTGCTTGCCACTCAATGCGAAAAGCCGGATCTTGCGGGCACGCAGCCGGTCGGATCCAACCCATTTGGGGACGCCTCGTCTCGTCAGCCCAGAAAAAAAGCGTGTGATCTGCCCCGGCTAAGAGACCGTCTACGACGAAAGGGATTGCTTCTGAATCGAAGGGGTTTTCGACATGTTCGAGATTTTTACACTGAGAAAAGGCTTCCGTGCAGATGGTGTCAAAAGAAGCGCCTTTTAAGAGTCCTTGCGGAACAGTTGTCAAAGCACTTTCGGAAAAGAGTTTTCGGACGGATCGGATTTTCTGAATCGGGGAAAACAGCGAGGCGTCAACTTCACGAATACTGCTTGAAAAGAAGGCTTTGTCGAAAATTTCAAGTTTCGGATTGAACGCAAATAAATCTTTGGGAATGCGTTGCAATAGGGTTCGTTTCTTCGGTTCGGTTTCGACAAGCTGGGGCAAGATGCGACTGGCAAGCACAATGCCGTTCTCATTGGTTCTGCCCGTTGTAAGCGTTGGCAATGCGGATTCAATTTCTACAGTTTGTTTTGGCAGAGCTCGAAGCGGCAACCAGCCCGAAGAGGTGAAAATCCGAATGCGTGTCGTTTCTTTGGAGATCAGGGGATGCGAAATGGTGAGAACGGCAGTGAATTCAGGATCTCTTGCCATTCGTTGCAATTCAGCTTCAGAAATTGTGCAATCGATGTACTCTAAAACCCCGTCTCCCCAATCAATCGAAATGTCACCGATCTGATCCATCGCTAAACGCGGAACCTTAAAAAAGGTGAATGTTGCCGTCGAGCCGGCCTTGGCCGACAAGTCAATGACAAGTTCCATGGAGGCAGACTGTGAAGAAGAGGTTGAACTCATAGTTTTTCTTCGGAACAGGTAATTTGTGTTATGCGTCAGTTTTTTCTGCTAAAAGAGGGTTGAGAAGGATTCGAATCGCCCGAACCCTGTCGTCAAGACCGTGAGTCGTGGCAGAAAACTTCAATTTGTTCGGAGAAATCATTCTCATGTCACGTCTGGATTGTAAAAGACGCACGAGGGCAAGAGGAGCAAAATGCGGATGATCGTCAAAAGTAAAGAGGATCGTTGCGTCTGCGGCATCAATTTTTCGAATGCCTAATGTTCGACAATGAATTCGAAGCCGATGCACGGCGATGAGAGCCAAAGCTTGTTCAGGGAGTTTTCCGAACCGATCCGACAGGTCATCGATAATGTGCTCAAGTTCCGTGATGTCGTGCGCAGACGCTAAGCGCTTGTAAAGGGCAAGACGGTTGGCAACATCCGGAACATAGTCATCCGGCAGGAGGGCGCTCATGTGAAGATTGATTTCAGACAGCGAGTCGAACGGATGTTCTAGCGGAACTGTTTTGCCGGATTTCAGTGAATCCACGGCATCCCGAAGCATCTGCGTATAGAGTTCAAAGCCGACCTTGGAAATTTCGCCGCTTTGCTCTTCGCCGAGAATTTCGCCGGCACCTCGGATCTCAAGGTCGTACATGGAAAGGTAAAAGCCGCTTCCGAGATCTTCAAGATGCTGAATGGCATCGAGTCGTTTTTGCGCATTTTTTGTAATGCAGTCTTCTCCGGGAATCAGCAAGTAGGCGTAAGCCTGATGGTGTGAGCGCCCGACACGGCCGCGGAGTTGATGCAGTTGTGCCAGACCGAGTCTGTCGGCTCGGTGCATGATGATTGTGTTTGCATTGGGAACATCGATGCCGTTTTCGATGATCGTTGAGCAGAGCAACAGGTTGTAGCGCTGCTGATAGAAAGCCCGCATTGCAGCCTCAAGATCCCGTTCCGGCATTTGTCCGTGGGCAAGTCCGATACGAGCTTCCGGCAATAATTGCTTGAGGCGTTCTAAACGATATTCAATCGTTTCAACTTCGTTATGGAGGAAATAGACCTGACCGCCGCGCTTGAGTTCGCGCATCACGGCTTGTCGGATCAAATCATCCGACTCAGGACGTACAAACGTTTTGATGGCAAGCCGCTTTTCAGGAGCTGTTGCAATGACCGAATAGTCTCGGATTCCCTCAAGACTCATGGCAAGCGTTCTTGGAATCGGAGTGGCCGTGAGCGTCAAGATGTCAACCTCGGCTCTCAGTGCCTTTAAGCGTTCCTTTTGCCTCACCCCAAACCGGTGTTCTTCATCGACAATGACAAGACCGAGGCGTTTGAAGCGAACAGTGTCAGAGAGTAATTTATGGGTGCCGATCACAATATCGACAGATCCCGAGGCAAGACCGTCTAGAACGCTTTTTGTCTCCTTTCCTGTTCGAAAGCGTGAAATTTCACGCACAGAAATCGGCCAGGCTGCAAAACGATCTGAAAAGGTTTCCGCATGTTGCTCTGCAAGCAATGTTGTCGGGCAGAGGATCGCAACTTGTTTCCCATTCATCACAGCGATGAAGGCGGCTCTTAACGCAACCTCTGTTTTGCCGAACCCGACGTCGCCACACACGAGCCGATCCATCGGGCGACCGCTTTCCATGTCGTCGATAACCCGCCGAATGGCTTCGGCTTGATCAGGCGTTTCTTCGAACTCGAATCCCTCACAGAAAGCTTCGTAATCTGAACGTTTTAATTCAAACTTGAAGCCGGTTCTTGCTTCGCGGACGGCATAAAGATTCAACAGTTCAGCGGCCGTGTCCCGCGCTTTCTGCGCTGCTTTGCGTTTGATCTTGTTCCAATCAGCACGACCAAGGCAATGAAGTGGGGCATGATCCGGGTCTGCCCCGGTGTAGCGGCCGATTAAATGCAGTTGGGAGACAGGGACAAAGAGTTTTGCTCCTTGAGCGTAATCAATTCTTAGATATTCGTTTTTCCCTTCAGCTGTTTCAATCGTTTCGAGTCCCACATAACGACCGATGCCGTGCTCTGCATGAACGATCGGATCGCCGGGCGTCAATTCTCCGATATCCCGGATAGCCGCCTCAAGCGTGTCTGCGGATCGCCGAGATCTGCGTCGTCGCGCAACAGCTTTCAATTGATAAATTTCCGTCTCAGTTACGACGCAACAGCTGGGGTTCTCAAGAATGAAACCCGAGCAAAGCGGAGAGCGGCACAGACAAAGAGAGCGGTCAGACCGAAGGAAGTCTTCAATGGAATTGACGTGTTCTGTTTTAAAGGAGTCTGCCTGCAAAAGCTCTTCGATTCGACTGAGTCGTCCTTCGCTGTCAGCACAGATGAGAGTCCGTCTTCCGACAAGAGCGCAGGCGCTTAAAAAATCTTCAAGCTTGGCCAGAGGCTTCTGAACCTTGCGCTCGAGCGCAACATTGGGAATAAGAGAAGGACTGCTTTCGAGACGAATGCGTCCGAAGTTGCAAAACGTGCTGAAAAACTCCGGACTGGTCAGCAACAGTTTTTTCGGATCGAGTGCAGGGCGTTCCGGGTCATGTTGCAAAAAGCGGTGACGTTCCGTTGTCTCTCTGAAAAAACTGCTCACGGCCTGTTCAACGTCGCCGAGCATCAGAATGACAGAGTCTTTCGGCAGGTAATCAGTGAGCGTGCAGGTATGGTCGAAGAAAAGAGGAAAATAATACTCAATGCCTGCCGATGCAATCGATTTGAATGTGTCCGAATAGATGGGGGATTTTGCCGGATCTCCCTCAAAAAAGAGTCGCCAATTGGCTCGGAATCGGTTTAAAGACTCTTCATCCATCGGGAACTCATGCCCGGGAAGAATCCGAATGCTTTCAACCTTCTCTTCTGATCGTTGAGAGTCAGGATCAAATCGCCGGATTGTTTCGATTTCGTCGTCGAAAAGATCCAAACGGAAGGGTTCGTTGTTGCCCATCGGAAATATGTCGATGATGCTGCCGCGAATGGAGAACTCGCCGGAGGCATACACTTGGTCAACTCGGCAATAGCCGCTTTCAACCAACTCTCTTTTGAGCGATTCCAAGTTGATTTTTTGACCAACCTTGTAAAAGAAGGTATTGGAAAAGACGTATTCCCGCGGCGGAAAACGAAACGAGGCGCAACAGGCTGAGACAAAGAGCACGTCAAGGTGCTGACCGTCAGAATTGTTTGTCAGTTTCCACAGCGTTTCAAGTCGCTCGCTCACGAGCATCTCGTGGGGACTCATTGTGTCGTACGGAAGAGTCTCCCAGTCCGGAAGCAGTGCTGCATGTGCCTCAGGCTTTAGCCAAGCAAACTCTTCACTGAGGCGAATCGCGTCGGAAGCATCTGAGCAAACCACGACAAGCATGCGCTTCTCTGTCCGAGTTCTCTCGAACAAAGCCGCCAAAGTAACGGCGTTGTTGGTTCCGTCAGTGGGTTTAAGAGTCGCTCTGGATTGCATCGCTGGCAGAAGGAAACCTTCCGGCAGTGCGCTGGCAAACAACGTATTGGACATTCGAGGTTGTTATTTCTTTTTCTCGATTTTCGTTACCTTGGCGCTGTTGACAATTGAATCAACGTAAGTTTGCACCTTTTGTTGCATGAGTAACTGTGCAAGAGATGACTTAACGGCCTCGTAATTCGACCAACGTTGTGCCGGACGTCGTCCTTCGAGTTTGATGATGTGCCATCCTAAACGTGATTTCACCGGCGATTCAGTTATCTTTCCGGGGGCGAGTTTCTTGAAACTTTCGGCAAAGTCTTTATCGAAAACGACGGGAGAAGACCATTCAATGAGCCCGCCGGCATTTCTGTTTTGTTCCGTATCAATGGAATATTCTTTAGCGAGAGTCTCGAATTTTTCACCGGAGCGAAGACGTTTAATGAGGTCTTTTGCAAACGATTCATCCCGCACAAGAATGTGGCGCACGGACACTTCTTCGGTTCCCCAGCTGGCCTTTTCCTTCTCGTAGAGGTCACGTATGGCGTCTTCGCTGACAGGATTCTTTTTTGCCCAGTCAGAAATAAGAGTCCGGATCAGAATGACGTTTTTTGCCTTTTGAATTTCTTCCTGAACGTTTTTGCGTCTTTCGATCTTAGCTTTCGTTGCTTGCTGCAAAAGAGCCGTGTCGCGAATGAGCATATAGCGTACGCGTTGTTCCAGTTGTTCGTCTCGGGCGGCTCCTCGTTTAACCAAGAGCCCGATGAGTTCTTCTTGCGTGGCTTTGCTGACAGTTTTTCCGTTGACTTGAAACGGTTCAACGGTGGCAGATGTGCTAAAGCTGAGAGCACACAAAGCGCAGGTAAAGGCTAAAGTTTTCACAAATTTCATGGATTGTCCCCTTACTGACTTTTTTGCTCAATCTTTTTCGTAATCCAAATACCGAAGGCTAAGGTGAAAACGAATGTGATTCCGAGCAAACCGAACATTTTAAAATTAACCCATGTTTCCGTCGAGCAGTTGTAGGCAATGAGAAGATTGAGTGCTCCGACGCATATAAAGAAAATGCACCAAACTTTTTGCATGGTATCCCAACACTCTTTGGGCAATTCCAATTGCTTCTTAAAGAGTTTCGTCATGAAGTTTCTTCCGGAAAGAATTCCATAAAAAAGAATCAATCCAAATATCCAATAAAGGATTGTCGGTTTCCACTTAATGAACATTTCGTTACGAAGAAAAATCGTCAATCCTCCGAAAACAAGTATGACAGCCAAAGATATCCAAAGCATCGGTTCCGGCTTTTTTCCGCGCACGAAAACAAGGATGACTTGAACGAGTGAGGCAACGATGGCTACAAACGTTGCAGCAATGATCGGAGCCTGAGCGATGTCAAACTGAACGCCGAGACTATCTCGAAAAAAAGCAACGCATTGTTCGGGGTTGCCTTGCGCAAATTTAAACGTCGCAAAAAAGAGGATGACAGGAAAAAGATCAAATAGGAGTTTCACAATGAACCGTTTTGTTAAAAATGGTTAGAGCAGTTAGGATCACAAGGACGTTAGTTTAATATCAGTCCCGCATTCTTCTGAAAAACAGAGTATATATACGGGACTCTTTTTTATGGCTTTTCATTGCATTAAGCGTTTCATTATGACAGTTGCTTCAGTTGTTTCATTCACCGCCGGTGCCGCAGGAATTGAGCCTGTTTGCTCGGTCGAAGGAATTTTCAGTTATGTGCTGCCCAACGGACTTCAAGTTGTTTTATTTGAAGATCAAAGCAAGGCCACAGCGACCGTTAATACGACCTATCTTGTTGGTTCTCGGCATGAAAACTACGGCGAGACAGGTATGGCGCATTTGCTTGAACACCTCATGTTCAAGGGAAGCCGGAATTATCCGAACCCGACCAAGGAATTTGCGCGACGTGGTTTTCGGATGAACGGAACAACGTGGCTTGATCGGACGAATTATTTTGTCAGCTTCACGGCCAATGATGACAACATGAAGTGGGCCTTGGGTTGGAGTGCGGATGCAATGGTCAATTCAAAGATTGCGAAAAGCGATCTTGATACCGAGATGACGGTTGTCCGCAATGAGTATGAGATGGGGGAGAATAAGCCGACAAGCGTCATGTTTAAGCGCATGCAGTCTTTGCTTTTTGATTGGCACGCTTATGGCCGCTCAACCATTGGTGCGAGAAGCGATATTGAAAATGTGCCGATCGCCAACCTTCAGGCTTTCTACAAAAAATGGTATCAGCCGGATAATGCCGTTTTGACGGTTTCCGGCCGGTTTGAAACAAAAAAGGTGCTTGGTTGGATTCAAGAAACGTTTGGAAAGATTCCGAAGCCAACGCGTGTGTTGCCTCAGGAGTGGACGGTTGAACCTGTGGCAGACGGGCCTCGATTCTTTGAGATTCGTCGTCCTGGAGAAATGCAGATGGTTGCTGTTTCCTACCGCATCCCGTCCGCACTCAGCAAGGAATCCGTTGCTGTGGAGTCTGCCGTTGAAATCCTATCGGATGCCCCCAGAGGCCGCCTTTACAAGGAACTCGTTGAAACCGGACTTGCCAGTCAAGTTTTCGGCTGGACTCTTGCAGCGAAAAATCCGGGATTTGTCTTGTTCGGAGCCATGGTCAAAAAGGGCGATCCGATTGATCGCGTGCGCGAGAAGATGATCGAGGTGATTGAGAAGGGATTTGAAAAAGAACCTGTCTCAGAGCAGGAACTCAAGACAAATCAAGCAGAAACGGCGACGAATTTCGAGAGAATGTTAAGCGACCCGGAGGAGTTTGCTGTCGAATTGTCCGATTTTATTGCGCTGGGTGACTGGCGGCTCTTCTTCCTTAGCAGGGACAGAGCGGCAAAACTGACGCAAGAAGACGTCAATCGAGCTGCCTCTGTTTACTTCGTGCGGGATAACCGCGTCGTCGGTCAATTTATTCCGGATGACAATGTTAAGCGGGCTCCGGCAATGACAACGCCTTCGCTGGAAAGTGTTTTCGCCGGTGTGACGTTTAAGAAGGAAGGAGAAGAGGCAGAAGCGTTCAACGTGAGTCAAGAAAACATCATGAAGCGCACTGAACGTTTCAAGGTCGACGATGTATCGGTGGCTCTCCTGCCGAAGAAAACACGAGGGAAGACGGTTACCGTGA
This sequence comes from uncultured Sutterella sp., assembly GCA_964509205.1. GTDB lineage: Bacteria > Pseudomonadota > Gammaproteobacteria > Burkholderiales > Burkholderiaceae_F > Duodenibacillus. The sequence goes on along the minus strand of CAZDVW010000013.1, from coordinate 12,238 downwards.
TGTCTTCTTTCTTGTATGGCAACTTAAACGTTGCCAAGGGCAAGAATGTTGTTGACCGATTGCTTGAGCCGATGTTGCTCAGAGGGGCTGAGGGACTGGATAAAACGGCTATTGCGGATCGAATGACCGAGCTGAAAGTTCAGGGTGATATTTTCTCCTTTACCTGCACGCGAGACAAACTGGATGAGGCACTTCAGTTAATGGGAAAACTGACGCAAACAAGTACTTTTCCGGACAAGGAGTTTACCCAGTATGTGCGGCAGTTAAGCACAGCGCTTGAGGGAAAGAGCGATGATCCGATTACTCTGGCGCAGGAAGCCCTGCTTCGACACTTCAGAACCTATGAAGCGAATGATCCGAGAAACAGGGCGACGGTTGCAGAAACCATTGAAGGCTTGAAGTCTTTGACGCGTGCAGAACTCTACGATTGGTATCGCAATGTCTTCTCCACAGAGCATGGTGCAGTCGCCATTGTCGGTGATTTTGATGCGGCGAAAGTTAAAGCCACGCTTGAGCAGATTCTTGGTAAGAAGAAGGCGCATGGAGCGGCTAATGAATTTAAGCGTTATTACGCGGAGTTTAAGCCGGTTGCCCCCACTCGTATCGTGATCGATACTCCGCAAAAGGAAAATGCAACCATTTTTGCTCGCATCGATTTCAGCGGCAGTTTCCTCTCGGAAGAGGCGCCTGCTTTTGAAGTGGCCAACTGGATTCTCGGCGGCGGCACGTCAATCTCCAATCGTCTCATTGATCGGTTACGACAAAAGGAGGGATTGAGCTACAGCGTATTTAGCCGAGCTGTTTTGCCGACATTCGGCGACAGAGCCAGTTGGATTGCTTATGCAATTGTGGCTCCCCAGAATGCGGCTCAAGCAGAAAAGTCGATGCGTGATGAGATCGAACGAGCCGTTAAAGACGGATTCACAGAAAAAGAAGTGGCAGAGGCCGTCGAAGGATTGTTGCAGTATCGTGCCGTCAATCGGGCTCAGGATGATCACTTGGCAGCAAGTTGGATCACTTTTATGGAGACCGGCACAGATTTCTCTGAAAGCAAGAAGTACGAAGAGCGACTTCGCGCTCTCGATGTGAAAGCAGTCAATGCGGCGCTCAGGAAAATGGTCAAAACCGACAGTATCACGTTTGTTTTGGCAGGAGACTTGGAAAAGGCCAAGTCGGCAGGAGCAGACTTTTCAAAGCGTTAGTTGGTTGTCCTTCTGAAAAAATATCCGCCCTAAACGGCGGATATTTTTTCGGAAATGTGCGTGGAAAAAAGAAGGGATATCTAATGTCCATCCATTAATCGGATGATGACATTCGGGCAATTTCTCGGATCTGCGCAATCAAAGGGAATTCCGGAGCGCAACTCGGCAGAGGCTCGGTGAACTTGCTTTCGAAGTAAAGAAAGTTCTTCATTGGTCATTTGCCGGAGGTGCTTTATCGTGCCGAAGGGGGAAGAATCGCCTGCGTATTGGATGTTCAGTTTAAATCCGCGGTAGGTCTTTAAGTTGTTTCTTAATGCTCTGCGTTCTGTCTTGTTCATAAATCGCCAACGGCTCAGCCGTTGTTCTTGTGTCAACACAGGCCACAAGGCGGCACGTTGCGCATCATCCATTTGATCCCAAAACAAGCACTCATTTTGGGTGACTGTTTCATCAACAAAGGAACATCCCGGTTGAGCGTACAGCGTGTTTGCAACAAAGGCGCATTGACCAATAAGAAGGAGTTGGCAGACAGTCCGTTTCATAAGACAAAACTCATACAACCTAACCTGACTGATGCTAAGTTTAGGAGGAGAATCAGTCTTTTGATGTTTCTTCTTTCTAAAAAATTGTAACTAGAATTTGTATCAGTGCCGAAGGTTTTTGAAAACGGGCACAATCCCGAAAGGTTTTTCTATTCTTTTGTTTCTTTGGAGACATAGCTCATGGCTGATTTGATGCGTAATCCGAAGGTCCTTGTTGTGGATGATGACCCGCGTTTGCGCGACCTGTTGCGTCGCTATTTAGGGGAGAACGATTTCTCTGTGACTGTTGCTGACGGCGGACAGAGCATGAACCGCATTTGGATGCGAGAGCGTTTTGACGTATTGATTTTGGATTTGATGATGCCCGGCGAAGACGGATTGCAGATTTTGCGGCGTTTGCGTGCGGCTAAAGATAAAACTCCGATCATTATGTTGACGGCGCGCGGCGAAGATGTTGATCGCATCGTTGGTCTTGAACTTGGTGCGGATGACTATTTGCCGAAGCCGTTTAATCCGCGGGAATTACTGGCTCGTGTTCATGCTGTCTTACGTCGTCGGCCTGAAGTGGATCAGCCTGGCGCTCCGACGAAAGAAAATGAGATTGTTCGATTTGGCCGATTTGAGCTGGATCTTGGTCGTCGCGAACTTCGCAAGGACGGGAAAACGGTCACGTTGACAACCGGAGAGTTTTCCGTGATGAAGGCTTTTGCTCGGCATGCACGGGTACCGCTTTCTCGTGAAAAACTCATGGAGATGGCCAGAGGGCGTGAGTACGAGGCGTTTGATCGCTCGCTCGATGTCCAGGTGAGCCGACTTCGCAAGTTAATTGAGGCGGATCCTTCTAAGCCGCGCTATTTGCAGACGGTTTGGGGGCTCGGTTATGTTTTCATTCCGGATGATCCTGAGGCTGAGGGGGAATCCTAGGGTTCGATGAGTTCCAGACGCACTATGCCTTCGCCGCTTGCACGCACGCCGAATTTGTTTTGGCGAACGTTTATTTTGCTGATCTTCCTCATTGTCTTTTGCGTGATGGGGTGGTTGCAGAGTTTTCGTGTGCTCAATGAAGCGCCTTATGTGCAGGCCACAGCGCAGCAGATCGTTTCCATGGCGAATTTGACGCGTTATGCGCTCATTTCGTCTGACCCGGTCTATCGGTCTGATCTGCTTTTGGTTCTTGCCAACCGCGAGGGACTGCGCATTCTCCCAAAAGAGTCGAGCGATCGAGTTGTTCCGCTTTCTCAGGGCGGCAGTTACGCGAGCTCCATCGATGACATCAAAGCAACGGTTCGGACTTATCTGGGGCAAGAGACCGTTCTTGCCGAACGTGTGAATGACGAACCCGGGCTGTGGGTGTCCTTTTCAATTGACGGAGATGCCTATTGGCTTCGCACGAATGCGACGATTCTGAATCCTCCTTATGGAAAAACTTGGCTTTGGTGGGCATTGGCTGCGTTTGTAGCGAGTATTTTGTGCGCCGTTCTCATCACGGGACGGTTGACGGCTCCGCTCAATCAGCTCTCTCATACCGTTCGAGAGTTCGGCCGCGGCAGAGTTCCGAAAACCTTACCAGAGGACAGCGGTCCGGAGGAGTTAAGGGAGCTCAATTCGAGTTTTAACCGCATGGTGCAGGACATTACGCGAATGGAGAAGGACAGAGAGGTTCTTCTTGCAGGTGTTTCACATGATTTGCGTACGCCGATCACGCGGCTTCGCTTAGAGACGGAGCTCGCTGATTTACCCGAAGAAACGCATCAGGCTATGGTCAGCGATTTGGAGCAGATGGAGCGCATTGTCAATCAATTCATGGACTACGCAAGACGCAATGATTTGCCGCTTTCTCCGGTCGACATGAGCAAGATCGTGAACGAGACGATCCGGACCGCAAGATTGGATATTGACCCTGGGGTGCGTCTGCGTGTTTCGATTGCTCCTGAAATCTGGGTTGAAGCACATCCCATTGAACTTTCCCGTGTTGTTCAGAACTTGTTTACGAATGCTTTGCGTTACGGGAAAAGTGAGGACGGCATTTTGGATCTTTCTGTCGAATTGGATCGAAAAGAGGATAAAGCTTTGTTTGTTGTAAGCGATTGCGGTCAGGGGCTTGATATGCGGCAGGCGAGTCGACTCATGCGCCCGTTTGAGCGAGGCGATGCGGCGCGAGGAGGAACTTCCGGAACCGGACTGGGGCTTGCCATTGTTGACAGAATCGTGCGGCGAAGTTCGGGAACTGTAATGCTTTCGACAACGATTCCTCACGGATTAACCGTCACAGTGAAGATACCGATGTGTAAGCCTGGAAAAGCATAAAAAAACCGCCGAATAAAATTCGGCGGTTTTTGCATGCAAGGCAATCAATTACTTCTTGCACTTGCCGCACTTTTTGTTGACGGCTTCCTTGAAGGCACTGCCCGGAACGAATTTCGGAAGCTTCTTGGCCGGGATCTTGATGGGGGCCCCGGTCAGAGGATTGCGTCCTGTACGGGCAGGACGAGCCTGCAACTTAAATGTTCCGAATCCGATAAGGGTAAGCGGATCATTCTTCTTGACGGTAGCGACGATTTCTTCTGTGATCGTCGTGAGAATACGACCGGCTTCTGCTTTAGACAAGCCGTGTTTAGCAGCGATTTTTTCAACAAGCGCGAGACGATTCATTCGTTTCTCCTTTGTTCCCGACAAAGCGGTAAATTATTTGAACAATGCCGTGTCGCTCGCTGTGCGGATAAATGCCGCAAAGCTTCGCGCCCCGTCATCTTCGTCAATACTACTGCAATACGCCTTAAAAGAGTGGCATATATGCGATTTTTTTTCGTTTTTATGCGACAAACTGAGGGTATCTGCTTGCAGATGGTGACTAGGATGCACACAAGGGGCTGATTTGTGATATAAGCGCTGCGGGCAGGTTGCCTTAGCAGAAAGGACAATCGTAGCGAAGGATCTCAGTTATCCCGATCGGTTTGCCGGATAAAATTTTTGCAATTTTGATCTGAGAATCTGCCAAAGTTAATTCTGCTTCTTTGCGCCGCAGTTCGTATTCAGAAGGGGCTTCTTTTCGATTCTCCTGCAAGTAAAGCCTTTCTGCTCTCAACAAGATGGCCAGAGCTTTTGTTTGTGCCTGAGGAAGCTCTTTGTCCGATGTTTGCAAAATGCGTGCGCACAACAGATAGGCCGGAAGATACTTATTTTCTGCTGATCGAACTGCCCAAACTAAACTGATGTCAGCTTTTTCCGGCCGAATTCTTCCCGATTCATAAAAAAGAGCGAGAAGGTACTGTGCCCTTGGCTGCCCGTCTCCGGCGGCTTCTTTAATCCATCGAATAGCCTCGTTTTCGTTGCGGGCCGGATTGTCTTCTCTCAGATAAAGCTCTCCAAGAGCGGTGCAGTTTTCCGAAAGACCGCTGAGAACAGCGGCACGCAGGTAAGACGTTGCCTGTCGAAGGTCGACTGCGCAACCGTTTCCGTTCAAATAGGCGTAAGCACTTTCTTGCTGACTCAGAGCGTGTCCCTGAGCGGCAGCCAGTCTGAACCAGGTCAATGCCTCTTTCGGATTTTTTTCGCACCCGAACCCCCAAGTGAGACAACGCGCCAGATCGTACTGCGCGGGGGCATAGCCAAAAGTTGCTGCAGCACGAAACAGTTCGGCAGCTTTTTGGGAATTGGGTCGAATGCCTTGACCGCGTGCAATCAAAACGCCGAGAAGATGTTCGCTTTGCGCATGCTCTTTCTCTGCGGCCTTTTTTAACCATTTGACGGCTTCTCTGTTTTTCTCGGCAAGAGGGTTTCCGCTTGTCAGTGCTTTGGCTAGTTCATATTGCGCCTGTGCATCACCTTGTGCGGCTTGCCTTGCCCAGATTTCAATTTTGTTTGGTTCTTGGCGCGAGACAGCCTTCCCATTGAGCATATCCAAGACAGAATTGACCTTGCTCGACGGACTCGGAAGCGAGAATCTTAAGTCGACATCTTTTTTCATTTTTTTGCCGAGCTCACAGACAGATTCGTGTGAACGTTAGTATGACTGGGTTAAATCCTGCTGTGCCTCACTGTCTGTGTTGATGGGTTTGCACGCATAGAGTTTAAGCGATTGGATCGTTTTGCGCAGTGCGTCAATGGCTTGAAGGCGGGGGAATGTTTTTCTCCATACAAGAGCGACCGTGCGTTTCGGTACGTTGACGCGCGTAAACGGAATGAAGCGCAACATGGGGTTCTTTTCGTAGTACGGGTAGGCACTGGACGGGAGGAGTGTTGCCCCAAGGCCTTGCGCAACCATGTATACGATTGTCTCAAGCGAGGCTCCTGTTGAGGATTTGGCGGCCGGTAATTCACTTCTGGCGGCGTCGTAGCAAAAATTAAGAATTTGATCTCTCAAACAATGTCCAGGACCGAGCAGAAGCAATGGTTCTTCGCGTATTTCAATTTTGCTGACCGTCTGCTTTTGGGAGAAGCGATGATTGGTAGGAACGCAAGCTAAAAATTCTTCTTCGTAAAGTGGTGCAACACTTAGAGTCGGTTCTTCCACAGGAAGCGCCATGACGGCGACATCAATCTGTCCGGTTTTGAGTTGCTCGATCAGTTCAGCCGTTTTCGCTTCTGACAAAACAAGAGGCATTGAGGGAGCCGTTCTCGAAATTTCAGAAACGAGACTTGGAATAAGGAAGGGGGCGATCGAGTAGATGACGCCGAAGGAAAGGGGGCCGGAAAGCGGATCTTTGCCGATTTCCACGCATTTAACGATCTTATTGGCTTCTTCGAGAACGCGCTGGGCTTGTTCGATCACACTGTGACCGAGCGGCGTTGCCATGATGGCAGAGCTCTTTCGTTCAAAAAGCTTTACGCCGAGTTCAGCTTCAAGTTTTTTAACGGCAACGGAAAGAGAGGGTTGAGAAACGCAACAGAGTTCGGCGGCTCTACCGAAGTGTTTTGTTTGGGCAATAGCGATAATGTAGCGAAGTTCAGTCAGTGTCATAGTTACGCTTCCAAATAGCCGTCTCGGCTTGAAAACCAACGCCTGGCATGTTCGGCTGCGGCATTGGGGTCCGATTCAATCCATGTTTGTGCAAAATCCCGAGCCGCCTGCAAAAGTTGAGAATCGGCCGAAGGGTCTGCGTATTTGAGCAAAGGAGTTCCTGATTGTCTGGAACCGAGAAATTCCCCGGGTCCGCGCAGTCGAAGGTCCTCTTGTGCGATTAAAAAGCCGTCTGTTGTGTTTCGAATGACTTTAAGACGTTCCTTTCCGTTCTGGCTCAATTCAGAAGAAAAGAGCAACAGGCAACAACCTGGGTAAGAGCCCCGACCGACTCGCCCGCGCAGTTGGTGCAACTGAGCCAAACCGAAACGCTCGGCGTGCTCAATGACCATGAGATTCGCCCGAGCAACATCAACGCCGACTTCGACGACGGTCGTGGCGACGAGAACATCAAGTTCACCGCTCTCAAATAACCGCATAACGTGTTGCTTTTGCTCAGGGGAGAGTGCGCCGTGCAGCAGCCCGCTCCGAAGTTGCGGGTAATTTTTCCTCAGCCATTCAAAGCGATCGGTCGCAGCAGAAAGATCCATTTTTCGGCTTTCTTCAATGAGCGGACAGACCCAGTAAGTTTGCAGGCCGGCTGTCTTATTGGATAGGACTGCATCGGCAACATCTTTGATGCGATTGAGTCCGATTAATTTTGTTTTTGTCGGACTTCTGCCGCTCGGTAATTCATCGATGACGGAAACATCGATATCGGCAAGGTAACTCATTGCGAGTGTCCGAGGAATCGGAGTGGCCGAAAGCATCAAAAGGTGGGGAGTTTTCGTTTGGTTCGATCCCGCAGAACGAAGTCGCAAACGTTGTTCAACCCCAAAACGATGTTGTTCGTCAATAATGGCAAGCGCCAAATTCTTGAAGGTGACAGACTCGGAAATGAGTGCGTGTGTTCCGATGACAAGGTCGGCGGTTCCTTCAGAAACAGCCTGTTGACAGGCGGCTTTCTCTTTAGCCTTTAGTGATCCGGAAAGCCAGACAACGCGTATTCCGAGAGGGGTGACGATTTTTGAGACTTTGCGCAGATGTTGCTCTGCCAAAATTTCTGTCGGAGCCATCAGAGCGACCTGAAAGCCGGCATCTATAACTCTGAGGGCGGACAGTGTCGCAACAATGGTTTTACCGGAACCAACATCGCCTTGAAGCAGACGATTCATCGGAACAGTGCGCGTCAGATCGGCTTCAATTTCCGCAAGAACGCGTTTTTGCGCAGTTGTAAGCGCATAGGGGAGGTCTTTAAGGAGCCTTTCTTCTGACCTGCCTGTAATCGGTTTAATGGAGCAGGCAGAAAGCGTGGTTTTCCTTTTTCTGCTCAGACGAAGGGAAATTTGCTGAGCAAGAAGTTCGTCAAATTTAAGTCGATTCCAATCGGGAGTCGTTTTCGCTTCCAATGGCAGAAGATCCGATCCCGGGGCAGGAAAGTGCAAGTTGTGCAAAGCCGTTGCCAAGGGAGGAAGACCAAGTTTTTTCAATAGGTTGCTTGGAACGGTATCGGTAAGATCAACGTCCAAAAGAGCACGCGCAATTCGTTTTTTTAACCAGTTTTGCGTGATGGATTCTCCGCTCGGGTAGACTGGCGTGAGAGAATCCGGAAGCGTCAGCGTCGGATGGCGGACTTTGGGATGTAGCATCTCAAAATTTCCGTGAAGATCCGTACGGATCTGTCCGTAAAGTCTCAGCCGAGTTCCGGGAGAAAATTGTGTGCGGGTACTTGGGTAAAAATGGAGGAAGCGCACGCGTAGATTGCCTGTTTCATCCGTCGTGTCGGCAATCAGTTGTTCAGAACGGAAACGATGAACTTCACAGGAAAGTACGGTGACTTCAACTTGAACCTTGTCTCCGATCTTTACCTGTGAAAGGGGAACGATGGCTGTCTCATCCTCGTAGCGCAGCGGAAGATGCAACACGAAATCCCAATCTCGGACAAGACCGAGACGGGCGAGTCGTTCGTTGAGCGGGGGCAATTTGGTGCCCTTCGGATGTCCTTTCTTAAGTGCCATTCTGATTAAACCTATTAATAAAAGATTCTATCGAATTTCTAATTTTGATAGGAACTTTTTTATTTCTTTCGGATGATTTTTTATGAAACAACGCGCCAAAAATGCCTCTGACGGATTAGATCGAAAGAAGTAGTTTTTGTTTCTCTGAGAATTTTCTTTGCGAATGAGACTTTCAATGGGTTGATTTCAATAGTTTTTTTGTCTTCGTTTGGACAAAAGGGGCTTTGTTTTCTAACTCGATCCGGACGGTGCGTAGAAGCAAAAAATTTCTTTTAATTACCGACTTTTTAGTTGTAGAATGGCGCTGTAAGTTCGCTTGAATTCCGGCGCTCTTTCTTCATTTGTAAAGCCAATGAAGAAAGCTCGGCGGAGCTTTTGTGGGCTTTCAAGTTTCGTCAATGACGGAACGGTCGGTGTGCCGGGATCCCGGTTTCGCCGATGAAAGACAAGTGTTACCTACTGCAGAGAACCTCGGGAAAATACCAAGGTTTTTTGCGGGTCCTTCCGGATCAAGGAGTCCATTAAATGAAGATTATCTACACAGACGTGCTGGTGATCGGTGGTGGTCTTGCCGGCTTGCGCATGGCGGTCGCCGCCAAACGCCGCGGCCATGACTCTATCGTCCTTTCGCTCGTGCCTCCGAAGCGTTCGCACTCCAAGGCGGCTCAGGGTGGTATGCAGGCCTCGCTCGGCAATGTCATTAAAGGCTTGGGAGATAACGAAGACGTCCACTTTGCTGATACGGTTCGCGGTTCCGACTGGGGCGCCGACCAGGATGTCGTGCGCATGTTCGTCAACACCAGCCCGAAGGCTGTGCGCGAATTAGCGGCTTGGGGCGTGCCCTGGAGCCGTATCACCCCGGGTGATCGCCAGGTTATTATTAACGGCGAGAAGGTTACGATTACCGAACGCAAGGAAGCGGCAGGTCTGATCGGACAGCGTGACTTCGGCGGTACGAAGAAATGGCGTACGTGTTTCGTTTCTGACGGCACGGGACACGCCATGCTCAATGCTGTGAGCGATCGCGTTATTGCTGAAAAGGTTCCTGTCGTTGAACGCGTTGAAGCTATGTCGTTGATTCATGACGGCAAGCGTTGCTATGGCGCGGTCGTCCGCAATCTGATCAATGGCGAGTTGATGGCTTATGTGGCAAAGGCAACAGCCATTGCTACGGGCGGCGCTGGAAAACTCTTCCGCGTTACGACGAACGCCCAGATTTGTGAAGGCACGGGTGCGGCTCTTGCGCTGGAAAGCGGTGTGGCAACACTCGGCAACATGGAAGCCATTCAGTTCCACCCGACGGGTATTTTCCCGGCCGGAATTTTGGTGACGGAAGGCTGCCGCGGCGACGGCGGACTTTTGCGCGATTGCGACGGACATCGCTTCATGCCGGACGTTGAGCCCGAGAAGAAAGAGTTGGCCAGCCGCGACGTTGTGAGCCGCCGTATGGAAGAGCGTATTGCTCAGGGCAAGGGTGTGAAGGGTCGTTTCGGCGAGCACCTTTGGCTTGACATCACGTTGCTCGGCGAACATCACATCAAGCACAATCTGCGCGAGGTTTACGAAATCTGCCACTACTTCCTCGGTGTTGACCCGACGAAGGAATGGATTCCTGTTCGTCCTGCCATGCACTACACGATGGGCGGCGTTCGTACCAACTACACGGGTGAGTCTCGTACGCTGAAAGGCTTGTTCGCCGCCGGCGAAGCTTCTTGCTGGGATATGCACGGCTTTAACCGTTTGGGCGGCAACTCTGTTGCTGAAACAGTTGTTGCGGGCATGATCGTCGGCGAGTTCATCGCTGATTTCTGCGATAAGGCAGAGAACGGTATTGATATCCCCACTTCGCTTATCTATGAATCTGTTGCCAAGGTTCAGGAAACCCTCGACGGATTCTTGCTCAACACGGGTACCGAAGATGCCGCCAAGATCCGTACGCGCATGCAGGAGATCATGACGAGCAAGATCGGTATTTTCCGTCGTGGCGAGGACATGGAAAGTGCTGTTTCCGAATTGGAAGACCTTCTCAAGAAGACCTACAAGGTTTCCGTGAAGGATCAGCCGGGCGCCAATGCCGAGTTGACCTATGCCTACCGCACTCGCAAGATGTTGAAGGTGGCGCTTTGCACGGCTTTGGGTGCCGCTTCTCGTAAAGAGAGCCGCGGTGCACACTTCCGTGAAGACTTCCCGGTTCGTGACGATAAGCACTGGTTAAAGCGCACGATTGCCACATGGAAGAATGAGAACGACACGTTGCCGACGCTTTCTTACGAAAATCTTGACATCAGCAAGATGGAACTTCCTCCCGGATGGCGTGGCTACGGTGCGAAGAACTACATCGACAACCCCGAGACGCCGAAGCGTCAGGCCGAAGTTGATGCGTTGCGCGCCAAGATGGAAGCAGAGGGTGCTGATCGCTTCGCGATTCAGGACAAGATCATGCCGTTCCATCACCTGTTGCCCAAGCGTTTGCAGGGACGCAACGAACGTATTGATGAACCGTTGGAATAAATAAAGGAGCTGACGAATGAGTACACAAGTGAAGAAGCAGCACCGTTTGCTTAAGATCAGCATCCTGCGCTACAACCCTGCTGATCCGGCGAGCGTCCCGCATATGCAGACGTTTGAACTGGAAGAGGCCGACTCGATGACGCTGTTCATTGCCTTGAATGAACTGCGTGACAAACAGGATCCCTCTTTGCAGTTTGACTTCGTGTGCAGAGCCGGTATCTGCGGTTCTTGCGCCATGATGATCAACGGTAAGCCGGGTTTGGCTTGCCGCACTCTGACCCGTGATTTGCCTTCCGAATTCACGTTGGCTCCGTTGCCTGCATTTGAACTGATCGGTGACTTGTCTGTTAACACCGGTAAGTGGATGCGCAACATGAGCGAACGCATGCAAACATGGGTTCACATGAAGAGCGAAGAGGTTGACCTTCGTAAGAAGGAAGAGCCGATGGATCCGCAGTTGGCCGAAGATATTTATCTTTTGGATCGTTGCGTTGAGTGCGGTTGCTGTATCGCTGGTTGCGGTACGGTTCGCATCCGTCCGGATTTTGCCGGCGGCGTTGCCATCAACAAGATTGCTCGTTTCCGTTTGGATCCGCGTGATACGCGTAACGATGCTGACTTTTACGAAGTTATCGGTGATGATTCCGGCGTCTTCGGGTGCATGTCCTTGCTCGCTTGCCATGACTTCTGCCCGAAGGATCTTCCGTTGAAGACTCAGATCGCCTTTATCCGTCGCAAGATGGCGGAACAGGGCATCAAGAACTACGATAAGGTTCTTCCGACACCGAAGAAGGCTATCCCAATTAAGACGGCCAAGTAAGATTTGGTGTGAATTAACGTAACGAAACGGCGGGGATTCTCCCGCCGTTTTTTTTTTGGTGTGCTCGGCATGAGCATGATCTAACGGGTGGAAGTCCCGGGAGGAGCCGGCAGTGGCAACCTCGTAGCCAAAGACAAGGTGTGCGT
>CAZDVW010000012.1:0-63423 GCA_964509205.1 uncultured Sutterella sp. | reverse complement strand
CCCGCACTACTACTGACTTGGACGTTTTCTGTACCAATTATTTTGGACAGCAGTGTTCTTTTTTAGATTTCTCGCAGCGAAGGCTTGACAAATTTTCTCATAATAGAGTGTAATATTGCGCTTTTCGTAAAGAATTGCGTTCAAAGGACGCAGGGGAGGTGTTTACCTCCTAAATATGTGACTCTTGGAAAAGTAAGATTTCCTTGAGTCGTTTTCATCTCTGTCAGGAAATTAATAACTATGGCTACCAAGCGTACATATCAACCCTCCAAGGTCAAACGTGCTCGCACGCACGGATTTTTGGTTCGTTCTCGCACTCGAGGTGGGCGTCTTGTTCTCTCTCGTCGTCGTTCTAAGGGACGTCATAAGTTAGCTCTTTAGGTTCTGGTTAGATGCCGGATTCGGAAGAAAATCAAGGACGCAAGGAAAATCGGCGGTTCCGATTCCCGAAATCGCTGAGACTTCTTCGATCGGAAGAATTTCGAGCTGTATTTCGTTCACCGACACCCGCATTAAGTACTCGCAGAGAAGCAGTAGCGATTCGTGCAAAGGTGACAAAAAAAACAGGGAAAGTGCGTGTTGGGGTAACAGTTGGAAAACATAATGTCCCTCGTGCAGTTGACCGTATCTTGGCTAAACGGATCATGAGAGAGAGCATTCGAACATCTCTCCCCTATCTCGGAGAAGAGTGTCTTCAAAGAGGAATTGGACTCGACGTTAGTCTTCGTATCTGTGAATCAGTCCGATGCGGTGAGAATGGCCAAAGTTTGAAAACTCAGAAGATTCGAATTGAGCGGTCGATGCAGTTGTGCGTTTCTTCGTTGATTAGAAAAATCCAGTTCATTTGAGAATGAAGATCAACAATGCTAGCGAAGTTCCTGATTTCTTTAGTTCGGCTGTATCAACTGATTTTTTCTGGGTGGGTAGGATGGCAGTGTCGGTTTATTCCGACGTGTTCGAATTATGCTATTGAAGCCTTTGAACGACATGGAGCGTTCAAGGGTTTATGGTTGACAACAGCACGTATTGCGCGTTGTCATCCTCTCGGTGGAAGGGGTCTAGATCCGGTTCCGGAAGAGTTTAAGTGGTTTCCTTGGCGGCACTCTAGTTAAGCTGGGAAAATTAATCGGTTTTGAGCGAATTTAAGTAAACAACGAATAATTGGATTTAGTATGGGAAGCGATTTTCAACGAACTATTCTTTGGGTGGTTCTTGCGGCTGCCTGTTTTATGCTCTATGACAACTGGCAGGTTTACAACGGAAATCCGTCAATGTTCGGCTCGGCACCGGTGGCAGAGCAAGCAGCAGCTGAGAGCAAATCGTCGGATGCGATAGCAAATCAAACGATTGTTGATGCTGTCGCAAAGGGTGTTATTCAAACGGGTCGTCCAGTCGAGGTTTCAAGCGACTTGCTTAAGTTGCGATTTGACGAAAATGGAGCAGTTGTTACTCGTGCGGAACTTTTAAAAGAGCGGCAAGAAGCAGACTGGACCGAAGTTGGTCTGATCGGAAAGTTGCTCGGGAATGTTGCGCCGGAATTGAAGAACATTGTACTGTTTGACGTATCGCCGACCCGTGCTTATGTTGCTCAGACTGGACTTATCGGCGGAGATTTCCCGAATCACAAAACGCTATTTAAGTATTCTGGAACGCAAGAAGAAAACAGAGTTGTTTCCGGAAAGAATGTCACAGTAAAGACAGTCAAGTTCACAGCAAAGACCGGGAGCATGATTGTTGAGAAAAATTACGAGATTGTTGATGGGCATTATGGAATTACTGTTTCTCATAAGATCATTAACAATGGTGCAACGGAGGTTTCTCCTTCTGTGTACTATCAGTTGACCAGGGATGGCGGAAAACCGGAAGGAGAGAGCTCTCTTTACTACACGTACACAGGTCCTGCTGTTTACACAGAGGATAAAAAATTCAAGAAAATTGCATTTGATGATATAGAAGAAAAGCCGGACACCATTGCACGAGAGGATAATGGTTGGATTGCAATGATTCAGCATTATTTCGTGAGCGCATGGGCCGATGTTCCAAATGCAAAAAAAGCAGAGCATGAGTTTTATACAAGAAAACTTGACAAAGACCTTTACTCTGTTGGATCTATTGTGAGATTAGGATCCATTGCACCGAAATCAAGCATGACAACCCAGGCCGTGCTTTATATTGGGCCACAAGACCAGCAACGATTGGCTCAGATTGCAAAGGGATTGGATTTGGTAGTGGACTACGGTTGGCTCACAATGCTTGCCAAGCCAATCTATAGCGTTCTAAATGCGTTGTACGGTTTGGTTGGAAACTGGGGATGGGCAATTGTTTTGTTGACTTGCCTTGTCAAATTGATTCTCTACCCGATTAGTGCTGCAGGCTATAAGTCGATGGCTCGTATGAAAGAAGTGACACCGCGCATGAAAGCTTTGCAGCAACAGTACGGAAAGGACAAGCAGCGTTTGCAACAGGCGATGATGGAACTTTATAAGAAAGAAAAAATCAATCCTGTCGGTGGGTGCTTGCCAATTGCCCTGCAAATTCCTGTGTTCTTGGCTTTGTATTGGGTACTCCTAGCAAGCGTTGAATTGCGTGGATCAGAATGGATTTTATGGGTGAACGATCTTGCTATGCCGGATAGTTGGCTTGTGTTACCTGCGATTATGATGGTAACAATGGTCTTGCAGATGTTTTTGAATCCAGCTCCGACGGATCCTATGCAAAAGAAGATTATGTACATCATGCCATTGGTCTTCGGCGTTATGTTCTTCTTCTTTGCGTCTGGTTTGGTTTTGTATTGGTTGACGAATAACATCCTCTCTATTGCACAGCAATGGTTTGTAAATCGTCAGATTGCGACGGAAAGAGCAAGACGGATTGCCGCAGCTAATGCCAAAGATATAAATCGTAAAGAGGGCTAGTGACCCCCTCCCCTATTTAATTACAGATAGGGGTTTGAGTGTGCTCCTGAGATGAAAAATCTCAGTGTCGAGAAAAAGGCTCCGTAGGAGCCTTTTTCTTATGGGCGGAACTTGCTGAATTCGAATTCAGAGAGATCCTGATGGATATAAATTAAAAATATAGTATTTCAAAGGAAATATCTTGTCAGATTAAACAGAAATATTTTCGAATAAATACGTTAAAAATTAATATGATGCGGATATTATCATATCGACAAAAGTTTTAATTTTTACATCTGTTTTTATTAAAAATCACTCAAAGATTTTGAGTTCCAATAAAGTGGACTATTTAAGATTAGAGAAATGCTTTTTTCGCCAGTACATGCAAAATGGAATTGGCCACAGCCAAGTGCTTATAAACCACAAGAAAAGCCAGCGCAAAGATAAGGAGCAACGGTTGCTATTTCTTGATAAGGCAAAAACACTTAGTGCGCCGATAAACAACCAAAGCAACATCCCTCCGTATATAGCAACGCGGGTATTGTAGGTGTCTGCACACAGACTGGCTAAGAAGGCACTCGCAGGGACGGAGATAATGACGGCAAGGCAAATACCAGCTAATGGTGCACTGTGAGAAAATGGGGATTTATTGAGCGACATAAAATTAGCAGTTTTTCTCATTCTAAGGAAAAATATCCGAGATATAAAACTCGCATCTCTTCAGACAAGGTTGATGGACAATGTTACAAAAAACTGATCCGATTGTGGCTAGAGCAAGCGCTGCAGGTCGAGGAGGAATTGGAATCGTTCGTATTTCAGGCTCCCAAAATGATATTGATGAAATCGTTAGAAAGATTTTTAGCGGAAAAAAATTACAAAACAGATATGCGCATCTTATGCATTTAAATGATGCAGAAGGAATGTTGATTGACCAAGTCATTGCAATTTATTTCCAGGCACCTCATTCATATACCGGGGAAACAGTTTTGGAATTACAAAGTCATGGCGGCCAAATTGTTGTTGGAAGAGTAATTGGACGGATTATGGAGTTGGGAGCCAGTGTCGGAATTCGGCTTGCTCGTCCGGGAGAATTTACAGAACGGGCCTTTTTAAATGGACGCATGGATCTGGCGCAAGCAGAGGCTGTTGCGGATCTGATCGATGCAGGTAGCGTATCTGCATCTCGCGCTGCTGCGCGGTCGCTTCAAGGTGCCTTTTCAGAGAAAATTTCAAAACTTAATGAGAATTTATTATCACTTCGAACATATGTAGAAGCAACACTTGATTTCCCAGAAGAAGAAATTGATTTCATAGCACAAGGGAAAATCCGAGAAAAGATAGAAGCGATTCTTCAAGAACTTTCCATAATTGAGAAACAAGCTAATCGGGGAAAGAAACTTCGCGATGGGTTGAACGTGGTTCTTGTCGGAGAGCCGAATGTCGGAAAAAGCTCTCTCATTAATGCACTCGCAGGACAAGAAGTTTCAATTGTTACAGACGTTGCAGGAACGACGCGTGACAAGATTGAGTGCGAAGTATTATTAGATGGGCTTCTCGTCAAATTAACGGATACCGCTGGGCTCAGAGAAACTGAGGATATTGTTGAGTCAGCCGGCGTAGAGCGAGCAAAAAAAGCTGTTAAGAATGCAGATGTTGTTCTGCTGCTTAAAGACGCAACAGGTAACGACGAGCAAAAATCAAAGATTTCTACTTTCTTGTTAGGATATCTGAGAGAAGATGTTAAGCAGATTGAAATTTTTAACAAAATAGATTTATGTCCAGACCGGGTTAAAAAGAACCCCGATGAAATATGTATTTCTGCACGTACCGGATCAGGACTGGACGAGTTAATAGAAAAACTAAAATCACTCGTTGGTAAAGAGAGCGAAGAAGGCGATTTTATTGCCCGCACACGTCACTTAGAGTGTCTATCTAGAGCAAGAAAGAGTCTAGAAATAGCGAAAACAAACCTAGAGACAACGAATCTTGAATTGGCTGCAGAAGAAATGCGGCTTGCCGGGACGGCTCTCGGAGAGATAGTGGGACAATCTATGTCGGAAGACATTCTTGACAGAATTTTCAAAACATTCTGTATTGGGAAATGATCTGTCACTTGTTCTGTGACGTCACGTTACAATGCTGATTGTTTTTCTGAAAAATTTATAACGTGTTTCACGTGAAACATAATGCAAAACACAGAAAATTTTGATGTTATTGTCATCGGTTGCGGTCATGCTGGGGCTGAAGCATGCTTAGCAGCAGCAAGAATGGGCGCGCGAACGCTCCTGATTACACACAGCATTGAGACGATCGGCGAATTGTCTTGTAATCCTTCGATTGGAGGGATTGGAAAGGGACATTTGGTAAAAGAGTTAGATGCGATGGGTGGGGCTATGGGAGCTGTCACCGATGCGGCCGGAATTCAATTTCGCATCCTTAATTCATCTAAGGGGCCCGCTGTTAGGGCAACTCGCGCACAGATTGATCGCGACTTATATAAAAAATCAATGCGCAGTAGGATTGAAAATCAGAGTAAATTACAGATTCTTCAGCAGTCTGTTGATGAAATTCTCATCCAAAATGGGAGTGTTACTGGCGTTAGGACAAAAATCGGTGTTGAAATACGGGCAAAATCGGTAGTCCTCTGCGCCGGAACCTTTTTAAATGGATTGGTTCATGTGGGTCTCAGCCACTATCCCGCTGGCCGTGTCGCAAATCCGCCGAGTGTACGTTTAGCAAAATGTTTGGATGATTTGGGTCTTCCAAAAGGAAGATTAAAAACGGGGACTCCTGCAAGAATTGACGGTCGGACCATTGATTTTTCTAGATGTCAGGAGCAGACCGGAGATGTGTCCCCTACTCCCTCTTTCTCTTTGTTAGAGCCAGGAATTGAACATCCTAGACAGGTCTCTTGCTGGATAACGCATACGAACGCAAGAATGCATCAAATTATTCTCGATAACCTAGATCGTTCTCCGCTTTACTCGGGAATTATTGAAGGAGTTGGCCCTCGGTATTGTCCGTCTATCGAAGATAAAATCCAAAGATTCAAAGGAAAGGACTCTCATCAAATTTTCTTGGAACCTGAGGGTTTGTCGACGAATCTCTTTTATCCGAACGGAATCTCCACATCCCTGCCTTATGATGTCCAGGTTGCGATGATTCATTGCGTTCCTGGTCTCGAAAATGCCCATATTGTTCGTCCTGGATATGCAATTGAATATGATTACTTTGATCCGCGAGCATTAAAACGCACGTTTGAAACACGATCCATCGCGGGATTATATTTCGCTGGTCAGATCAACGGAACTACGGGATACGAAGAAGCTGCTGCGCAGGGACTTTTGGCGGGCGCTAATGCAGCGGCTCGATCATTGGGGAAGGAAGAATGGGAGCCACTTCGAAGCGAGTGCTATTTAGGTGTCCTTGTCGACGATCTGACCACTCGGGGTGTAACAGAGCCGTACAGAATGTTTACAAGCAGAGCAGAGTATCGACTGAGCCTTCGAGAGGACAATGCGGACGAACGCCTTTGCTTTAAAGCGCATGAAATGGGACTTCTTAGCAAAGAAAAATGGGAATTCTTTACTAAAAAACACGAGACAATTAAGAAAGAGTTAGCTCGCTTACGATCGACATGGGTGACACCTTCTGGACTGTTACCTGGAGAAGCAACCCGAGTTTTGGGCACGCCGATTGAGAGAGAATATTCCTTGGCGGATTTAATTGCTCGGCCAAGTGTTCGATACAAAGACGTGGTTTCGTTAAAAAAAGTATCAGGTGAAAATGTTTCACGTGAAACACTTCGGTGTCCAAGTGAAATAGAGCAGATTGAAATCTCCCTTAAATATCAAGGATATATTGATAGGCAGAAGGAGGAGGTTCAACGAGCCGCAATGTATGAAAAGATGAGACTTCCTGAAGATTTGAATTACGATCTTATTTCAGGGCTCTCGTTCGAGGTTAGGCAAAGGTTGAAGGAAGTTCGTCCAGAGACTCTTGGTCAGGCTGGCCGAGTATCCGGCGTAACTCCTGCTGCGATCTCTTTGTTGTTGGTTCATTTGAAGCGAATCAAATGGAATAAGTGATGTTATATTTGTCCGCAAGTAACGTTAATTTTTATGCAAAGAGGATGGGCTTAGATCTTTCTGATGATCAGTGTCAGAAGCTGGTTGACTTTGGACAGCTCTTGTTGAAATGGAATGCTGTATATAGTCTTACTAGTGTCACTTCTGAGGAAGATGTTCTGAAGAGGCATTTGTTGGACTCGTTGTCCTTTTTGTCTGCCATTTCAAAAAGGAAAATTCAACGTATTCTTGATGCTGGAAGCGGAGGAGGGTTGCCTGCGATTCCATTGGCTGTTGTACGACCTGATATTCAGGTTGTGATGTCGGATTCGAAGAAAAAGAAAACAGCTTTTCTTCAGCAGGCGATCCTGTCGCTGGGGCTTGCAAATGCGGTGGTTGTCCATGGGCGTGTTGAGGAATTAATGTTAGGTAGTTTTGATGCTATTTCGTGCAGAGCCTTCTCTTCTTTGGCGAGGACGGTAAGTTTGACAAGTAGACATCTCCGGAAAGGAGGTGTTTGGCTCATGATGAAAGGAAAAGACCCTGTTGATGAAATCAGAGAGTTGCCTAAAGAAATAGTTGTCATTGATAATGAAAAGCTAATCATTCCCGATTCTGATTTTGAACGCCGTTTAATCGTGCTGATGGAAAAGACTTGATATGAAAGCAGTTGGAAGAAATGAATTTCTTCGTGGACGAAACCTAAACAAACTAGGCGAAGTTCTGTCTTGACTGGAGATGGAAAATGTGGAACCTGGAGGACGGCAGTTTTTATACAACCTTTTTAATGGTATTTTCCTCTTTTATGCCGGCGATTAATCCGTTCGGCGGGGCCATGCTTTTTTTATCTATGACAAGCGATATTGAGCATGAGACAAGAATAAGGATGGCAAGACGGATTGCGCTCTATTCATTTATTGTTCTTTTGGTGAGTCTTTACGCGGGCAATCTGATTTTGAATTTTTTTGGAATATCAATTGATGTATTGCGTGTTTCTGGAGGAATTATCCTCTTTAGCACTGGCTGGAAAGTTCTCCACAGTGATGAATCACAGAAGTTGTCAGTTGCATCGGAACCAAAAAAATCACATAACTATGCAGAGATGGTTTTCTATCCGTTGACTTTGCCTGTTACGACGGGACCAGGGTCTATTTCTGTCGCTGTCGCATTTGGAGCAACTCCGATGCAAGGAGTCGGTGGAGTTGCTGGCTGTTTAGCAGGAGTTGTCCTTAATTGTGTTCTTGTTTGGGTTTGTTACAGTAACAGCGACCGTGTGACTCGGTTGCTCGGGGCAGTTGGCGTGAATGCCCTTACGAGAATATTTTCATTTATTCTCATTTGTGTGGGTGTGTCTGTTTTTTGGACTGGGTTTAGCGGTTTGTGGGCGACCTTGTAGTTTTTATAGGTGGTGTTTTCATGGCGAAGATTTTTTGTGTGGCAAATCAAAAAGGCGGCGTTGGAAAAACAACGACGACGGTCAACTTGGCAGCAGCGTTGGCTAAATTAGGTCAAAGAGTGCTTCTTGTGGATCTTGACCCCCAGGGGAATGCGACGATGGGATCTGGTATTGAAAAAAGCCAGTGTAATCCATCTGTCTATGAAGTTCTCATAGGCAAGGCGGAGATTCAAAAAGCGGTTATTTTTTCGGAACAAAGCGGCTATTTTCTCCTGCCGTCTAACCGCGAACTTTCTGCGGCAGAGATTGAGTTGCTTGAGTTTGCAAAGCCGGATGAACAGTTAAAAAAGGCATTAGAACCTGTTACAGAGGATTACGATTTTATCCTGATTGATTGTCCTCCTTCACTATCTGTTGTGACTGTAAACGCACTTTGCGCTACAGGTGGTGTCATTATCCCGATGCAGTGCGAGTATTTTGCACTAGAAGGTCTAAGCGATTTGGTGAATACCATCAAGCGAGTGCGTTATAACAAGAATGAGAATCTGAAGTTGATCGGTTTGTTGCGGGTTATGTTTGATCCGAGACTTACATTGCAGCAACAGGTAAGTGAACAATTGAAAGAAACATTTGGCGACCGCGTATTTGACACGGTGATACCGAGAAATGTTCGCTTAGCGGAAGCTCCTTCTTTTGGGGTTCCGGGCGTGATTTTCGAGCCGACGAGTCGGGGTGCTCGAGCCTACATGGAGTTTGGCAAAGAGGTTCTTTCTAGAGTAGGTATTCGAGTTCGTAGCGTGCGCAGAAAAAAGGAGAAATAGATGGTTGCGAAAAAACAAAGAAGAGGCCTTGGGCGAGGGCTGAAGTCTCTTTTAGGAGATGATGTACCAGTCGCTACGGGAAAGGATGTTATTTCTGAGATCAGCATTGATAAGCTCGTGGCCGGAACTTATCAGCCCCGCAATCGTATGGAAATGGAACGATTGAAAGAGCTGGCGGATTCTATCCGGGAGCAAGGGGTTATTAATCCAATAGTTGTTCGTCCAACAAAAGGTGGGAAGTTTGAAATTATTGCGGGTGAACGACGTTTTCGAGCCTCTAAATTAGCAGAGCGAAAGACCGTTCCTGCAATTGTGCGCCGCGTGCAGGATAAGGACGCTTTGGCCATGGCATTGATCGAAAATATGCAACGTGAAGATCTGAATGCGATGGAAGAAGCTTTTGGGATAAAACGATTGATTGACGAATTCGGGTATACCCATGAGCAAGCCGCTCAGGCAATCGGACGTAGCCGCTCTGCAACGAGTAATCTGCTGAGACTGTTGACTTTGGTTAAACCGGTTCAGCGCATGTTGACGGATTCTCAAATTGAAATGGGGCATGCGAGAGCGTTATTGCCTTTATCGGGCGCAGAGCAAATTGAGTTAGCTAACGAGATCTGTGCAAAAAAGCTTAGCGTACGTGAAGCGGAGCGACTTGCCGAAGGATGCAAGGAAGAAAAAAAGAAAAAACCAGTAAGGAAGATCGTCAAAAAAACAAGAGATGATCTGATTTTGGAGGAGCGACTCTCAGACGCTTTGGGGGCATCGGTTCATTTGGTATTGGGTCGACGGGGAAAAGGTCAAATTGTCATCGATTTTGCAAATCTCGATGATCTAGATGCAATCGTGTCAAAAATTTCTCCTGAATAGGGGCAAATTTGGGGAGCTATTAGTTCTTTGGGGTAGTCTACAGTAGCCTGTTGACTAGTTGTTAAAGTTGTATTGAATTCGTAAAATGCGAAACAATTCAAAATGACGGGGATGAAGTGAATCGTCGAATGTTGATTCGCGCGATCCTTTGCCAATACATCCTTATTTTTGTGGGAACTATTGGTACGGGTGTGTTTTGTGGGATGAATGGTGCGTTTTCCTGTGCATTGGGAGGTCTTTGTGTGGCAATCCCAAACACGTTTTTGGCGGGTTATTTGCTTATGCAGCAGGCCAAAAATGGGGCGCAACAGCCTGTAGCTCTTCTGATTTTTGAGTTTTTAAAGTTAGCGACAACTTGTTTGCTGTTCCTGCTTGTTGCGAAGCTTTACTCGGGATTGGCGTGGCCTGCGATGCTTATTGGTATCGCTGTTGGTGCGCTGAGTAATTTCGCGATGCTTTTTGGAAAACAGCGAGAATAAAGGATTTGCTTTTTATGGCAACCGATGCACTCAGTCCGACAGGGTATATGTTGCACCACTTGCAGCATAATGCTTCTGTTCTCAAGCAATCGATCGTAGATTTTTCAGTGCTCAACTACGATACGATTTTCTTTTCTGTTCTTGTGCTTGTGGCGAGCCTTTGGATTTTGCGGAAAGTTGCAGTCAAGGCAACAAGTGGCGTTCCTGGGAAGTTGCAATGTGCGGTGGAAATGCTTGTTGACATGGTCGAAGAGCAGAGTAAATCTATTGTGCATGGGGATAGGACTTTTATTGCGCCTGCGGCTTTGACGGTTTTTGTCTGGGTCGCTCTTATGAATGCCATTGACCTTATCCCTGTGGATTTATTGCCTTGGCTTGCAGGGTTTTTCGGCATCCATTATTTGCGACCGCTTCCTACGGCTGACTTGAATGGAACAATGGGAATCTCAATCAGCGTGCTGTTGCTGTGTATCTATTATGGCCTGAAGGTCAAGGGTGCTGGGGGATTCGTTCATAGCCTTTTTTCTGCCCCGTTTGGGGACAACATCCTGCTTTGGCCGTTTAATTTTGCGTTGAATATTATTGAATACGTGGCAAAGACGGTCTCTCTTGGAATGCGACTGTTCGGCAACATGTACGCAGGCGAGTTGCTTTTCTTCTTGATCGCGCTTCTCGGAGGATTTGCAATGTCCTTTGGAGTTGTTGGCGGCTCGCTTTCTATAATGGGACAAATTGTTGCCGGGCTTTGCTGGTGGATTTTTCATATTTTGATTGTTTTATTGCAGGCGTTCATCATGATGATGCTGACTTTAGTCTATCTTGGTCAGGCACATGAAGATCACTGATTTTTTACTTCCTATACGGAAACTTTAAGGAGTATGCAATGACCAACGTTGCGATGGTTGCTTTGGCTTGTGGTCTTATCATTGGGTTTGGTGCCTGTGGTGCCTGCCTCGGGATCGGTATCATGGGATCTCGTTACCTTGAAAGTGCTGCTCGTCAGCCAGAACTGATGAATGCACTTCAAACGAAGATGTTCCTTCTGGCTGGTTTGATTGATGCGGCCTTCCTGATTGGTGTGGGCGTGGCCATGATGTTTGCCTTTGCGAACCCGTTTGTCGGCTGATCGAGACTTTCTTCAATGATGCTTGAGAATAGCGCTGGTCCAAAAAACCGCGGCTCAAGCTCAGCGGGGTTCTGATAATGAACATTAATGCCTCTTTATTTGTACAGATGATCGTGTTCTTCATTGGATGTTTCATCACAATGAAGTACATCTGGCCTCCATTGATTGGGGCGATTGAAGAGCGCCAAAAAAAGATTGCCTCTGGTTTAGCTGCAGCAGAAAAAGGAAATAACGCTTTGGCTGAGGCGCAAGCTAATGGAAAGGCGATCGAAGCACAGGCTCGCGCACGGGCAAGTGAAATTGTTTCTGATGGCGAAAAGCGTGGCGCAAAAATTATTGAAGACGCTAAGGAGCAGGCAAAGGTTGAGGCTGATCGCATCATCTCAGATGCCAAGGCTGAAGCGGCCTTAGAGATGGATCGCGTTCGTGAACAGTTGCGCTCGGATGTTGCTGTTTTGGCAGTTGCTGGAGCACAGAAGATTCTTGAACGAGAGATCGATGTGAAGGCGCATGCAAAATTGTTGGCTCAATTAAAGGCGAAACTTTAACTATGGCTGAACTTTCAACAATTGCAAGGCCATATGCTCTAGGGCTTTGGAAGACTCTAGGGGAGAAGCCTGCGGTTTCAAAGGCAAAGACAATTTCTGAAGGATTAGATGCGATTTCGGCGGCGGTCCTTTCTCCTGAAGTTGCTGTTTTTGTGAACGATCCAAGAGTAACGAAAACGCAACTTTTTGAGGCGATAAAAAAGTCGCTTGGTCGAGGCGTTCCGAAGGAGTTGGAAGGTCTTTTGTTAGCCGTTATTGAAAATGGACGGCTTCCTGTGCTTGGTGAAATTGCAAGAGAGTTCAGGTTGCTTATAAATGCGTCGACGGGAATTGCGGAGGTACACATCGAAAGTGCGTTTGAGATGACGCCGACGCAAGTTTCTCAGCTTGTCGAGTCCTTAGAGAAAAAGTTTCCTGGTTTGAAACTTAATCCGACGGTTGTGGTTAATCCGGATTTGATTGGCGGTGTGTGTATTCGCATTGGAGATCAAATCCTTGACGGTTCAGTACGTGCGCAGCTTGCTCAAATGCAAGCGGCTCTTACGGCGTAAATTCCGGAGTTCATAAAATGCAGCTCAATCCTAGCGAAATCAGCGAACTGCTCAAGAAACGTATTGAAGATCTTGGCGTTTCGACCGATCTTCGTACAGAAGGCACCGTAGTTACGGTGACCGATGGTATTTGTCGTGTGCATGGTCTTCAAGACGTGATGCAGGGCGAAATGCTTGAATTTCCTCAGAACACATACGGTTTGGCTCTCAATCTTGAGAGAGATTCTGTCGGTGCCGTGATTCTCGGTAGTTACGAGCACATTCGAGAGGGAGATACGGTAAAAACAACAGGTCGAATTCTTTCTGTCCCTGTCGGTCGAGCATTGATCGGAAGAGTGGTAAATGCCTTGGGTCAGCCGATTGATGGCAAGGGTGCCATTAAGACGAAGGAGTACGATATTGTTGAAAAAGTTGCTCCTGGCGTGATTGATCGACAGTCAGTTAGTCAGCCCGTTCAAACAGGATTGAAGTCTGTTGATGCGATGATCCCAATTGGTCGAGGACAGCGTGAGTTGATCATCGGAGATCGCCAGACAGGCAAAACGGCCATTGCGATTGACACGATCATCAATCAGAAGGGAAAAAATCTGACTTGTATCTATGTGGCCATTGGGCAAAAGGCCAGCACGATTGCCAATGTGGTGCGTCAACTCGAAGCTCACGGGGCTATGGAGTACACGATTATCGTCGCTGCGTCGGCGTCTGACTCTGCTGCGCTCCAGTACATCGCGCCGTACGCCGGTGCAACGATGGGTGAGTATTTCCGAGATCGCGGAGAGGACAGTCTCATTGTTTATGATGATTTAACGAAACAGGCTTGGGCATACCGCCAGATTTCTCTGTTGTTGCGCCGCCCGCCTGGACGTGAAGCATATCCTGGTGACGTTTTCTATCTGCACAGTCGTTTGCTTGAGCGCGCAGCTCGTGTGAATGCTGCTTACGTGGAACGCTTCACAAAGGGGAAAGTTAAGGGACAGACCGGATCAATGACGGCTTTGCCGATCATCGAAACCCAAGCTGGCGACGTGACGGCGTTTGTTCCGACGAATGTGATTTCAATTACAGACGGGCAAATCTTCCTTGAGACAGACCTGTTCAACGCCGGTATTCGTCCCGCCATAAACCCTGGCATTTCTGTAAGCCGAGTTGGTGGCGCTGCGCAGACAAAGATTATCAAGAAACTTGGTGGCGGTGTTCGATTGGCTCTGGCGCAGTATCGTGAATTAGCGGCATTTGCTCAGTTTGCCAGTGATTTGGATGAAACAACGCGCAAACAGCTTGAACGCGGACGTATTGTTACCGAACTCATGAAGCAACCTCAGTATGAGCCGTTGCAAGTTTGGGAAGAGGCCGTGACTTTGTTCGCTGTTGAGCAGGGAGCATACGACAATGTGCCTGTGAAACAAGCGCTCAAGGTCGAACACGAAATGCGCGAGTATCTCAAGCAACACTATCAGGAATTGCTGGATCGGATTGAAGAGGCAAAGGCACTCTCGCCAGAGGATCGTTCCATTATGGATCAGGCTGTCGCAGAATTTAAGAAAACGACACCGTACTAACAAGCAGAGGGAACGCCATGCCTAGCACAAAGGAAATTCGAGGAAAGATTCGAAGCGTGCAAAACACGCGGAAAATCACAAAAGCGATGCAGATGGTAGCTGCCTCGAAGATGCGGAAGGCGCAGGAACGAATGTTTCAAGCAAGACCTTATGCGGACAAGCTTCGTAACATCATTGCGCATTTGGCGTCGTCGTGTTCCAGTTATAAGCATCCTTTCTTGGAAAAACGCAGTCAGGAAACCGGAAAGGTTGCTTTGATTCTGGTTACTACGGACAAAGGGTTGGCAGGTGCTTTGAATACGAACATCCAGCGGCATGTTCTTCACAAGATGCAGTCATTACACGAAAGTGGCAAGGCGCTTTGTGTAACGGCCATTGGAAACAAAGCGGTCGCCTTTTGCTCTCACATGAGTTTGGAAGTTGTTAGCCAAACCATCCAACTGGGGGATTGCCCGAATCTCGAGCGACTCCTCGGAGCGATTCGTGCGCAACTTGATGCATATAGCGAAGGGAAAGTGGATGTTGTCTATCTTGCTTACACGCGTTTCATTAATGCGATGAAGCAAGAACCTGTTATTGAGCAATTGCTTCCTCTTCCTAGTGAAAAGTTGAAGGCACTTGGAGAAAAACCGCGTGAGTATTCTTGGGACTACTTGTATGAGCCAGATGCTCAGACAGTATTAGATGAATTGCTTACGCGATATGTTGAAACATTGATTTACCAGGCTGTTGCAGAAAATATGGCTTCTGAGCAATCTGCTCGAATGGTGGCTATGAAGGCTGCCTCGGACAATGCGAAGAAGTTGATTGATGAGTTGCAACTTGTCTATAACAAGACTCGTCAGGCAGGTATTACAAAAGAAATCACCGAGATTGTCGGTGGTGCTGCCGCCGTGTCATAAAAGATTTGAAGACCGGGGAATAACCTATGAGTATCGGACAAATCGTTCAAGTTATCGGCGCTGTGGTCGACATTGAGTTCGCTCGCGACGAGATGCCTCAGATCTATGAGGCGCTTGTTCTTGAAAAAGACAAGGACAACAAGCTGGCAGAAGCCGGACTGACCTTTGAGGTGCAACAGCAATTGGGGGATGGAATCGTTCGCACGATTGCAATGGGCTCTTCCGATGGTCTGCGCCGCGGAATGAAAGTGAAAGCGACGGGGGCTGGAATTTCTGTTCCTGTGGGACACAAGACTCTGGGGCGCATCATGGACGTTCTTGGTCGCCCGGTGGATGACTGCGGTCCCATCGGCGAGGATGAGCGCAGAGTGATTCACAGACAAGCTCCGAAGTTTGATGAGCTGAGTCCTTCTGTCGATTTGCTTGAAACGGGAATTAAGGTTATTGACCTTATTTGTCCGTTTGCGAAAGGCGGAAAGGTTGGACTGTTCGGCGGTGCCGGCGTCGGTAAGACCGTTAACATGATGGAGTTCATCAACAACATTGCAAAAGCATATGGTGGCTACTCTGTGTTTGCGGGTGTCGGAGAGCGTACTCGTGAAGGAAATGACTTCTATCATGAAATGCAGGAGTCCAAAGTCCTTGACAAGGTGGCAATGGTGTTCGGTCAGATGAATGAGCCGCCAGGAAACCGTCTGCGTGTGGCTTTGACAGGCTTGACGATGGCGGAAGCTTTCCGTGATGAAGGAAGAGATATTTTGCTCTTCATCGATAACATCTATCGTTACACACTTGCTGGAACCGAAGTGTCTGCCTTGCTGGGGCGTATGCCTTCTGCCGTGGGCTATCAGCCAACGTTGGCGGAAGAAATGGGCCGTTTGCAAGAACGAATTACTTCGACAAAAGTTGGATCTATTACATCCATTCAGGCTGTGTACGTTCCTGCTGATGACTTGACAGATCCGTCTCCCGCAACAACCTTCAGTCACTTGGATGCGACAGTGGTTTTAAGTCGTGACATCGCAAGCTTGGGTATTTATCCGGCGGTTGATCCGTTGGATTCAACAAGTCGACAGGTCGATCCCAATATTATTGGGGAAGAGCATTACTCCGTCTGCCGCCGTGTCCAAGAAATGTTGCAGAAATACAAAGAACTGAGAGACATTATTGCGATCTTGGGTATGGATGAGCTTTCGCCTGAGGACAAGCTTGCTGTTACTCGTGCACGAAAAATTCAGCGTTTCCTTTCTCAGCCTTTCCATGTGGCGGAAGTCTTTACGGGAACTCCCGGCAAGTACGTGCCATTGAAGGAGACGGTTCGCGGCTTTAAGATGATCGTGGATGGTGAGTGCGATGAGTTGCCGGAACAGGCGTTTTATATGATCGGAACGATTGATGAAGCCTTTGAAAAGGCGAAGACGATCAAGTAAACGGAGTGAAACATGGCAATGATTGTGGTTGATGTCGTCAGCGCAGAATCATCCGTTTTTTCCGGAGAGGCAAAATTCGTTGTCTTGCCTGGACAGGAAGGCGGATTGGGTGTTCTGCCTGGACATGCACCGCTTATTACGCGAATTTGTCCCGGGATGGTGCGTGTTCACACGACGGATGGGAAAGAGGAAGGTATTTTCGTAGCTGGTGGTTTGCTTGAAGTTCAACCAGATCGTGTAACGGTGCTAGCAGATGTAGCTGTCCGAAGCGAGGATCTTGATGAGGCGAAGGCAAAGCAGGCGATTGATGCTGCGAAGCAGGCTCGCGAGAATGCAAAAAGCGAAATTAACATCGCAAAGGTGCAGGCCAAGCTTTCTGCTCTCAGTGCTGAGTTGCAGTTCATTAAGAAATTGCGCCAAGAGAAGTAGGCCTAATTCCTTGTATAGAACAAAAAAACGGAAGAGTTCGAAAAATAATTCGGACGAATCCGTTTTTTTGCTTTACGATTAGAGGCATGGAGTCGTATCGATAGGGAGGCAAGAAATGACAGTTTCTGAAGTTATTCAGGTTTGCACGGATGGAAGCGAGAGATCGGATAAGGCTGTTGAAGAGGCTCTTGCCATGGCACAAAAAATGCAGTTGCCATTAGTAGCTGTAACTGTTGTTTCCGGTAAAGCTGCAGAGCGGGAGGACGTTCGCAGACGCCTGACGGCGATTGCTGAGAAAGCGAAGGCAGTAAACGTTCCGTGTGAATTAGTTGCAGAGGAAGCGCGAGCGCCCTATGAGGGAATTATTGCGGTGGCCAGAAGGAAACATGCTCGCCTGATTGTCATGGCAAGTCGCGGACTCGGATCGATCGAATCTGTGTTTCTTGGATCAGAAACGCAAAAGGTACTTGCGAGCGCAGATCGTCCGGTTCTTGTCGTTCGTTAAAGTAATTTTGAACGAAGTGCAGAAGGGGACATTCCTCGGATGCAAATGCGTTTATCTCGACTGGTTTGCCCGGAAACAAGAATCACCTGAGAGCGAGGGGTATCGAGTTTTTTGGAAAGCCAACGGATGAGATGTTCGTTGGCTTTTCCGTCTACGGGAGGGGCATGCAAGGCGATTTTTAGCCGTCCATTAAATTCGCCTGCAATGGTGTCGCGCTTGGCTCCTGGCTGAATGTGTAGCAATAACATGACGCCTTCTTTCGATTCAGTAAGCCATATCGGCCAAGAATCTGAATCGTCAGAAAGGTTTACTGAAAAGCAGGTTCTCATGAAATTAGAAAATGATGTTTTTTTACGTGCACTGAGGCGAGAGCGCACACAATATACCCCAATTTGGCTCATGAGACAGGCAGGTCGATTTTTGCCGGAATATCGGGCTGTACGCGAACGTTGCGGGAGTTTTATGGGATTGGCAAAGAATCCTCAAGCCGCTACAGAGGTGACGCTTCAGCCGGTTGAGCGGTTCGGTTTAGATGCGGCGATCCTCTTTTCCGACATTTTGACAATTCCGGATGCAATGGGGCTCGGATTGGAATTTATTGCCGGAGAGGGACCACGTTTTCTACATCCCGTAAAAGACGAAAACGCTGTTCGGTCTCTATTTGCGCCCGATCCGACAGACAAACTCAGGTATGTTTTGGACGCAACGTCTTCAATCCGTAAAGCCCTGAATGGGAAGGTTCCATTGATAGGTTTTTCCGGTTCTCCTTTTACCTTGGCGTGTTATATGGTTGAAGGCGGAGCGTCTAAAGACTTTTCTGCCGTCAAGCGCATGCTTTACGCTCGACCGGACCTGTTTAATCGAATTTTGGATATCAACATACAGGCAATAGGAGCGTATTTAGCCGCTCAAATTGGCGCAGGGGCTCAGGCGTTGCAGATCTTTGATACCTGGGGAGGAATGCTTTCAGGGGAAGCCTTCAAGCGATTCTCGCTTGAGCCGATTCGCCGAACAATCCAAGAAGTCAGAAGGCATGAGGAAGCACACGATGTCCCGATTATTGTCTTTACAAAGGGCGGCAGCAATTGGATTGAGGAGATCGCTACGTCAGGAGCAGATGCTATTGGCCTGGATTGGACCATCGGTTTGTCTTCTGCAAGAAAGCGGGTTAAGGATTCAGTTTGTCTCCAGGGTAATTTGGATCCGGCGATTCTCCTTGCAGGAGAGAGAGCAATCGAAACAGAGGTCTGTCGCATTTTGGAAGATTTCGGAGAGGTCACAAAGGGTGCAGGACACGTTTTTAATCTAGGTCATGGTGTTTTACAGCAAACCCCGCCGGACGCCGTAAAGCTACTGGTGGAAACAGTCCACGCTAAGTCAAAGAAGTTTCATCAGGCAGAGAACGTTGTTTAGCGGGTTTTTCCACAAGTTCAAAAGACGAAAAGACGAGAAAAAAACAAAAGAAAAAAAGTTTTTTTCTAAATGTATCATCGTCTAGTCCATTGAATTTAAACAAATCTCATAATAATCAGTTGTCAGAGATCAGGAATCCAGGAAAAAACAGGAAGAACGAGGCAAATAAGTTTTTCACAAAGTTTTCCACAGCCTGTGGACAAGAGGAAAAAAGTTAAAACTTTTCAAACATTGGTTGAAAAACGCTGTGAGGAAAACTGTGGAAACTGGTCTGGTTAGATTCTTTTTGTCATCAAAATGCAACATGGTTTAACGGAACAATTCGCGAGCGTTATTGTTCAGGCGCCACTTCGGGCGCTTGATTATCGTGTCGGTGACTCAATCCAAGTTGTTGTTGGCGACAGAGTTATTGTTCCTCTCGGAAGGAGAAAAGTCGTCGGTATTGTCGTCGCTATTTCAACTTACAGTGAGATTAAACCGAAAAAACTGAAAAAAATAATTCAGGTGATGGGTGAAACAGAGCCCCTACGGCAGGAATGGCTGGATTTTACGAGGTTCGCAGCAAACTATTACATCCGATACTGGGGAGATGCGGCGATTTGTACATTGCCTTCCTTTTTTCGGGAACTTCCCCGAGTGAGGCATGAAGCCTCTCTCAAAAAAATCCGAGAATTAAAAATACAAAAGCTGAAATCGAGCAAGATCCCTGTTCTTAACGAAGAACAAAACAAAGCGGTTCGATGCGTCAGTGAGGCACAAGGTTTTTCGCCATTTGTTTTATTCGGAGTAACGGGGTCGGGAAAAACAGAGGTTTACCTGCAAATTATGCAGGAATCGTTAAGACAAGATCCGGATAATCAAGTGCTTCTGCTTGTTCCAGAAATTAACTTGACTCCGCAATTAGAGGCACGTGTCAGAGAGCGTTTCCAAGAGGAAAACGTGGTGGTATTGCACTCTGCTTTAAGTTCCGGAGATCGAGCAAGAAATTGGTTGGCGATTCACGAAGGGAGAGCACGTATACTCGTTGGAACGAGACTTTCCGTTTTTGCCAGTTTCCGAAAGCTTTCTTTAATCCTGGTTGATGAAGAGCACGATGAAAGTTACAAGGCGGGTGACGGATTGCGTTTTTCCGCAAGGGACATGGCGATTAAACGTGCCCAGCTTAACAAGATCGCTTGTGTTCTTGGTTCAGCAACGCCTTCCTTAGAGACCTGGGACAAGGTGGAAAAGTCAGTCTTTCCGATTCTTCGTCTTTCTCGCCGTGCGGTAGAAAAGGCGAAGCCTCCTGAAATCAAAATTGTCGATATGCGTGCAGAGCGCTCGAAAGTTTTTTCTGCTGAAGCTCGACAAGCGATAGACGAGACGCTTGAAGCTGGTGAGCAAGTTTTGGTTTTTATCAATCGTCGAGGCTACGCACCGACGGTTACTTGCAGAGCATGCGGGTGGGTAAGTCGATGCCTTCATTGTTCCAGTTTTACCGTCTTTCACAAAAAAGAAAAGCGGTTGGTTTGTCACCATTGCTCGGCGAGTTACCCTGTGCCGACTTACTGCCCAACATGCGGGAATGCAGATATTGAGGCAGTCGGAACGGGAACACAAAAGATTGAAGAAACCATAGAAGAGCTTTGGCCGCATGCACGAGTTTTAAGAGTTGACAGGGATAGTGCCCATACAAAAAGGCAGACGCAGAAAATTTTTTCCCAAATACACGACCAGCAGGTGGATATTATCGTCGGCACGCAAATGATCTCGAAAGGGCATGATTTCCAGCATGTCAAACTGGTAGTCGTTCTTAATTCGGATGCACTTTTGGTGAGCCCAAATGTTAAGGCAGAGGAGAGACTGTTCTGTTCTTTGCTCCAGGTTGCCGGCAGAGCAGGTCGATCCGGTGATCGTGGAAGGGTTCTTGTTCAGAGTAGATTTCCGGAGCACTCGCTTTACAAGGAATTAATAGAACAAGATTACGAGGCGTTTGCTGAGCGCGTGTTGAGAGAACGCAGGGAGGTTGGAATGCCTCCTTATGTTCGGCAAGCATTATTGATTGCCAAGGCAAAAACATTGGAGTGCGCGTTATGTTTTTTGACGCGAGCGGCAAAGGACGCTGAGAAGATCAATCGGGATCGTGTCGTCTTGTATGATCCGGTTCCAATGTCGTTGATGCGGTTTATGGACGAGGAACGGGCTCAATTGCTTGTTGAGGCAAAAACGCGTTCAGAACTAAACGCTTTTCTTTCAGAATGGGTTCCGCTGATGGAGAGAGAAAGCGGAGTGCTTTGGACTGTTGAAGTTGATCCGTCGGATCTCTGAGGCTAACTCTTATCGCAGTGACGCAGGTATAATGCGTCCGCACGTTGTCTCCGTAGTTCAACTGGATAGAATATGGCCCTCCGAAGGCTGTGATGTGAGTTCGAGTCTCGCCGGAGGCACCAGGCACAGACAGGGTGGAAACGACCGCCCGATTCCCTCTAAAACAGATTGTCAAAAGTGGTTCGCCAAGGAGCCTTCGAGATCTTTGTGGCAACAGGGACTGCCTAAGGGGTTGTTGAAACAAAATGGCGTTCATCCCTAGGTTGTTTTTCAATAGGATATCTTGTGAAACATCAGCAATCAGAACAAGGTGAGAAAAAAGTTTCTTTTGGATTTCGTGAAGTTCCGGAGTCAGAAAAGGAAAAAGATGTCAGACAAGTATTTGATTCAGTTGCGAAGAAATACGATCTGATGAATGATCTTCTGAGTTTTGGATTGCATCGTTTGTGGAAGCGCCACGCGATTCAAAGAGCCGAGATCAAAAGGGACGACAAGGTGCTTGACATTGCCTCTGGCACGTGTGATCTTGCACTGGCGTCCGCAATGAAAATTGGGGAGAAGGGAGAGATTTGGGCCACCGACATTAACCATGCAATGCTCTCGGAGGGTGCAAAACGCTTAAAGCGGAGTGGCGCAACTGTTCGGGTTGTGCAGTGCGATTGCGAAAAACTTCCTTTTGCCGACAACATGTTTGATGTTGTGACAGTGTCTTTCGGTCTGAGAAATATGACGCACAAGGAAACAGCGCTTGCGGAAATGTTGCGTGTGACAAAGACCGGTGGCCGAGTGCTTGTTTTGGAGTTCAGTCATTGCTGGAAGGTGTTACGTCCTTTGTATGATTTTTACTCCTTTTCTGTAATGCCTCGACTAGGAGCCCTTGTGGCTGGAGATGCGCAAAGCTATCGATACCTTGCGGAATCGATTCGAATGCACCCAGATCAGGAAACGCTGGCTACAATGATGCGCAAGGTTGGATTCTCGAAAGTTTCGTGGGAAAATCTTACGTTTGGGGTCTGTGCCTTGCACATTGGCAAGAAGTTGTGATGTGTAACTGGTGTTGCCATCTCGTTGATGGACGATGAGTTTCTTTTTTACCTAACTTTTTCTGCAGAGTGCTATGAAAAAATTACTTGCGGTTTTCTCAGTAGTTTTGTTGCTTGCTTTTTCTTTGTCGGATGCTGATGCGGCGATGCGATTTGGTGGCGGGCGTAGTTTCGGTCGCAGTACTGGCAGTCTGTTCCAAAAAGCACCGACTCCTAGCCCGAGTTTTTCTAACAAAGCTGCCAAACCTGCCCCCGGGGCAACGAAACAGGCACAAGGAGCGCAACAGTCTGCAAAGGTGGGAAGTTCAGCAGCCGCTGCTGCCGCAAGACCTGCCGGAGGAATGCTGATGGGAATGGCGGCGGCTCTCGGTTTGACGGCACTGGTTAGCATGCTGGGGTTGTCTGCCGGATTCGCTCAAGTATTGATGGTTTTGATATTGGCGATGCTCGCTTTTTATGCGTTGCGTTTTGTCATGAGTTTGATGACCGGAAAACATCTCCAGCGGGATACATCGGAGAATCGGCAACGCACGGGAACTCAGGCAGTCTTCGCGCAGGAGCAATGCCGCCCAGGAAGCGTAATGGACAGTTTCTCGCAGGGAGAGTTAGAAGGACTTTCTGTTCCGGCAGGCTTTGATGCAAAAGGGTTTGAGTCCGTTGCGCGGGAGAATTTCATCAAACTGCAAAAGGCGTGGGATGAAGGGAAAATTGTGTCTGTTGCTGATTTTATGACGGAGGATTTTTTCATTGCCTTGACGCATCAATTCCGTGCGCATGGAGCTGCAGCGCAAACAAGTGACATCGTGAACCTTTCTACGAAGCTTCTTGGCATTGTCCGCAAGGGATCCGAATATGTTGCTGTTGTTTCTTTTGAGGGCGCCATGACAATCAACGGACAGTTCGAGGAGGTTCATGAGCGCTGGTTGTTGGTTCAGGCGGAGGACGGATCAACAGGCTGGCTTCTTGCAGGAATCGAACAAGTCTGATGGCTTGCTGGGTAATCAGAAAAATTTTGCATTCCTGCAGGCAGTGAAACCTTAGCGGACGGATTGCCTTCCAGATATATGTACTCGCCGGCATTTACTCGCCGGCGTTTCGATTATTTTGGTCATGACTAAGACAACTCATCCCTCAAAAGGGATTTTCTATGATTCCCTTTTTGATCATTCAGATATACCGACTGAGGAAATTGTCGAACCGCATTCTTTTCGCAACAACCTCATTCGCGCTCTGTGCTATACGGCTGTTGTTCCCATTTTTATGTTGGGGTTCTTTCAATTACAACAGTTTCAAAGAGCCATGCAGACAGCTGATCAGGCGCAACTTGCCATGGCACAAGGTATCGCAGATTCCAGCCGACTTAATGTAGAGTCTATTGAGCGCATTCTTCAGGTGCTTGTGGATAATGCGGCCTCCGGAACTCAACCCGCGCGATTGCAAAAGAATTTAAATCAACTCATCAAGAGCGGCAATGAAGGTATTGGTGTCGTCGGCATCTTTGACAAAAAAAGCCAGCCACTTGCGCTTGCCTATTCTGACCATAATTTAACTGCATCGCATCGTTTAAAAAGCCTCCTTGATTCTGAAAAAGAAATTGCCAACGGAACAACCATTCTTGTAACGGATTTACCAAAAGCAATAACTTTTGTTTCTGTAGTTACCAAAGACAAAGAGCAATCCTCAGGAATAACAGCAACCGCACTTGTGTCGACTGCTTTCCTGGATGAAACGCTGTCTCGCGTAATTGGCGATCGGAAATTCAATGCAGTCATATACGATCGACAGGGCGAAGAAATTGCATCACTTTACCAATCGAACTTGATTAGTTCTTTTGAATTGACAGAAGAGCAGAAAAACCAAGTTCGCCTCAACCCTGAAGGGCTCTTGATTCGTACTCCAGGGACACGAGCAGAAGCGCAGATCCGAGCTTACATCCACGTGCCGAGACTCAATTGGCTCATTTCTGTCAGCCAGCCATTGAAGGTTCGTGATCAATCTATGATGGCTTCCGCAGAAACATCGGGATTTTTTTGATTATCGCCGTAATTCTGACTCTTTTGACTGGTTTTACGGTGAATCGTCCGCTCACCAGATCGGTCAATTCTCTGACAGATGCAGTTGAAACTTTCAGAAAGACAGGACGATTTAAGTCTGTGACGCAGACCTTGGAAAAGGACGGAATCACAGAACTTATTGAGCTGGGAACAAGTTTTGAGCGCATGGTTAATGTTGTCAACGAAAGCAAACAGAAACAGGAGAAACTCAATGCCCAGCTGGAGGAACAGGTTGCGGAACGGACATCCACCTTGTTGAGCCGTAATGCGGAACTTCTCGCTTTGCAACGGTTGCTTTTGCCGATGCAAAGTGAAAATGCGAATGGCTCGCTCGCATTGAAATCTCATGTCTCTGTCAGTGTCGAGCAATTCAGAGTTCTTCTAGGGCTGTCAGAGCTGAAGTTTGTTTCTGCAGAAGAAGGTACGCTTCCCGAAAAAGAGCTGTACCCGATGACCGTTGAATTGTCAGGGAAAACGTACGGATGGCTGATCGCTGGGAAAGGGACTGTTTTTACTCTGGATCGTGTTAGTTCCTTGCGCCGTTTGGCTAATTCGTTAGCGATTGTCTTGGCAAATAATGCTCTTGTGACACAGTTGGCAACAGAACACGATACGCTAACAGCTGTATTTGAATCAATGACGGACGGCGTTGTGATTCTTGGCCGATCTGGAAAAATTATTTATGCCAACGAATTTGCGTGTCGTTTGCTAAACGATGGTAAACCGCTCATTGGTCTTTATGGACGACAACACATTGACGACTTGTATGAGCGAGCCGTTCCCGAGGAGTTAACAGGTCAACATACCAGATTAGTTCGACGTACGAAAAAAGCAACGACGCAAATCATTGATGTTGTCGGTTTTGTCGTTGCAGGTCTACCGGGATTTTCCGGAGAGCGTCGAGGTTGGCTTATTCGTGATATTTCGCGTGAAGCAGGTATTGATGCTATGAAAGAAAATCTAGTTTCTGTTGTGGCTCATGAGTTGAAAACTCCTGTGACGGCGTTAAGGTTGCTAACGGAAACTGTCAAGCGCGATTCTGAAGCGCAACGCCCAAGTAGCCAAGAAGACGCTCAAGAGCTGATGGATGAGACATTGCGGCTAGGACAACTCATCGATGATATTTTGGACGTTTCTCGTATTGAAGGCGGAGCGATGAAACTAGAAAAACATCTAGTGCAGGTCGCAAGTCTCGTTGATCGTGCGACACGATTGGCTAAGGCACGTTACCCAATTCGCGTTGAGCGCAATATTACTGAAGAGGCAGAAGTGATGTGTGTTGATCCTCTGCGCATGACGCAGGTGTTCATTAATCTTTTTATCAATGCGGCGCGTTATCGGAAGCCGGATCAGCCATTTGCTCTCTGTCGGGTGGACGTGTCAGCTGGGGAAAATAACACAGTTGTTATTAAGGTTACCGACCACGGCCGAGGCATCGAGTCGGAACGTCTTGCGCAAATTTTTGAACCGTTTTATCAGGCAGATATGACGACAAAGCGCGCGAGTGGCGGTGCGGGACTCGGGCTGACCATTGTTAAAGGCATTACAGAAGCTCACGATGGCGAAGTCCGAGTGCAAAGTGTGTTTGGCGCATCTACAACATTTACGATTACGATTCCTGCATAGAATTCTTTCGGAACGCATGAAAAAAGGAGTTTAAAGTGCAACAAGAACGCCCGCTTATTTTGATTGTGGACGATGAAACAAAAATCCGACGGCTTGTTGCAAGGAATCTGGAGGATTATGGTTTTGATGTTATCCCTGCGGCGGATGGCTTCAAAGCAATAGAGTACTTTTCCAGTACGTCATCGGAGGTCAAGCCGAATCTGATTCTGATGGACGTCATGATGCCGGGTATGGATGGTTTCGAGTGCGCTGAAAAAATTCGACGCCTGTCGGATGTCCCCATTATTTTTCTCTCTGCACGCAGTGAGCGTGTTAGTAAGGTACAAGGCTTCGATGTTGGGGCAGATGATTACATTACTAAGCCTTTCTCTTTCGAGGAACTTGTTGCCAGAATCCGAGCGGTATTGCGCCGTTATGCCATTCATCAAGACACAATAAAAGACAGTGATCCTATGCTCGTGAATGGGGTGCTCAGGCTTAGTCCTGCTACGCGTCGAGTTTGGGTTGACAAAAAAGAAATCCATCTGGCGGATACTGAATTTCGATTGCTTGCAACCCTGATGAGGGAGCCGGGAACCGTCATGACGCATGACCACTTGTTGCGATGCGTTTGGGGAACCGTTGCAATTGGTGAGCTGCAGTATTTGCGAGTTGCCTTCACGAGGATTCGTCGCCGTTTAGAGGAGGCCGGACTGGAAGGAGGAATTATTTCTGCCTACTCGGGAGTGGGCTATATTTTGCGAGATCTCACAAAAGATCCTCTTCAATGACAACAGAGCAAGCAGGCTGTAATTTTTCTGCAATCTTTTTGTTTCATTCAGTTACGGATCAGCAAGTTTGTGTCGGCACAATGACTGCTGATCTGCTTTATTTCTTCAAGCAGATCCTTTTGCATAACGAGACCATGCGCTCTGCGTGGCTTGTACCTTTGGAGAGATAAATATGACTGCTTCTGCTATCGCTCAAATCATCATGGTAGCAACGTTGCTACTGATGATCACAGGCAAAACGCCGATTTACATCACCGCAATTTGTGGTGCAACAATCTCTGCGTTGGTTGCCGGCTTCCCGATCACAGGGAAGGAAGGCATGACAATTACCAAAATGGTTCAGACAGGGCTAAACCCTGTAATCGCCGATATGACTGGCATCTTGCTTTTTATTGGCATTATGCAAGCTACTGGCTTTATGGATGTAATCATTCGCGACATAGTCCGTGTCGGCAATAAATTGGGAGGTGGAACCGGAGTTTGCACGGCCGGTGGTATTGCCGCAGGCGTTATCGGAGCCTTAACGGGTTTCACTCAGCCGGTTATTACAGCTGTGATCACAGGTCCGGCGGCTGTTCGTTTGGGGGTTGATCCCAACAAATGCGCTGGTATTTGTGCGCACGCCGGACACGTTGGCAATCTTGCTGGATTTACGCATCCGACTCAGGTAGCTCTTATTGCTACGGCAGGCATCAGTTTTGGCCTCTTTAACGTGCTTGGGTTGATTGCTTGCTTGGCAATTTTCTTTTTGTCGGCAGTTCGTTGCAATGCAGACATGCGGCGTCGCGGTGTCCAAGTGACGCCGGAAGAGCGCGCCAGAATCATGGCAGAAATTGAAAGCCGAGACTATGCAACGAGTTCGATGAATGCCTTTTTGCCGTTTATCGTTTTGCTTGTCGGTTTCGTCTTTGGTTTCCCTGTTTTCCTGGTTGGTCTGGCCTCTGCCATTGTTTGCATGTTGCTTGCTAGAAAACCCGCTCGCGAAGCTGAATCTGCCATGATGAAGGGCGTTTCCCTCATTGCAACGCCGATTGTGGCAACAATTGGGTTCCTGTTCATGTCTACCGTGATTAAGCAAATCGGCCTTGTTCAGACAATGAGCGATGCTGTGGGACCAATCCTTTCGATTTCCCCGGTTCTCATCCTCTTCGGTGTCGCTTTCCTCACGGGATTCCTTACCCAATCCTATGCCGCGTCTGTTTCTGTGCTCGTTCCAATGCTTCAGGTGGTATTGCAAACAGGGGCAGATCCTTTTGCGGCTTGCTTCGCTGCGGCGTCTGGCGCCTCCTTGATTCAGT
Organism: uncultured Sutterella sp.; assembly: GCA_964509205.1. Taxonomy (GTDB): domain Bacteria; phylum Pseudomonadota; class Gammaproteobacteria; order Burkholderiales; family Burkholderiaceae_F; genus Duodenibacillus. Next base: position 35,335 of record CAZDVW010000012.1, on the reverse strand, counting down.
ATTTCCTGACTGGCGGCCCAGTGGCTGCATTGGCTACTGTTATTCCGGTTGTACCCGGCAGTGATCTGAAAACAGCTAATGCGTTCCAGAGACCATCTATCCTTTTTGGGTGCTTGGTTGCTTTTGCCATCACAGCCGTTTTGGCAATGATCTAACCTGAACTGAAAACATCCTGCAAATATTCTTTTGCAGGATGTTTATTAAAAAGAAAAACTATTTAGAGTTTACTTATGACGGTTAGTGTAAAACTGAGTTCAGCATCCCAAGGTCAGTATGGCATTGTGGGACATGCAGGCTGCGGACATGCTAATAGTCATTGTGGTTTCATCCAAGATGATTCTGGCGGTCTGGCCACCGTACTCATGATCCTGCAACGGGCAACGCAACTGGATCTCACAATTGCAGAAGTTGTCCCTCATATTGGAAAGAATGGTGGTTTTACCGTTTGTTTGGCCTCCGGAGGCGTTGCGTATGCCTCAGCGCGTCGCGGTGTAACGCCTTTTGAGGCAGAACTTTCACAACGAGTTGTCGGTTGTTCTGCTATCACAACACAAGCGGGAGCTATGAGAGCCTTTGGTAGGATTCTTGGGCAAGGAGCTATGGAGGTTCCTGTTGCTCTTCAGTCTGCCATTGCTAATGCGGCTTTAAATAGTTTCAGCAAAAACTTCCCAACGCATTTTTTAACCGGAACCGAAGAAGTACCGGGTAATTTTGGATGCCAATTGGGCGGTGTTATTGAGGTTGATGGCATTGATGTTTCCATTTTGGCGGTTGTAAATGCCACTGTGGGCGGACTAGGGCCAAATGAAGACGTAGAAGGTAACGTCAATCTGGCTGGGAAGGCGGCAATGATGAGACGTCTGGGATTGGATGAATTGCCGACTATCTTAGTCGAGGGCAAGGTCTGCGCCGAGCCAATCTCCCCGAAGATTAATGAACCGACATTTGTAACACGGGCCTATCCGGGTGATGACAACGTGACTGTTAGTGAATGCCTCGTTCAAGCTTCGGAGCGCCTAGGTTTTCCGATTGTGTTTCCGCGTCAACTACTGGCTCGGCAAGCTGGTGCTATGCGCTGTTTGACTGCCAAGATGGGGAAACATATACAACAATTAGGGTTAGCTTTAGAGCAAGCCAAAACGTCAGCTCAAAAAGTGCGAATTGCAGCTGAAATTAACCGATTTGCAAGCGAGGATCTCGGTGGCGTAACTTTTATGAGTGATGATATTCACGAGGTTATGGGCGGCGTTGGAGCTATCCCTGGGACAACAGGTTGTTTGTCTTTGTTTGTCCCAGAAAAAGAATTAGAAGCCACGGTTTATCCCGTTCTAACTTTGGCTGACGTTAACCGCTTTGCAGATGTTGTCCTCGAGGCGGTGAGTTGCCTCAATGCTCGTAGTAAAGAGGCCTGGAAAGAATTAATGGATGCGAGAAAACGAGCAGGAAATCATAAACTCGCAGTAATGGAATGATCTTTAACAGAGTTCAACGTTGAAGGAGAGCTGAACATGATTGATAAAAAGGTAGTTGTGGTGGCAACGGGCGGAACGATTGCAATGAAGTATGATGCAGTAAGTCATGGTCTCGTTCCGGCTTGCACAGGCGAAGATTTGGCGGCAGCCGTTCCTGGACTGGGCGATATTGCACCGCTTGAATTCATCCAATTTTCTAATATCGCATCTCCTGGCATGACACCAAAGAACATGTGGGATCTTCATGTTCGAATTGAAAAAGAGCTTCAACGAGATGATGTGGCCGGCGTCATTGTGACGCACGGGACGGATACGTTGGAGGAAACCAGTTTCTTCCTTGATTTATTGCACGAAAGCGAAAAGCCCGTTGTCTGCACGGCGGCTATGCGCGGCGCCGGTGACACGAGTCCAGACGGCCCGATGAATATTTACTGCTCAGTGAAGACTGCGGCGAGTAAAGAAGCTGTCGGCATGGGGGTTTTGGTGTGCCTTAATGAAACGCTTCATGCGCCAGGCGAAGTTATGAAAACGCATTCGGCCAATCCGGCGACGTTCCAATCGCCTTGGTGGGGGCCAATTGGGTACGTGGATCTAGACAAGATTGTCATGCGTCGCAAACCATTAGGAGTTAAGCGCTTTCATCCGAAAGCGTTAACAGCTCGCGTTGATTTAATTAAATGCATGACGGGATCGACTCGCGATTACATCGATTTTGCGGTAAGTCAAGGCGTTAAGGGTATTGTGATTGAGGGCTTCGGTCGTGGGAATGTGCCGCCACCTATGGTTCCAGGCATTGAAGATGCCGTTAAGAAGGGGATTGCCGTTGTGCTTACAACACGTACGCCAGGCGGACGCGTATTGGACGTCTACGGTTATCCGGGTAGTGTTACAGATACGCGTCGTGCAGGTCTTGCCATGGGCGGAGAGCTCTCTGCGGCAAAGGCTCGCCTCAAACTCATGATTGTCTTGTCCGAGAAGCCTGAATTGGCCACTAATCGCGATGCACTTGAGGAACTCTTTGACGTCTGATGCGGGTTTGTTTTTCTAGAGAAAGACAACTTTGACTCGAACGCACTGCTTTATAAAACAGTGCGTTTTTTATTGAGGGAAGCTCAGTAGATGTCTAGAAGCGATCTTTGGTGAAGAGGAGAAAAGAAAAAAGATTAATTTGATGGTTTTGGGCGTCATAACATATTGATTTAAATGAGAAAAAATTTTATTTCGTTGATTTTTTTCCACACATGGGAAAAAAAGGTTGATATCTCCCTATACTGCGCCCCTGCAAAAAAATTTCCGGTCCTTTTTCGCAAAAATAGAAAAAAGACTTCTGCAAGAACCTAGGTCGTTAAGCTTTTTTGGAGATTTGCTGATGACTAACCTGATCGTACTGGTTTGTCTTTATATGCTGGTTTCGATTGGAATCGGGTTGTGGGCGGCTCGCCGCGTAAACAATACCGCCGATTATGCTCTAGCAGGACGCTCACTACCATTGATGATGGTCATTACCACAACATTCGCCACGTGGTTTGGGAGCGAGACAGTTTTAGGTCTTCCCGGCCGTTTTATTGAAGGCGGTATTGCGGGTGTTATTGAGGAACCCTTTGGTTCTGGCGCTGCGTTAATTCTCGTCGGGATGTTTTTTGCTCGCAAGCTCTATCGAATGAATCTTTTGACGATCGGAGACTTCTATCGCAAACGTTACGGGAAGAAAATTGAGCTGGCGTGCTCAATTTTTGTCATCCTTTCTTATCTTGGCTGGGTCGGAGCGCAAGTTGCGGCATTAGGACTGGTAATTAATTTGCTTACCGAAGGAGCAATCAGCGTCTCGCTCGGTATGGCACTTGGCACGTTTGTGGTCCTTTTCTACACGGTGTATGGGGGAATGTGGTCTGTTGCTTTCACAGACTTCATGCAAATGGTGATTATTGTTGCGGGTTTGGTTGCCATTGCTTACGTTGCAGGAGACATGGCCGGCGGAGTTCAGAATGTCTACGCATTCGCCTCTGAAAGAGAGCTGTTCCGCGTTTTTCCTGAAATGTCACTCCACGGATGGCTTTTCTGGATTTCCGCAGCAATGACCATGATGATTGGTTCAATTCCTCAGCAAGATGTTTTTCAGCGCGTTATGAGTGCAAAGGATGAGAAGGTTGCAACTCGCGGACCAATTCTCGGCGGTATGTTCTACATCTTCTTTGCTTTTATTCCGATGTTCATTGTTTGTGCGGCAGTTTTGGCAATGCCGGGCGTTGGAGAGACACTTTTGAAGACGGATCCGCAACGACTCCTGCCGACGCTTGTTCGCGACTATATGCCGATTTGGATGCGAGTTCTGTTTTTCGGAGCTGTGCTTTCTGCCGTCATGTCAACAGCTTCTGCAACGATGCTCGCACCGACAACAACGTTTGTTCACAATGTGCTTCGAAATTACATCGATATCAAGGCGAAAGATGAGCTTCTTTATTTTAGGGGCGCACTTGTGATTTTCGCCTCCGCTGTTCTTGCTTATAGTCTTTGGTTCGAAGGGACGGCTATTTATGACATGGTCGCCATGGCCTATCAATTCCCGGTGGTGGGCGCTTTCTGGCCTTTGGTAGCAGGTCTCTACTGGAAGAAAGCGACAACGCAGGGAGCTTGGGTGTCAATCGTGTTGGGTGCTATCGCTTGGACCGTACTCACAGTGACACCGTTAGGCAACGTCATTCCAAGTGTGTTGGGCGGCTTCATTGTTGCTTGCTTTGGAATGGTTATCGGCAGTCTTGTTCCGACTCGGTTCAATGAACAGTATCATCGTTGGTACCTGGCGGCTGAAGTTCAAACGCAAGCGTAGTCTGTTTTAACAGACGCAACGTAGATATTTTCCATTCTTTTTCAAACGAGGAATGGTCTTCTTTGTCGCCATCAGGCAGGGTTTGAAAAACTCTTGAGTACAATGCTGGATGTTTAGTGCAAACCCGCCTGAAATCTCACCGATGAAAAGGGCGTAAAACAAAGGAAAATCAATATGATGAATGTGGTTGTTTTGGCGGCAGGCCAAGGTAAGCGCATGTGCTCACGCTTGCCCAAAGTTCTCCAAACGCTGGCAGGAAAGCCAATGATCGAGCACGTGTTGGATACAGTAGCGTCGCTTGACAATGTGGCAAAAACCATTGTTGTCGTTGGTCACCTTGCTCCGCTTGTCGAAATGAGTTTAAAGGGACGGGAGGGACTCGAGTTTGTTCTTCAAGAGCCACAGCTCGGTACGGGGCATGCGCTACAGAAAGCGTTGGATAAATTGGATCCTGCGGCGGAACAAACGCTTGTCCTCTTAGGCGATGTACCGTTGATTCAAACGGAAACAATCTCGCGACTTACAGCTGTGGCGGGAGATGGAATGGCTCTTCTTACGACGGTGTTGCGCAATCCAACTGGGTACGGACGCATTCTTCGACAAAAGGGCAGGATTGTGGCAATCGTTGAGCAAAAGGATGCGACGGAAGGGCAAAAACAAATTCGTGAAGTTAATACGGGAATTATGCTTTTCCCGACGAACCGTCTTTCAGGGTGGCTTGCAGAATTGAAAGCAAGCAATGCTCAGGGGGAGTATTACCTGACAGATGTGATCAGTCTTGCCCTTCGCGACGGCGTTCGAATCACATCTGCTCGGCCGCGCCGCAGCTTTGAGGTCGAAGGAGTGAATTCGAAGACGCAGTTGGCTCGTCTTGAGGGTATTTGGCAGGATCATTTAGCAGAAAAGCTCACAGAGAGCGGGGTAACGGTTTCTGATCCGTCAAGATTGGATATTCGCGGAGAACTTCTCTGCGGAATCGATGTCAAAATTGATGTGGGGTGTGTTTTTGAAGGAAAGGTTGTGTTGGGAGACGGAGTTTGTGTGGGGCCGTATTGCGTCATCCGTAATTCCCAGATCGCTGCAGGCGTAAAAGTCGAGGCGTTTTCCTACATCGACGGAGCTTGCGTTCGAGAGAACGCAAAGATCGGCCCTTACTCGAGATTACGTCCGGAAACGGAAATTGCCGAGGATGCCCACATTGGTAATTTTGTCGAAATAAAAAAATCCTCCATAGGGAAAGGGTCGAAAGTTAACCACCTCTCCTACATCGGTGACACAGAAATGGGAGCAAGGGTCAATATCGGAGCTGGAACAATCACTTGCAACTACGACGGTGTTAACAAGTCGAAAACAGTTATCGGAGATGATGCTTTTATTGGATCGGACACGCAGTTGGTTGCGCCTGTTTCCGTGGGGGCGGGCGCTACTCTCGGAGCAGGAACGACGCTGACAAAAGATGCTCCGGCAGGCAAACTCACGATCAGTCGGATGAGGGAAATGACGATCGAAGGATGGATTCGTCCCGACAAAAAGGCAAAACAGTAATCGGGAGAGGATCATGTGCGGAATTGTGGCAGGTGTAAGCACTCGGAATGTCGTTCCAATTCTTCTAGAAGGGTTGCGTCGTCTGGAATATCGTGGCTATGACAGTTGTGGCGTCGCTGTCTGTGCAGAGGGGAAGATTTCTCGTGTTCGGACGGTTGCACGAGTGGCAGACCTCTGTGAGCAAGTTCAAAAAGAGGGGATAAGCGGCACCGTGGGAATTGCTCATACGCGATGGGCAACGCACGGAGGACCCGTTGTGGAGAATGCACACCCGCATATTGCGGGAGGACGAATTGCGCTTGTTCATAACGGCATTATCGAAAACTATGCTGAGTTGCGAAGCGAGCTTTTGGCTTCTGGCGCAGTGTTTGAAAGTCAAACAGATACAGAAGTGCTGGCACAGCTAGTCAACCGTTGTTATGAGGGTGATCTTTTGGGGGCGGTTAAAGCGGCTCTTGCTCGTGTTCGCGGGGCCTACGCAATCGCTGTCTTTTGCAAAGATGAGCCCGATCGCGTCGTGGGGGCAAGGCAGGGGTCACCTCTTGTTTTGGGACTAGGAAAGGGAGAAAACTTTTTAGCCAGCGACGCTATGGCAATTGCAAGCACGGCAGAGCGAGTGGTGTACCTTGCAGATGGCGATGTTGTTGAGATGACCCGGGAACGCTACGTGGTTTATGAGCAAAGCACTCAGGGATATGTTGAGGTAAGTCGCAAGGAAGTTGAACTCAGCGGTTATTCAGGAGCGGCGGAACTCGGACCGTATCGCCATTACATGCAAAAGGAGATTTTTGAACAGCCTCGTGCCGTAGCTGACACAATCGATGGGGTGAGCAGCATTTGCCCAGAAATTTTTGGTCAGGGAGCGAGGGAGATTTTTTTGAAAACGCGGCGAGTGTTGTTGTTGGCCTGCGGCACGAGTTTTTATGCAGCTTCGACAGCTCGTTATTGGCTTGAATCGGTTGCTGGAATTCCTGCTGATGTGGAGATTGCAAGCGAGTATCGTTATCGGACGCCGGTTGCTTCGGACGATACGTTGGTCGTAACAATCTCTCAGTCAGGAGAGACGGCCGATACGATTGCGGCGCTTAAATTCGCTAAGAAACTCGGCATGAACAAGAACCTTGCCATATGCAATGTTGAACAAAGTGCTCTTGTTCGAGAGAGTGCCTTGAAATTTATTACCCGTGCAGGAGTCGAGATTGGCGTTGCAAGTACAAAGGCTTTTACGACGCAGTTGGTAGCGCTTTACCTCCTGACGCTGGTGTTGGCTAAGTTGAACGGTCGCTTAACGCCGATGGCTGAGGAAAGCTGTCTCGTCAGGTTGCGTCATGTCCCGAAAGCGCTGACAAGTGTTCTTGCTCTGGAGCCGCAAATTATTGCGTGGGCAGAGCGTTTTACAAGGAAGGAGCATGCCCTTTTTCTGGGAAGAGGGCTGCATTATCCGATTGCATTGGAAGGAGCCTTGAAGCTCAAGGAGATTAGTTATATTCATGCCGAGGCCTATCCGGCAGGCGAGTTAAAACACGGGCCCTTGGCGCTCGTGGACTCAAATATGCCAGTTGTTACGGTTGCTCCTAATGACGACCTTCTTGAGAAACTCAAAAGCAATATGCAAGAGGTGCGTGCTCGCGGAGGGGAGCTGTACGTGTTTGCCGATAACGATGCGCAGATACTCTCGGATGACAACATTCATGTCATTCACATGCCGGAAAACGATGGAGATCTCAGTCCGATTCTCCATGTGGTTCCTCTGCAACTTTTGGCGTATCACACGGCACTTGCTCGTGGGACAGATGTCGATAAGCCTCGCAATTTGGCTAAAAGCGTAACAGTCGAGTAGCGGTTAGTCGCATCGAGGTGTCGGATGTCATGGGGAGGGTGACCTCCCCGTTTTTTATGCATGGGGATAGTGCCTAGACAAAACCCTCTAGATAGTTGTGTAAAAAGAAAAATCCGAAGTAAAAATGTGTAAATTTTATTGACGATCTCTGAAAGTTATTTTTAAATCTGTAGAATGCTGAATCTTCGTTCAGTCTGGTAAAAACAGACCTGGACGTTGTGTGCTTTAAATTGCAAAGTCTTTTCCTTTCGAGGGGAATTTTGAGATGTTGTTGAAAACCAAATCGAAAATCATGGTAGTAACTTTGACGGCGGCTTTCATTGCCGGACTTGCGGGGTGTCAGAAGCAAACAGGCGCACCGACCGTGCGTGCGACTCCGGTTGGAGTTCAAGTTACCGAACTTTCCGATGCGGTGATTTATTCTGAATTACCTGGCCGCACGACAGCCTATCGCGTTGCAGAAGTTCGTCCGCAGGTTTCTGGAATTATCCTTAGCCGTCTTTTTGAAGAAGGGGCGGAAGTTAAAGAAGGGCAGTCTCTTTACCAAATAGATCCGACTCTTTTTAAAGCAGCGGTTTCTCAGGCAAAGGCAACCGTGGCTCAGGCACAAGCAAATCTGAGATTGGCGCAGGCGGATGCTAAACGCTCTTCTGAGTTGGTTAAAGCGCAGGCCGTCAGTAAGCAGGCGGATGATACGACACAAGCGCAATTGAAAGTCGCCCAGGCGAATCTTCTCGCTGCTCAGGCGGCCTTAGTGACGGCACAAGAGAATTTGCGTTATACCGAAGTGAAAAGTCCAATTGCAGGAAAAGTGTCGCTTTCTGAGGTGACTCCGGGTGCTCTCGTAACCGCCAATCAGGCTTCCCGCTTGACGGTTGTTCAGCAACTCGATCCGATTTACGTTGACGTAACGCAGTCATATGAGGCGCTTGCAACGTTAAAGAAGCAGTTGGAGACAGGCTACCTTAAGTCCGATGTAGCAGATGCTGCCAACGTGAGCATCACATTGGCGGATGGAACCGTTTACCCGCACAAAGGGCAGTTGACATTTAAAGATGCTCTTGTTGATGAGGCGACCGGTACGGTTCGGATTCGCGCCTTGTTTCCAAATCCTGACAGAACCCTTTTGCCGGGAATGTTTGTTCGTGCCAAGTTGATTGACGGGGTCAGAGAAAAGGTGATTCGAGTTAATCAGAAGGCTGTTTTGCGCCATCAGACTGGTGCTCCGTATGTATTCGTTGTCAACAAGAGCAATCGAGTTGAGACCAGAGACGTCCAATTGCAGTGCGCAGACGGTACGGATTGGATTCTTGAAAAAGGTCTTTCTGCCGGAGAGATTGTCATCATTGACGGAGTGTTGCGTGTTCGGGCTAACGACTTGGTGAGTTACAGCACGGACAAGACGAAAACGGGGTCTGGCAAGTAAGAGTTTGAGAGGTCTGTCATATGTTGAGTCGTTTCTTTGTTAATCGGCCTATTTTTGCCTGGGTGATTGCTATCGTCATCATGCTGGCTGGCGCTTTGGCAATTCGAACGCTTCCAGTGTCGCAATATCCGAATATTGCTCCTCCGCAGATTCGTGTTTGGGCTCAATATCCTGGCGCGAATGCTGAGACTGTTGCAAGAACCGTGACTCAAGTCATTGAGGAGAATATGACGGGTCTTGACGGCATGCTTTACATGAGTTCCCAGTCAGACTCGGTTGGGTTGGCGTCAATTCGTATTACTTTTGAAGCGGGAACCAATCCGGATATTGCTCAAGTTCAGGTCCAGAATAAACTGTCGGTTGTTGAATCAAAGTTGCCTGAAGCGGTTCGCCGAATTGGAATTACCGTTAAAAAGAGTGCGCCGTCATTTTTAATGTCCCTTGCTTTTTACGATAAAACGGGGAAGTTGAGCGGTGATGATTTGGGCGACTTCCTCATTAACTATGTCAAAGAACCTATTTCTCGAATCCAAGGCGTCGGCGATGTTGAGTGTTTCGGTGCCTCGTATGCGATGAGAATTTGGGTAGATCCGGATAAGTTATTTAAATACAACTTGCAACCGACGGATGTTGTCAATGCCATCTCTGCGCAAAACGTTCAGGTTGCTGCTGGAGATATCGGTGCTGAACCAGTAAACAAGCAACGCCTGATTACGGCCAAAATTCGTGCTAGTTCCCTTATGGAGCGCCCGGAGCAGTTTGAAGAAATTGCTCTTGTTACGCAAAAAGACGGATCTATCGTTCGTGTCAAAGATGTAGCGAGGGTGGAACTGGGAAGCCAAATTTATCAGTTCGGCGGAATCTATAACGGGAAAAGTGCGTCAGGCATGGCAATTAGTTTGGCCGCGGGCGCAAATGCCAGAAAGGTCTCTGAGAATGTTCGAGCGAAATTGGCAGAGTTGCAACCTTTCTTCCCGGAAGGCGTGCAACTTGAATACACAATGGATACAACGCGTTTCGTAAACGCAGCTATGTTTGAAGTTGTTAAGACGCTCATTGAGGCTATTGTCCTCGTTGTTTGCGTTATGTATTTGTTTCTGCAAAATGCTCGCGCAACAATTATTCCGACAATCGCAGTGCCAGTCGTTCTGCTTGGAACGGTGGCGGTGATGGGCTTATTGGGCTATTCCATCAACATGCTCACGATGTTTGGTCTCGTTCTTGCTATTGGTTTGCTTGTTGATGATGCCATTGTCGTTGTTGAGAACGTTGAACGCGTGATGGGAGAAGACTTGACTGATCCCAAGACGGCGACAGTAAAGTCGATGCAGCAAATTACGGGAGCGTTGGTTGGAATTGCCATGGTGCTGTCAGCGGTGTTTATCCCAATGGCGTTCTTTGGAGGATCGACGGGTGTAATTTATCGGCAGTTTTCTGTGACGATTGTCTCAGCGATGCTCTTGTCTGTTGTCGTGGCCGTAACGCTTACACCGGCCTTGTGCGGATCAATTCTGATTCAGAAAAACGGAGAGGAAAAGCCAAAACAGAAGTTTTTTGCGTCCTTTAATCATGGGTTCTATGTGTTCAGCAATTTTGTTTGTCGAGTTGCCCATGGTTTTTCTCGTCGAGTGAAGATGCTGTTGGTCTTGTACGGAATGCTGATTGCTTTGGTTGTGTGGGGATTTGCTCATTTGCCGAGTTCTTTTATGCCGCAGGAAGATCAAGGCATTCTGCTTTTTACGGGCATGACGCCTCCGAGTGCAACAGCATCGCGAACGGACAAGATGCTTGAGCATGCTTCGGAAGTCATTCTTGAACAGGAAAAGGACACCATAAATTCATGGCATCTTGTGCGAGGTTTTTCTTTTGGTGGAACGGGGGAAAATGTCGCTCTCGGCTTTATGGAACTCAAGGACTGGAGTGTTCGTAAAAAGGCGAGTCAGTACATTACAGCAATTCAGCAACGTGTACAGGGAAGACTCTTTGGACCGGATCTCAATGAATTGCTCGGCTATGTGTTCCCGTTGCCTGCTGTTCCCGAGTTGGGTGTTGCAGAAGGATTTGACTTTTATTTGCAAGATCGCAATGGTCTCGGACATAGCCGTTTGATGGAGGTTATGGATGATTTTCTTGCGAAAGCGAATCAGGATCCTCGTCTGTCGATGGTTCGCCACAACGGTATGAGTGATGTGCCAATGCTGGAGCTGAATATCGATTATGAAAAGGCCCGCACACTCGGTCTTTCTGATACCGATATCAACAACACATTGAGCGTGGCGTTCGGATCAAGTTATGTGAACGACTTTATGGATCGAGGAAAGATCAAAATGGTCTACGTTCAGGGCGAAGCCGCCGCACGTGGTGACGAGGCAGATATTGCCAAGTGGCATGTGAGAAACAAGGAAGGAAAACTTGTGTCCTTTGCCTCGTTCTCTTCCACAAAGTGGAGCTTTGGTGCCGGACGACTCGATAGATTCAATGCGATTGATGCCGTGAATATTCAGGGACAACCTGCTCCGGGATATTCCTCAGGGCAAGCAATGGATGCGATCGAAGATGTTTTAAAGCAGATGCCAAACGGCTACTCAATTGAATGGAACGCATTGTCCTATCAGGAGAAGGCAGCCGGAGGAAATGCAGCGCCGTTGTACGCAATTTCCCTTTTGGTTGTGTTCCTCGCTTTGGCGGCTTTGTACGAGTCTTGGTCAATTCCCGTGGCCGTCATTTTGGTCGTTCCGCTTGGCGTATTGGGTGCATTGACTCTCACAGCAATTACGGGACGAGAAAATGATGTTTACTTCCAAGTGGGATTGCTGACAACGATCGGATTGGTCGCTAAGAATGCCATTTTGATTGTGGAATTTGCCCGAGACTTGTACGACAGCGGAAAAGATTTGTTGGAATCTGTTGTCGAAGCCGTTCGGTTGCGCCTGAGGCCGATTCTGATGACGTCCATTGCATTCGGACTTGGCGTTTTGCCTTTGGCGTTTGCGCATGGCGCTGGTGCCGGTGCACAGTCAGCTATCGGAATTGCCGTGCTGGGCGGTATGTTGACAGGCACGTTCTTGTGCATTTTCTTTGTTCCTGTGTTTTTTGTGGTAATTAACAGAATTTTCGGCCGTAAAAGGATCGAAAAGGTTTAAGAGTTGGTAAGGGAGAAAGTTATGCTTAAAGCGTTCACGCTATTGCCGTTGGCGGCGGTGATTCTTTCTGCAGGTTGTTCGTTTGCGCCGACATACGAACGGCCGATAGCTCCTGTTGAGCAAAATTGGCCGGTGTCAGAGGCAACCAAGAATGTCAATATGCTCACGCAGGGGCTTCAGCAGTGGGGGGATTTTTTCAAGGATGCAAGGCTCTGTGCGCTGATTGAAAAGGGGCTGGCGGATAACCGCAGTCTGAGGGCGGCTGTTTTGAGCGTTGAACAGGCGCGAGCTCAGTACAACGTGAGTCGCAGCCAGTTGCTTCCGAGTGTCTCCGCCGTAGCACAAAGAACGGCACGCGGTGCATTTGATAATGAACCGCTTTCTGCCTCTTTGTCGAACGGTTATACAGCGAACGCAATGGCCTCGTATGAGTTGGATTTGTTCGGTCGTGTTCGAAATACAAATGAAATGGCATTGCAATCTTATTTCCAGACGCAGGCGGCTCAACGTTCGGCGCAGATGACTCTTATCTCTGAGATTGCAAATACGTGGCTTGGCTTGGGAGCGGCGAAGGACAAACTTCAGCTCGCCAAAGAGACTCTTGAAAGTCAGGAAAAGAGCTTTGCTCTGATTCAAGACAGTTACAAGCTAGGAGCATCCAGTTTGATTGATGTTCGTCAAGCTCAGACAACTGTGGCTAATGCCCAAATTGCGAAAGCTCAGGCATTGCAACAAGTCGAACAGTATCGAAATGCACTGAAATTGCTTGTCGGCGGACCTTTTGATGCTTCATTAGAGCCAGAGACGCTGACGATGGACGTGACGAAGCCAATCTCTGCCATGTCGGATGTCCCCAGTGAGGTATTGCTGAATCGCCCAGATATCGCAGCGGCCGAAGCCAATCTTCGGAGTGCTAACGCGAATATCGGCGTGGCACGGGCAGCGTTTTTCCCGTCTATTTCGCTAACGGGGTCTGCGGGTTTTGCATCCAATCACCTGTCTGATCTCTTTAAATCGGCTAATGCAGTTTGGTCTTTTGCGCCGTCTGTAACTTTGCCGCTTTTTCAAGGAGGTCAAACAATTCAGAACTTGAAGGCTGCTGATGCGGCGAAACGGGCGGCGGTCGCAAGTTACGAATCGGCAATTCAAACCGCCTTTAAAGAAGTAGCGGATGCATTGGCGACGGAGGGAACAATTCAGGATCAGCTGAATGCGACACAACTGTTGGCGGATTCCACTCACAAGACCTATGAACTGGCGATGGAGCGATACAAAAACGGCGTGGATAGTTTCTTACAGGTTCTAGATAGTCAGCGCTCGGACTTTTCCGCACAACAGGCACTCGTCAATATGCGTTTGGCTCGCGTGACAAGTGTGATAACGCTTTATAAGGTGATGGGTGGCGGCTCTCAACTTTCCGAGGGTGATTCGAAGGATAGTCAACCGAAGAGTGAATCCAAAGAATGAGCACGAGCGGGAGTGACGAGCTGGTCAGTCGCCGGCGTGAGGAGATTCTTATTGCCGCCCTGGAGTGTTTCGGAGAAAAGGGCTTTGTTGCAACGAGAATGAAGGACATTGCCGCTCATGTCGAAATGAGCGTTGGAAATTTATATAACTATTTCAGAAACAAGGACGATATTGTCGAGACTCTGGCTCAAAGGCAAATTGATCGTTTGATCGACAAACTCCGGCGCACGGACTATGAAGATCAGGAGCAACAGATACGAGATTTGACTGAAATTGCGATGACGAGGTTAAATCTGCGAAATGCCATATTTGCTTTGGACATTATGAATGCTTCGACAAGCAACATAAAACTTTCACTTATCTTTCAGCGTTACGATAAGGCCTGTCGCGAGGCGTTGCTGGCTGTTTATCAACAGAAAAAAATCCCCAATCCGGAGGTTAGACTTGAAATGGACATGTGCCTGTTTGACGGGCTTACAATCAGGGTGATAGTCGATCCGATGCTTGACGTTCGACGATTGGCCGAGGCTGTTGCGCGGCACGTTGTGTTGGCGTAGGAATTATCCTTTATTGGGCTTGAAACAAGAACGGCTTCGTTTTACGAAGCCGTTCTTGTTTGAAAATATTGTTATTTCAGTTTAATCGGAATGAAGATTCTGCCTTGTCTGCGTTGAACGAGGAGCCGCAAAGACTTTGTCTTGGAAATAACAGCACCCAAATCAGAGGGTTTTTTCATCGCTTTCCCGTTGACGCTCACGATAATGTCGCCACGCTGAACACCAGCTTTTCGAGCAATTCCATCAGATGCTGTCACAAGAAGTCCAGTTGTTCCGACTTCGCTTGCCTCTTCTTCAGAGAGGGAGCGAACGGAAACTCCGAGGCGAGATGCATTTCCGGTGGATCTTTTCGCAGAATTATCGGAACCGTCTTGATCGTCCTGACCGACTTTAACCCGAACCGTAACGTTCTTGTTGTCGCGAATGACTTTAAGTTGAAGATCCGAACCAGGAGCTAGTGTGCTGACAAGAACGGGCAAATCGCCGCTTGAAGTAATTTGAACACCGTTGGCCTCAACGATGATGTCGCCTTCTCGAAGATCACTCTTGGCCGCCGGACCATTTTTGTCAATTTGACTGACAACAGCTCCTTTCGGAGTTTTCAGTCCAAAACTCTCAGCGAGTTCTTGGGTCATGCTTTGAACAACGACGCCAATTCGTCCGCGCGTGACTTTGCCTGTGGTCACAAGCTGATCTTTAATTTGCAATGCGAGATCGATGGGAATGGCAAAGGAAAGTCCCATGAAGCCGCCGGAGGTTGAAAATATCTGGGAGTTAATGCCAACAACTTCTCCGTTCATGTTAAAGAGCGGCCCGCCGGAATTGCCTGGGTTAACAGCCACATCTGTTTGAATGAACGGAACATACTGATCAGAAGGGAGTTGTCGGCTTTTCGCGGAAACGATTCCGGCGGTTACGGTATTGTCCAAACCAAAGGGACTTCCGATGGCGGCGACCCACTCGCCGACTTTCAGCTTAGAGGAGTCCCCCATTTTTAAAGACGGCAAGTCTTTTGCGTCGATTTTGACGACGGCGATGTCGGTTTTCTTGTCACTTCCAAGAACTTTCCCCTTGAATTCCCGTTTGTCAGTTAGACGAACTGTGATTTCATCTGCGCCGTCAATAACATGATGATTTGTCAGGATGAGGCCGTCGGAGCTGATAATAAAGCCAGAACCCGTTCCTCTTCTTTCCGGTTCTTCTTGGGGGCCGACAAAAGGAAAGATTGGGAAGCCGAAACGTTTGAAGATTTCAGCTTGCCGTTCATCAAGCTCTCCGAAGGGGTTTGCCCCTTCGATTTTTCTTGCTTCTCGAACAGTGGAAATGTTTACAACGCCTTTTCCATACTTCTCAACAAGACTGACAAAGTCCGGTAACTGGCTTCGGACATTTGATTCAAGCGACTCGGCTGCATAGGCCGGAGAATAGGCGCTGATTCCCGAGGCGAGTGTTGCGAGCAAAGTAGCTACAACAAAAGATTTGGCATGAACTTTCATACAAAACTCCGAAAAAGACAAAAGAGGTTTTTGTCACAATGCTGTGAAACGATAAACGAAAAATATCAAGAAAAAACGTCAAGAAGGCGAGCAATCTGTGGCGGTGCAGTTAAATTTGTAACAAAGGATTCGTAGAAAAGACGAATTTTTGAGAGGAACGCCGACTCCTAGTGAGCAAAAAAAGGCGAAGAGCAATCATCCGTATGGATGGATTCCTATATCAGAGATATCGACTATCAGTAAAGTTCGCCCTGTGAGGCACGTTTGTACAAAAATTGCTTCTCATCTTTAAGGTTACTTCTCTTTAGGATAAACATGAAACGCTGTTTTTTTACTCTGACGGCAGTTGCTTTGGCAACTTGTGTGCAAACTGCACAAGCAGGCGGATTTATGCTGATGGAGCAGTCGGCAGCAGGGATCGGCCGCTCAAATGCAGGAGCCGGTATTGTTGGTGATGATGCTTCTGCTGCATGGTTTAATCCGGCAGGAATGACATTGTTGGAAGGAAACCGTTTTCAGGTTGGAAGTGCTTTCGGTCTCGTGGATGGTGAATACCAGAGCAAGAGGGGAGGCAGAGGCGATAATGCAGGGGATGGCGTGGTTCCGATTCCCTTCATGCATACGACTTTCCAATTGTCGGATTCCCTTTGGGCAGGGTTAAGCATAGCGGTTCCTTTTGGAATGCAGACGAAATACAGGAACGATTTTGAGGCAAGAAATCGCGGCATCTCTGCAAAAGTTCAGACTATTGATGTCAACCCGAGTCTTGCTTACAAAATAAACGATGCCTTTTCTGTTGGTGTCGGTTTCTCTGCTCAATATGGGAAGGTTGAGTTGGTCAATGGCCTTCCGATTGCCCCGACTCTCTCCACCAAGGTGAAAGGAGATGACATTGATTGGGGAGTGAATGTCGGTGCGATGTTTACACCGAGAGGGGATATGCGTTTTGGTCTTGCCTGGCGGAGTTCGGTATCTCACGATCTTGAGGGGCACTTGTATACGCCGACCCGTACATATGACTCAAAGGTGAAATTTAAGACGCCGCAGACCGTGATATTGACGGGCGCTTGGGATGTGAACGACAAATGGACAGTGGCAGGAACATTCAGATGGTCTGACTGGTCGACCTTCAAGGAACTTTCTGTTTACTCGAATTCAGGAGCTACTCTTGCAACAACGCCCGAAAACTGGAAGGATTGTTATTTGGTTTCTGTCGGAGCAGATTATCGCTTCAATGACGCCTGGACATTCCGTGCAGGCGCGGCTTATGAAAGCTCCACGATTCGCGAAGATCGATTCCGTATGACAACGGTTCCTGATAGTTCTCGCTTGTGGCTGTCTGTCGGTGCAACTTGGCACGTGAATAAACAGTGGCAATGTGACGTGGGATACTTGTTCTTGCATGCTCTCGGAGATGCTCGTATCACGGAATCTGCAACAAGTGATGTGACAATGGGCGACTATAAGCACACCAATGTTCATATGTTCGGCGTGCAGGCAGTGTATCGTTTCTAATTGGTAAACATTATTTGTTGTCTCAGAAGGCCGGAGCGTTTACAGAGATTCGCTTCGGCTTTTTGTTGTCTGAATTATTCAATGAACGTCGTCTGCTATGCTGTCACAAACAGGGGTTGTATAGGCGATCGAGTATCTGGATTTCATTTCGAATGCATCAACATCAGGAATTTTTGCTATGTCAAAAACATTGTTTCACTATGTTCACCATGCTGCATTCTGGCTTGAGTTTGAAGGGAAGAGAGCTCTTTTTGACCCTTTTTTAGAAGGAAATCCAGAGGGAATCAAGGCAGAGGAGATTACCGCAGATTGGATCCTTTTATCTCATGCTCACGAGGATCATGTCGGAGATGCTTTTGAGATCGCCCGCAGGTCGAATTCTCTAATCATTTCAACAGCAGAAGTATGTGCTTTGGCGCGCAGTGAGGGATGTCGGGCTCACTCTATGCACATAGGCGGGACATTTGTGTTTGATTTCGGAAAGTTGCGGGTTGTTCCTGCGTTTCACGGCAGCGGCGTTGCGGGAGGTCACGCTTGCGGGTTCATTGTTAATTTTTACGGGACTCGCTTGTATTACGCTGGAGATACGGGGCTTTTTGGTGATATGAAGTGGCTGAGGGATGTCGAGCCTTTTGATACGGCCGTCCTTCCGATTGGTGGAAATTTCACAATGAATCCGGACGATGCTGCACTTGCCTGCGAATGGTTGTCTGTGCCGTCTGTGATACCTGTTCATTACAACACCTGGCCTGTTATTGCACAAAACCCCAACAACTTCAAAATGAAAGTTGAAGGGGCAGGAAAAACAAAGGTGCTACTGCCGCAGCCCGGAGAAACAATTGAACTTGCTTAGTTCTTTTTATCTTCTGCGGCTTTGTCTGAATATTCCCCGGCTAAGCAAATGAGGACGGAAAGCGCAAGGGAGAATCCAAGACCTGTGAGCCAATAAAAGTAAATCATAGAGGGAAGACCTGATCAGTAAAGTTGTTTGTCGTTTTGTGCAATAAATTCATCCGTCACTTTCCCACTCATGACTTTGTATGCCCAGGTTGTATATCCGAGAACAAACGGTAGAAATACGACGACGGCAATCAGCATGATTTCAAGTGTGAGTTGGGAGCTGCAACAATCCCAAATCGTAAGGCTGGAATTCGCATGAATTGAGCTTGGGAGAATGAAGGGGAACATAGCGATGAGCGGAGTCAGGACAATAGAGACGATTGCGACACCGCTTGCGCATACGGCTCCTAATCCGCAATGCCGACGTGCAAGAGCAACGACTAAAAACTCGGAAACAATGCCGAGAGCCGGAAGGAGAAAAAGAACGGGATACTGTAAAAAATTGGAGAACCAGGCACCGGAATAGACATCAACGGTTTTTGCAAGAGGATCCGCTGGTCCTGACGGAGAAAGGCCGAGGCTGGCCACGAAACCGTCAATGCCGAGGTATGTCCAGACTCCTCCGATAGCGAACAAAAGTGCAGTTGTGGTAGCAGAAACGGAGGCTACGACGGATGCGCGGTGCTGAAGGGAGTCTTCCGTTCTGAGAATAAGCCAGCAGGAACCGTGAACAATGATCATCGAAAGACTCAAGACGCCGCAAAGCAAGGCGAAGGGACTTAGCAACATCCAAAGGTTGCCAAAATACAGAGGCCGCATTGTTTCATCGAAACGGAAGGGAATCCCGAGCAAGAGATTTCCAATAGCGACGCCAAAAATAATCGGCGGAACGGCAGAGCCTAAGAAAAGAGCCCAATCCCAGAAAAATCTCCATTTCTTCTCTGCAAGTTTGCTGCGAAAGTCAAACCCGACAGGACGCAGAATCAGCGCAAACAGCACGAGAAGCATCGCCCAATAAAATCCGGAGAAGGCAACGGCATAAACAAGCGGCCAGGCAGCGAAGATGGCTCCGCCGCCCGTGAGAAGCCAAACCTGATTTCCATCCCAGTGAGGGGCGACAGCGTTGATCATGCAGCGTCGCTGAGAGTCAGTCTTTCCGAGAAAAGGCAGGAGCGTTCCAACTCCCATATCTTGCCCATCCATAACGGCGAATGCGGAAAGAAGAACGCCGATTAGCAACCACCAGATTATCTTGAGAATTTCATAGTCAATCATGGTTTTTCTCCGAGAGTCAGGCTTTGCGTTCAAAGAAGTAGCGGCCGGTTCCGAGAGAACTCGGTCCAAGGCGGACAAAGCGTGTCATGAGCCAAAGTTCAATGACAAGAAGAGAAGAGTACAAGAGAACAAATCCTCCGATTGACAAGGCAAGGTCAACTGAAGACAGAGAGGAAACGGACAGATCGACAGGAAGAATTTCGTAAATACTCCAGGGCTGACGTCCGTATTCGGCGACAAACCAACCGAGTTCACAAGCAATCCACGGCAATGGCAAACAAAAGAGCGTTGTCCGAAGAAGCATCGTCTTGCGGGTAATTGTTCCCTTCAGACTGTGAATTGTCATCAGCAGGAACACAAACAGGCAAATTAAACCACAGAGAACCATACCGCGGAAGGACCAATACATCGGAGCAACGGATGGAATTGTTGAGAGCGCCGCAGCCCGAATTTGCTCCTGAGATGCCTGAGAAGGGTCCGTTGTATATTTTTTTAGAAGCAAACCGTAACCGAGATTGTTTTTTACTTCGGTAAAGCGCTTTTGGAGATCTTGATCGTTTGGCGCCTTACGAAGGGCAGTCAACAGTTCTACAGCTTGAGCTCCTTCGATAATCCGTTCTTCTGCAATTTCGACAAGCGGATTGATGCCTGGGATTTCTTGACTGATTGACCGAGTTCCCATCAGACCGAAGAGCCAAGGTACGGAAAGTTCATAGTCGTTCTTACGCTCCTTTTCGTTGGGAATCGCAAAAACAGAAAGAGGAGCAGGCGCATCATGGGTTTCCCATGCGGCTTCAATGGCGGCGATTTTTGTCGGTTGATTTTTGGTCACTAAAAAACCGGATTCATCCCCCATGTGCAGAGTGAAAACCGTTGCGATAAGGCCGAAAACAGCAGCGATCTTGATAGATCTCTTAGCGAAGGCAATGTCGCGGCCTCGGAGCAAATAGAAAGAAGAGATTGCGAGAACAAAAATTGCTCCCGTCATGTAACCTGCATTGATTGTGTGCATGAATTTGGTCTGAGCCCAGGGATTGGTCACAACGGCCCAAAAGTCCGTTGTTTCCATTCGCATGGTGGCGAAATTGAAATCGCTTCCTGTTGGAAACTGCATCCATGCGTTCGCAATCAGAATCCATAGAGCTGACAAATTTGAGCCGAGTGCCGTCAGAAAGGTCACAAGCAGATGGGTTTTCTTACTTAAGCGGTTCCACCCGAAGAAGAAAAGACCGATGAAGGTGGACTCAAGAAAGAAGGCTAAAAGTCCTTCTATCGCTAAAGGAGCGCCAAAAATGTCGCCGACATAGTGCGAGTAGTACGCCCAGTTGGTTCCAAATTGGAATTCCATCGTAATTCCAGTGGCAACCCCCATGGCAAAGTTAATGCCGAAGAGCTTGCCCCAGAATTTCGTCATGTCCTTATAAATTTCTTGACCTGTGATGACGTAACAACTTTCCATGATCACCAGCAGGAAAGAAAGTCCCAATGTCAGAGGGACAAAAAGGAAGTGATACATGCTGGTGATTGCAAACTGCAGACGAGATAGATCAACGAGAGCGGAGGAAATCATGATGGCTCCTCGGTAGTCACAAAAGAGGTCGGGGATTGCTCCAAAAACCTGGTAGCCGTACTCTCCGAAGTTTGATCGAGCCGAGTATCCGGCCCGAAGAAAAGAATCCAAAGCAAAAACAGAGCTATAAGCTTCGCAATCAGCACAAAACTGATGGGCTTGACTAGGCTGACAGGTCTTCGCTGAGACTCTATTCGATAGCGTTCCATATGCCTGACTCCGCTTCGATTGTAGAGGAAAGAAAAGCGGGAGTGCCAATAGTTAAGATTTATGAAGCGCATTGACAAGAGCTTGAGCCATGGCCGATGTCGGCCTGTTTGCGGAGCGAGTCTTGTAGTCTGATTGTTCCCTAACCTTTATAGTTTTTTGAACTTTGGCTTTATTTTTATCTCGAGAAAGTTTTTTAAGGTTTTTGTTTTGTTCCGAGGCGGAGGCTTCTGCTGCGAATTTCATTGAGAGAGAGGCTCGCCGTCTCTCGAGGTCTACGCTTAAGACACGAACTTTAATAATTTGACCGACGTGGACGATTTCTCGCGGGTCGCGAACAAAATGCGAAGACATTTCAGAAATGTGAAGAAGGCCATCTTGATGAACACCGATATCAACGAATGCGCCAAATGCAGTGACATTGGTTACAACTCCCTCTAAAACCATGCCCGCTGTCAAATCATTGAGCGTATGAACAGAGTCATTGAACTGAGCAGTCTTGAAAACTGGTCTGGGATCTCTGCCGGGTTTTTCAAGTTCTCTGAAAATGTCGACGACGGTGGGAAGGCCGAATTTCTCATCAGCGAAATCAGTGGTTTTGAGTCCTGAGAGGATGGCGTGATTGCCGATGAGTTCAGAGACAGAGACGCCCGTTCTCAAAACGATTTTTTCAACAACAGGATAAGACTCCGGATGTACACAAGAGGCATCCAGCGGATTGCTCCCGCCAGAAATGCGCAGGAAGCCTGCAGATTGCTCAAAGGCCTTTTCACCGAAGCGGGGAACCTTCATAAGGGTTTGCCTGTCCGGGAAGGCACCGTTCTTTTCTCGATAGTCGACAATACGCCTTGCCTGCAGTGAGTTAAGGCCGGAGACTCGGCAAAGCAGGGCAGCGGAGGCTGTGTTGAGATCAACGCCGACAGCGTTAACGCAATCTTCAACGATATTATTCAGCTTGGTTGATAGTTTTGTTTGATTGACGTCGTGCTGATATTGCCCGACACCAATGGACTTTGGCTCAATCTTGACAAGCTCTGCCAGCGGATCTTGCAATCGACGGGCGATGGAAACGGCTCCCCGCAGGCTGACATCAAGTTCAGGAAGCTCTTCGGCTGCTTCCTTGGAGGCAGAATAAACAGAGGCTCCGGCTTCGCTCACAACGATCTTGGTAAGGTGGAGCTCCGGGTGTTTGTCAATAAGCTCTGCAGCAAGCTTATCTGTTTCTCGACTGGCTGTTCCATTGCCGATAGCGATAAAAGCAGAGTTATATTTTTTTGCCAATGTGGCAAGAATTTCGATGGATTGTTGCCATTCTTTTCTTGGCTCATGCGGAAAAATTGCACCTGTTTCAAGAACAGATCCGGTTTCAGAAATGACGGCAACCTTGACGCCGGTTCGTATTCCTGGGTCTAGTCCGATGACTCCCTTATGCCCAGCCGGAGGCGAAAGCAGTAAATCTCTCAGGTTTGTTCCGAAAACCTCAATAGCAGAGTCTTGTGCGGCTTCTCGGAGTCTTGAGAAAAGATCGCTTTCCAGTTGCCAGGAACACTTCACTCTCCAAGTCCAACGTACGACTGACTGTAGCCAAGCATCTGCTGGATTCCCTTCGTCGGACAGAGAAAGAAATTTTGCAATTATGGCTTCGCAAGGATGCACAGAAAGGTTTTCATCGTCTTTAGAAAGGCGAACGGAAAGTTTTAAGAATCCGGCGTCCCGTCCTCTGAACATCGCGAGGGCGCGATGCGATGGAACTTTTCGGATCGGTTCTGAGAATTCAAAATAATCTTTGAAAGTAGATGCCTCATTGGCTTTCTTCTTTTCCTCGACAACGATGCTCAACATGTCTGCGTTATTCCAAAGGAACTCACGCAAAAGTTCAAGCATGTCGGCGCTCTCGGAGAAACGCTCAGCAAGGATGTCGCGCGCTCCGTTAAGAGCATCCCTGGGGGATGCGACTCCTTTTTCTGCATTGAGAAATTCAAGAGCTTTTGTTTCCGGATTCAAACTGCGGTCCTTCAGCAGTGCATCCGCCAGAGGTTCGAGGCCTGCCTCTTTTGCGATTTGAGCACGTGTACGACGTTTAGGTTTGAACGGAAGGTATAAATCTTCAAGCCGTTGTTTGGTATCGGCTTCGTTAAGAGCCTTAGCAATTTCGTCTGTGAGCTTTCCTTGCGAGCGAATCGATTCCAAAATGACGTTTCGCCGTTCTTCGAGACTGCGACCATACTCAAGTCGATCTTCTAGCTCTCGAAGTTGTGCGTCATCAAGCCCTCCCGTTGCCTCTTTTCTGTATCGTGCGATAAAAGGAACAGTTGCTCCTGAATCCAAAAGGCGAATAGCCGCCTCAACCTGTTCGGCTCTTGCGTTGATTACTGTTGCAATGTGATTGACGATGCGCAGTTGCGCTGCAGAGTCAAAGCGTGTCATGTATGAGTAGTTATCTAAAAAAACAGTACGAACTATAGCGAGTCAGATTCAAGCAAAACCAAAAAGTTAGGCGAATCGAACTCGCTATAACAAGGGTTGGCTTTAAAGCGTTTAACGAGAGGTCAAAACGCTCGAAAGGACAGTTTAGCCTACGCGAGGAACAGTCAAACTTCCTTCCGGCATCAAGATTGTTGATGGATGTTCTCCAACAAGCTGTTTGGCAATTTCGTAGGCCTCCTCAAAGGAATCAACGGCAGCCGTGAAAAGCATTTCTTTAGCAAGATCCTTATTCAAGCGGGTGATAAGGATGAAATGCGCTTTCGAGATCGGCCTCGTAATCGCGAAGGCCTTGTTGGCTCCTATTTTGAAATTTTGTTCAAGCTCATGCTTAATTGCCTGAGGGGTCTTTAGTCGATGGAAGGTTTCTTCGAGAACTTTAGAGCCAGATCCCTCTTCGCAATCGGCAAACAAAATGACGACGCCACCTTTTCTGACGGCACACATGGCATTGTCCATTGTTTTCTGCATCTGATAAACGTTGATGTCTTTCGGATATCCACCACAACTGGCGATGACAAGATCGGCTTCCCGCGGAATAACGCTGCCGTAAACCTCATCGACAAAACGGCAGGCTTCCTTATGGGCGGCAATATAGTCTCCGGCAAACATTCGCAGGAATTGATGATCGGCGTTGAGAATGGCATTAAACAGAAAAAGAGATCGCCCCTTAGCAAAGAGAGCAACACCTTCCATTTGATCCTCGTAACATGGGTTCCCCGTTGTTCGGCCGAGTCCAGCATGCTCATCAAGCATGAAACTGTGATTAACTCGGATCGTTTCCATCGCGGCGCACCCCGGGAGAATGGCCTTGCGGCCTCCGCCGTAGCCTGAGAAATAATGATGGACAATCGTCCCGGTAAGAATTACATGATCAACGTTGCACAGGTGTTTGTTGATCCACACAGGCGTTCCGCGAGAAGTCGTTCCAAAGTACTCAAAGTCTTCTTGGATGGTGCATGTTGAGTTATACATTTTCAGCCGACTGGCAACGTCTTGACCAACTGCCGCAATCATTTCTTCCTTGGTCATGTCACGGTGTGATCCGAGGGAAAAAACGATTTTCATATCGGAGTCTTTGACTCCGAGGCGATTTAGTTCGTTGACGAGAACCGGCATGAAATCAAAACTATTTGCCACTCGGGTCGGGTCATTGCAGATGAAAGCAACGCTTTGCCCTGGGCGAATGATTTTGTCTAAAGATTCACAGCCAATCGGATTGCGAACGGCATGAAGAACTCCGGCTTTTATGTCGGGCATGACCGGAAACTCTTCTGTTCGAACTTCTGCAATGATCTGAGAACTGTCAAGTGTGAATGCTTTGTGTCCGCGACCGTATGCAAAATCAAATTGTTTTAAAGACATGACAGATCTCCCGTAAAAAGAAGTGAACTAAATCGCCGAGCCATTATAGAAGGGCTAAAAAGGCTCTGCCATACGTCATTCGATGAATGAAAGAAGTGGCTTGCTGACTATGAAGAGAGAAGAGCAGAAGGGAATTGTCGAGCAGTGCCGTAGAGCAAGAAAGTTCTTGGAAAGAGAAAAAAATGGCACGAGCCAATGAGGCTGACAAAGCTCTTTGCCAGCCTCTGTAATTTTAAGACAAATATCGACAAAAAAGGAAAATGACAGCAAGTTGACGAAAAATATCGCCATAATCAGCGAAATTAATGAAATTCCCCGGCCATATCAATACTGGCAAAGTTAGAAAGCGGGAGTTCAACGGGGAGCCCCGTCTTCTGACTTTTATAAATCGCAAGAACCAGTTCTAATGCTCGCCTGCCGCAATATCCGTCAACGTAGGGTGTGCGGTTCTCTTCAATGGCTTTTTTCATGTCAGCAAAAATCCTCAGATGACCGTTGCCGTAGACGTTGGCCGTTTTTTCTTTGATGCAACGAATTTGCGCATCCTCTTCATGCTCGTCATCAAATTGCCAAAGGGCAATTTCATTGGCCGATTCACCGGAAATCTTTACCGTGCCTTTTTCTCCAAAAAGGCAGAGAGTCTCCTCAAGATTTTTTGGAAAGATGTTTGTTGTTCCCTCAATCGTCGCAATTGCGCCGCTCTTAAAAGAAGCAATGGCAAGCCCAACGTCTTCGGCTTCAATGTAGGGATGGAAACGCCGACGTGTCGCTCCGTACACACTCTCGATTTCATCGCCCATCATCCAACGCAGGAGATCAATGCCGTGAATGCACTGATTCATAAGAGCGCCTCCGTCGCGTGCCCAGGTTCCTCGCCAAGCAGCTTGGGCGTAATAGTCGTGGCTACGGTGCCAGCGAATGTGCACGGTTCCGTGTGAAAGTTTTCCAAAACGACCAGCCTCAAGAGCATGCCGAGTGGCTTGAATGGCATCGTTGAAGCGATTTTGTTGACACACGCAGATTTTTACTCCTTTCTTTTCTGCTTTTTCGAGCATCGCATCTGCATCTGGGAGACTCATTGCCATCGGCTTTTCAACAATGAGATGGACTCCGTAGTCAAGAACGGCAAGGGCAATTTTTGCGCGGATGCCGCTGTCGACAGCAAGACTGACAACGTCAATCTGATTCTCAAGGAGCATTTGTTTGAAATCGGTATAAGTTTTTGCGTTATTTAGTTTAAATTCATAACGAATGGCATCCATGGCGCGCTGGTTTAGATCGCACAAACCGACGACGTTCATTCCATTTTTAATGGCAGCATTGACATGGTTGGCGGCAATTCGACCGCAGCCGATGATGGCAAAGTTCATAAAATCCTCGGACAAATTAACAAGAAAACTTTTTGTGATTTTAATGGGGATTAATTGGAAATCACTACAGATTGGGGTTATCGTCAAAAGAGTTGATGCTACCATCGAAGCATTAATGTGGAGGCTCTCGAGATTTCTCGGACAAGGTCGAAGCATTTAAGTGGTCAGAGCCAAACTGAAATTTGAATTTTGAGGAACGATAAATGATTTCTTCCCATGTGCGTTTCCCTGACACTTTGTTTGTCCTGCGGCATGGTCAGACACAGTGGAATCTTCAAAAACGTTTGCAAGGACGAATAGACATACCGCTAAACGAAACAGGTTGCGAACAGGCGAGGATTAACGGATTGACTCTCAAAAAGCTCTTAAAAAGCGAATCAATTGATCCGAAATGTGTCTGTATCCGGTCGAGCCCTTTGAGCAGAGCGATGCAAACGGCTCAAATTGCTTGCCGTGTGGCGCAGTTGCCTGCCCCAATCATCCCAGAGCCAAAACTGGCTGAACAATGTTATGGGGAACTAGAAGGAATGACGCATGATCAAATCCGCAGAAAATATCCCTACTGTTGGTATATGCGTTTGCATGATCCTCTTTCGTACACCCCGCCACACGGAGAATCAGGAGAGATGTTTCAAAGTCGAATTGCTACGGTGATTGACTCGTGTAGGGAAATAACTCTTCTCGTCGGGCATTTCGGTCTTTTGAGAACATTAATCGCTCTTTGTCAGACGAATGGGGTTGAGACAGATATTAATTTCGAAACTCTCACAGGTGCGCAGGATGTTGTCTACATGGTTAGAAACGGCAAATTAACACTGCACGGCATCTCGCAAGATAAGTAGTACTCGTTTGATGGGAGCAGGAAGGGCTTCCTGGAAAACGTTGTCCCAGTCGGACCACTTCCCGTGCGCTGTTGGAGGTGTAGGCGTTTCCAGTCGGATCGCATATACGCTTGCCTCTAGTCGATAATGAGAGAATTCGTGTTTGAATGCGGTGATAAATTTGCCCTGAGCGGTTTGTGTTTCCGGCAAACTCCACAGACCTTGCCATACTCCTTTTTCGGGGCGGTCGACGATCCATATTTTTTCCGAGTACAGATAAAGTAACAGAGCCGTTTTTTTTGTGGGCTTGCCGTTTTTTTTCTTGCGAACGGGATAATCCATAGGATTTCCTTGCTTCGTCGCTTTGCACCAAAAATGAACTGGACAGGTTCTGCATCGCGGGTTGCTCTTTATGCAGATTCCCGCTCCAATGTCCATGAGCGCCTGGTTATAGATTCCGGCTTCTTTTTCTGGTACCAGTTTTTCTGCCAGTATCCAAAGTTTCTTTTGCGTTGCAGACGTTTCTATCGGATCGGCAATAGCAAAGAGACGAGAGAAAACTCGTTTGACATTCCCATCGAGAATAGGCGCTCCGATATCGAAGGAAAAGCTTGCGATGGCACCGGCTGTACTGCGGCCGATCCCCGGCAGTTTCACCAGTTCTTCAATGCTTGTCGGAAACGTTCCACCGTAATCCCGCCAAATTGTCTTGGCACAAGCCAGCAAGTTTCTGGCTCTGGAGTAGTACCCGAGACCGGCCCAAAGTCTCATGACGGAGTCTTCATCTGCGAGGGCGAGATCTCTGAGCGTTGGAAATGTTTTTATAAAGCGGACAAAGTAGTCGCACACGACGGATACTTGTGTTTGTTGGAGCATGACTTCTGAGAGCCAACGATGGTAGGGGTTCTTGTCCATCCAAGGAAGTCCTTGACGACCAAACTTTTTTTGCCAGTTAATTAATGCTGAGGAAAAGCCGTCAAAACTAGGATCAGAATGCTTCATACACGGTTTGCTGGTACGAAAAAAAACGAAATTCTTTGGTTTTGCGCAAAGACTGTGAGCAGAGCGTATCAGAAAAAAAGGGGTATCATTCGCACTCGAATCGCCGAGTTAACGACAACTTGCGGGGCGAAAAAATACCGCTAAAGCGTCTCCCGCATTTCGTCGCTGGAAAACACTCCGTTGCAACAACATGCGTAAGGCGCTGTCCTTAAAGCTTGATTGATACAGGAGTCGGCCATGGCCAGCGAATTTCTTTTTACTTCAGAGTCTGTAAGCGAGGGTCATCCGGATAAGGTTTCAGACCAAATATCGGATGCCGTTTTGGATGCCTGTTTAAAAGACGATCCTTTAAGTCGGGTTGCTGCAGAAACACTTTGTACAACAGGTCTAGTTGTTCTTGCAGGAGAAATTACGACGCGTTCCGATGTGAATTACGAGGAAGTTGCACGTCACGTTTTAAAGCGCATCGGTTATGTTGACGAGGAATACGGAATTGATGCAAGAACCTGCAAGGTTCATGTCCGTTATGACAGTCAATCACCGGATATCAAGCAAGGAGTGGACGAAAAAAATGGAGATCCGCTCACTCAGGGGGCAGGCGATCAGGGGTTGATGTTTGGTTTTGCTTGTGATGAAACACCGACGCTGATGCCGGCACCGATTTTTTATGCTCACCAGTTAGTTCAACAGCAATCGAGAGTTCGAAGGGATGGAACGATGCCGTACCTTCGGCCAGATGCAAAAAGCCAAGTAACACTGCGGTATGTAGATGGCCGTCCTGTCGGTGCCGACACAATCGTGTTGTCTTCCCAGCATTCTCCGGAATGGAGCGACGGCAATGAAATGAAGCCGGAGTTTGTTGAGGCGGTTATCGAAAATATCATCCGACCTGTTATGCCGGCCGAGTGGCTTGAGCATACAAGGTTTCTCGTCAATCCAACAGGACGCTTTGTAACCGGAGGGCCTCAGGGAGACTGTGGCCTGACTGGGCGCAAAATTATTGTTGATACCTATGGTGGGTCGTGCCCGCATGGTGGCGGTGCTTTTTCTGGAAAAGATCCGACGAAGGTGGATCGGTCTGCGGCGTATGCTTGCCGGTACGTGGCCAAAAACATTGTGGCGGCCGGATTGGCTCGTCGTTGCCAGATTCAGGTTGCGTATGCTATTGGCGTGAGTGAGCCGATGAATGTTACCGTTCGCACAGCAGGAACGGGACTCGTTTCGGACGAGATGCTTTCAAAACTTGTTCGCGAAGTGTTTGATCTTCGACCTGGCGGAATTATGCAAATGCTCAACCTGCGTCGCCCAGTTTATGAAAAGACGGCTGCGTATGGACATTTTGGTCGGGAAGAGCCTGAGTTTTCTTGGGAGCTTTGCGATAAGGCTGAACAATTAAGAGAACTGGCAGGCATCTAGTCCGTCAGGGATACCTTAAACAACAGCAACCAAATTTGGTTGCTGTTGTTGTTAGAGCATAAGTTTTGCAGACGAAGGCAACGCTTAGTTTGCAAGCGTGCGCCAGACGCAACGGCTCATCAATTCGAGCGCATTGCCCAGTGTCTTCTCGTCAAAGTCGAAGTGGTTGTTATGATGACCTGCTGTCCGGTTGGTTCCGACTTGGACGTAGGTGCCCTTGCCCCCGGCCGCTTGAACGGTACTCATGAAATGCGAGTAGTCCTCGGAAGCGCCAAAGCTCTTGTGTTCAATGATGTTGTTGAAGATTCCCATGGCCTTGGCTTCCTCGGCAACCAGTTTGGCGCATTCTGGGCTCGATTCTCCGCTCTTTGTTCCGCCCATGAGCTTCATGGAGTATCCGCAGCCCCACATGTCACCGGCTGCTTTGCCGATGCGTTGAACCTCACCGAACATGTAGTCGTTCAAGTCGCTTGTGATGCCACGAGTTTCTAGGACAAGAACAGCTTTGGGAGGAATAACGTTGCGCCCTTCGCCCCCGATGAGTTTGCCGACTGTGATGCGGGTGTCGCCTTTGCCGGAGCGAGGAATGGCATGCATGTTCAAAGTTGCTGTAGCGGCAGAGAGCAGGGCATTTTTCCCTTCTTCAGGCGCGTTGCCCGCGTGAGCCGGTACGCCGGTGTATGTAATGTCAGCCTTTGTTGTTGCCAAGAAGTTGGCTGTTCCGCAAATGACGGTTCCGAGGTCAGCAGCTTGGAAGCCGATATGCATGCCGAAGATTGTGTCGACACCTTCGACAGCACCGGCGTCGACCATCGGTGTCGCACCACGGACTCCTTCTTCTGCAGGCTGGAAGATGAAGCGGATTTTTCCTTTCAGTTGATCTCTGCAACTTGCGACAACTTCGGCCAACGCTAATCCAATTGTCACATGACCGTCATGTCCGCAAGCGTGCATGGCGCCTTTGTTAACGGAAGCAAATCCTTCTGCGGCAGGCCGATGTGTTGGCTCGTCACACTCTGTGCAATCATTGCTGTCCATATCGAAACGGACGGCCAGGAACGGGCCCTCCTTCCCAAAATCCATGTCTGCCCAAAAGCCTGTTAAGCCCCCAGTCATTTTGGCGACGAGTTCCGGATCTGCTCCTTGGGCGATGGCACGTTCTTGATGTTTTTTCAGAATTTCAGGAGCAGGAACGCCCATCATAGACTCTGCTTTAACGGCATCCTTTCCCATGGTAATTTTGTAGCCTAGGCTTTGCATTTTCTTGATAGCCAAGGAGGCAGTACGAAATTCCGTCCAGCCGGATTCTGGATGTTTATGCAGATCTCGACGGCAGGCAGCGAGGCCAGGAATCAACTCTTTTACTTTTGCGAGCATTGTCTCATTCATAATTCAGGCGTCCTTTTGTGCAGTTATGAACTTTTATCGGAAACGGATTCTTTTCCTCCGAGCAGGAGAAAAATAGAACCTTCTCCGATAAGGGATTGTAGTTCTTTCTTCCGGTGGAGGGAAGAAGGAAAATAGTCAAATTTTGCAGACGAATCAGAATCTAAGCGGTTGTTTATATCGTCTGAATCAATTGTCACCGCTGAAAAATTTCTATCCAGGAAACGGAATAATGGCTGTGTAGGTAGTTTGCATTAGAATCCACGTGCTCATTTAAAACGAAAAAATAAAAAAATGAACAATTTTCAACGGGAAGAACTCGAACGCAAGAAACTTTCTTATCGCCTTTTGCCGGGAGAATGTCGACATTACATCGAGCGGCTAGGTGCAAAAATTTCCTGGTCTTTATATCCGGCAAAAAAAGATGCCCTTGGAACGGTTGTTCTGCTTCATGGAATTGCAAGCAACGGGAGCCGTTGGGAAGAGTTTGCAGAGAAAAGTTTCTTGCATGATCGATGGAATCTTTTACGACTTGATCTGCGCGGACATGGCGGGAGCGTGAGCTCTAAAGTCGGAACCCTGGAGATATGGAGCGAAGATCTTAAGGCAATATTGGAAAGTGCAAACCTTAAAAATATTGTTTTGATTGGCCACAGCCTAGGTGCTCAGGTCGCTCTTAAGTTTACGAAGATGTTTCCGGAATATCTTCGTGGCTTGATCTTATTGGATCCGTTGCTTTCTCAGGCCTTTACGGAAAAGACGATCCGATTGAGAAAAAAGAAGCCTTTGATTGTGGCTGTGGATTATGTTTCTCGTTTTTTTAATCTTCTTGGTTTCCATCGAACGCTGTGCCCTCAAAATTTGAGGGAAAAAGATCAAGTGGCTCGGGTGATGATCGCCAAAGGAGGGGAAGATCTTCAGCAGTTTATCGAACGTTACTCGTCACCTAGATTTGACATAAAACTTATCCACATGGCGCAATATGCTCGGGATGTTATCGAGACTGGGCGTGACACCCCAGAGCCGAATATCTTTACGATGCCGACGTTGGTCATTGCCGCAGCAACAGGAACATACACGGATGCGGCGATTGTGAAAAAATGGGTTGATGCGATGCCGAGTGGGGAGATGCAGACGGTGAATTGTGTGCACTGGCCTCTGACGGAGTGTCCGGAGGAGGTTGAAGACGCTATACGCTCGTGGTTTCGGAAGACAGGGTTTCAAATTTAAGTAGCGACCAAAGAAAAATGCGACCAAATGATGAATTGGTCGCATTTTTTTGAACGAAACGTATTAGAACTTATAGCGCAACTGCAGACCGTAAATCAGAGAATGCTGAGTGGTCCATTTTCCGATCCGCTGGGGGTTCGGGTTGTCTGTGCGGTCGTAGGCATAAAACTCCGTTGTTCCGAGGCCTTGAACCCAAAGAAGCGCGGAGTCAATCGACCAATGCTTGTCAAAGTTGTAAGAGCATCCGAGCGAAAGGAAGAGACGATCGCCGTCTGGAATCGTTGCAACTCGATAGGTTTGGTCTTTCCCTGCGGCATTTTCTTCATAAGCAATGCCGCCACGAATTGTCCATTGATCATCGAGTTTGTAGTCGGCTCCCAAAGCAAAGAGCCAGGTATTTCGATAATGATGGCGGATCGGAATGGCTTGCAGAGCGGGAAGAGGAACGCTGCTTTGACGCAGAGTCCACTCGTGTGAGTTGCTCCACTTGGCCCAGCGGATAGAGCCAGTTAACGTTAAGTTCTTGGACGCTTCCCAAAGACCAGAGGCGAAGACTGTGTCAGGCGTTTTAATCGTGACCTTGGAGGGGTATTTTCTGTTAAGCGCAGGGGCAAGCCGGCAGTCGGAAATCTCAAAATCTCCAGAAGCCTTGTGCTTGATTGCCGAGCGGTAGGAAATGCCGAAACGCAAAGTTTCTGTCGGGCGAATAACGATTCCGAGATTCCATCCCCATGCCCAACTGTCACCGGTTTCTTCTCCGTGTCCGAGGTAGCCACGTGGATCTGGGTTGACCGGAATGACGAGGTGGTGAGGATCAAATGCATCCAATCCAAGTTTTGCTTTGGCATATTGGAGCGAGATTCCTCCGCCAAAGCTGAAGAAATCATTCGGCTTCCATGCAAAACTCGGGTTGATGTCGATGTCCATCAATTCGGCTTCTGTCCCGCGATTGCCGTAATTCCAATTGCCGCGAGAGTATTGACCATAACTGGTCGAAAGACCAAAGGGTGTGGTAATGCCGAGTCCGATCCACCAATCCGAATTAAGTTGATGCGTTACGTAAAAATTAGGGAGAAATTCGACTTTGTTTTGTCCGTCGTTTGTTTTGCCGGCATCCGGGCCCCGTTCGATTGTCACCACTTGATTCATGGATACTCCGGTGACTCCGAGCTGAACTTGAGTCCCAGGCAGAAATACCATGGCAGCTGGGTTATAGAAGGGAGCGGAAACATCGTCTCCCGAGATTCCAGAGCCGGCATAGGCTCGACCGAGGGTTACGACGGACTGCTCTGTTAGTTGGAATCCTGCAGCCTGCACCCCTACGGCGGTGAGCGCAATCGCCCCCATGGCAAAGCCGGACACCGACATTTTTTTTAAGGACATAGTTAAAAATCCCCTTAGGAAAAGAAAAACACCAAGGCACGGATGTGCCGTTTCTTCAGAGAAGGCGAATTCTGAAAAGAAATCAAGGGGAAAAACGGCGATTTTTTTAAGTAGAAACCCTAATAAACAACGCTGAAAAAAACGCGCGAAATAGAGTATGGATTTCGCGCGAAGGGCAAATAAAAACTAAGCATTATTTTGCGGGAACGGCTGTCCACCCTGTGGGACAAGCTCGTACATCAGGGTAATACCCTTTTTCTGCTTCACACCAAAATCGGGAATTGGAATGAGTGTCTGAGGATGAAGGTGTTGTAACCGCAGGAGTGCTGTGAATGTTGTCGGAGGATTGAGCGGTGAGCGCTGCGGCCGTGAGGCCGGCGGCAAAGGAAGTAAATGCCAAAGGGACAAACCAGTCGGAGCCATGGTGAAATCTTGGGCCAGGATGATGAGCAAAGTGTCTGGGTGGCGGCAACCTAAAATCGGGATGCCCATGCTTAAATATCGGTCTGTGCAATGGGGGATGCGGTGCCGCAAACGAGGTTCCTGCGCCGGCTGTGTAAGTGAAGATTGCGCAAAAAATAGTGCAGAGAAAAGTGGTATGAGAGATTCGCATATTTTTTCCCTTATCAGCTTTTGAGACAAGAGAATCTTGTCTTTCATGGTCCACTATACTGCGCCCTGATGGTCAGGGTGACCGTTCGAAACAATCGGAAATAAGTCTTTGCAAAAATGCGATAAAGCGTCACTGTTTAAAAAATTTGTGCAAAATACGTCTCATGATTTCAATGGAACAACTTCAGAAACTTCGAGAGCCGTTTGCCAAAGAATTGCGCCTTGTTCTAGGAACGCTCTTTGTGGCGACGGCTGCTTGTATGGCTGTGACGGCGAGCGATATTTTTGATCACAATTTGATCAGTGCCGTTGGCAACTTTGGTTTGTTTTGCGTTCTTGAGCGCATTTACCTTGTTGCACCGAGAACGCTCGCCATGACAAGGGGCGGATCTCCGCAGTGGATTCGAGCGGAAACGGAATATTTGCACGAGCATTTTCCGTGGTACGACATCATCGGCAAGCTTGGTTGGGGATGCTTGGTTGTTTCCGTTACTCTCCAGCTTGCGGTATCAATGGGATCAATCGACGGATTTTGATGCCTTTTGCGAAGTTAAAATGGCCGAAATTCGCATTGAGACAGGATCAATCGACCAACACACTTGACAAAACCATGAGAATGTCCGCATAATCTCCCCCTCGCAGATTGGAGGGGTGCCCGAGTGGCTAAAGGGGGCAGACTGTAAATCTGTTGGCTTACGCCTACGATGGTTCGAATCCATCCCCCTCCACCAGCGACTTGATCGAACAGATCATAGCGTTGATGAGGATTGCAGTGCGGCACTGAAACCGGTACCGAATTGCGGTTGTAGGCGGGTGTAGCTCAATGGTAGAGCAGAAGCCTTCCAAGCTTATGACGAGGGTTCGATTCCCTTCACCCGCTCCACAAACTCACAAGCGTGCCCGTGTGGCTCAGTGGTAGAGCACCCCCTTGGTAAGGGGGAGGTCATGCGTTCGATCCGCATCACGGGCACCAGTTTTTCTTTTTTTTGTTTTTCGGGAGCGGCCCGACTTTTGTTCAGGAGTGAACTACCATGGCAAAGGAAAAATACGAACGCAAGAAGCCCCATGTAAACGTGGGCACGATCG
>CAZDVW010000011.1:0-63449 GCA_964509205.1 uncultured Sutterella sp. | reverse complement strand
GCTCCTGCCCAACCATGCTTTCAAAATCGTGCGGGCGCCATTTGCGCGCCAAAACCTGATAACTCATTGCCGTGTTCAAAACATCTCAAAAATTGGGAAAGA
This sequence comes from uncultured Sutterella sp., assembly GCA_964509205.1. Lineage (GTDB taxonomy): Bacteria > Pseudomonadota > Gammaproteobacteria > Burkholderiales > Burkholderiaceae_F > Duodenibacillus. Next base: position 63,347 of record CAZDVW010000011.1, on the reverse strand, counting down.
AGAAAAGCCGTTTTTCTGCATTTCTTCACTTGTTGCCCATTGTAAAGGAAACAGAAAATCAAGAAGCCGAATAGGCTTTGCCGTTTTGGATCTGCCGGGAAGATATAGAAAAGGCGAGCCTTTTCCTCGGCACTAAGAGTATTCCGCCGTGGCTGCTTCGTTCCCGACCTGACCAGGTTTGCAGAGCTCTTATGCGAGGGGACCCGCCAAGATCGGGATTGTATAGGAAATCTGATCACCTCAGATGAGATTGACGATGATCAAAATAATCGGCATCACAAATACAACAGCCGCCGTCGATGCTCCGATGGCACTGGCGGCGAATTCGGCATCGCCTCCGTAGGCTCGGCTCAAGACCGATGTCACGGAAGAAACCGGAAGCGCCGAAACAATGATGAAAACTCGGCGCATGAAATCTTCCAGCTCAAACGGGATCACAACAAAATACGTGATGGCAGGCCTTAAAACGTAGCAGGCAAAAAGAATCAGCCACAGCTCGCGCGGCATCTTCTTCAAACGCTTAAATCCGACCATTTGTACCGTAATGCCGACAAAGATCAGAGCAAGCGGCGTTGTGAGGTTTCCGAGATAACGCATCACCATCATGACCGTATCCGGAACTTTGAAACTGATCAAAACGCAGAAAAGACCGAGAGCACACCCGATAAGCGGCGGCTTTAGCAACATTCGAATGCTTTTAAACGAGAAAATCTTCGGTGCGGCTCCGCCCGTTCGACGCACGCCGTCTAACTGGATGTTGTAAAGCCCGATCGTCCAAATGAAAAGACAGTTGGCAATGAAGTACTCGAGTACATACGGGATTCCCCTTTCGCCGTACATGGCCATGATGATGGGAACTCCGACAAACAACACCGTAGATCCGGAAAAACAGGCAATAAATGTGCCCGACAACTCCTTTCTGACCCAGCCGATTTTGACAAACAGGACAGAAAAAAGAAAATTGACGGCAACGATGATAAAAGGCAACAGCAGGCTTTGCGCCAGCGCCATAAACTGGTCATGCGTAAAACGTGCGGCAACGGAATAAAAGAGAAAACACGGAAGAGAGATATTGACAAGTTTTGCAATATCGGCACGACTCTGCTCGTTAAATGTCCCTTTCTGAGCAAAATAGAAACCGACTCCCGCAACGGAGGCAACGACAGCGACGGCACACAGTGAATTGAGTATGGCTTCCAACATAAGATTCCCCTAGGTTCCCTCCGAATGGTCTTGAATTTTACGCCACGCTTTGATTTCCCATAAAAAATCAATTTCTGAAATTAACGTGCCTGCTTGACGGAGTACCGTTTAAACAACCTTCCTCTTTTATTGAATAATGCAATCGAATCGCAACGAACTTTTTTTGCAGATCGACCTAAATCTTTTCTCAAATCGCAAAGGTGCGAGCATTTTTTGAAAAACAATTCAACAGGGCTCTCGTACATTGTCATTGGTGAACCATAAGAAGAATTCTTTCACCTTTCCCTTCCTACTATTGGAGAAAAGATTATGAAAAAGATCACCTTGACGCTTGTGGCTGCAGGCTGTCTCGGCTTGCTCGCCGAAACGGCACTGGCTGCCAGCGTCCAGATGTACGGCCGTGTTGACAATGGCGTGTATTTCACCAACGTGAAAAAAAATGGGGCTACCACAAAGAGCCTTACGATGGAAAGCGGCATGGGCGGTGCCTCCCGCTGGGGCATTAAGGCCACCTCCGACGAAATCGCTCAGGGCTGGACCGTCTCGATGAAGCTTGAAGGAAAGATCGGAACCGATACGGGTGAAATGGGTACGAGCGGAACAATTTTCGATCGCGAAAGTTCCATCATCGTTGCCTCCCCATACGGAAAACTGCAGTTCGGACGTCTTGGCTATCTGCACGGCGGTGTCACAGGCGGCATCATTGCCGGACAAACCAACCCATTCGGCGTTATTTACAAGCAGTGCGGCGCACAGAACGTCTTTTTGAATGCGGCAGCGCGTACTCCGAATACGATCCGCTATGAGACTCCCAATTATTCCGGTTTGACGTTAATCGGTCAGTGGTGCAACAGCGTCAAAGATGAAGAAGAAGGCAATGCTCTTCCGAATCGTCAACGCTATTTCGGCATCGGTGCGAACTACCGAAACGGCCCCTTGCGCATAGCCGCTGTGTACGGAACCATGTTCTACAGCCGTGACGCAAAGACAAGCAGAAATGCCGTGGAAGATGATGAACACTCTTACAGCATTTCCGGAAACTACAACTTCGGTCCTGCCAAGGTCTTTGCCGGTTATCAGTACGGCGAAAATCTTTCCAAGAACACGTCGCTTATGGGAACAAAGATCCTTGGTGCCAAGACGCACAATATGATTGCCGGCGTGAGCGCCCCTGTAGCAGGAGGCACTCTCATGTTTGCGACAGCTTATGTCAAGGGCAAAGACGGCACCTCGACGGCGCGTAATGATTTCGTCAAACAGGATGCCTACCAGTTTGCTTTGGGCTACAAATACAATTTCAGCAAGAAAACAGCCCTTTACACGGCGACCTCTTATCGCAACGTGAAAGCGACCAAAAAGAGCGGCGCAGAGCAGCGGACAAAGACGTTTGCTTTGATGGCCGGTCTTGGCGTGAACTTCTAATTGCCTGTTGAAAAATTCCCCGTTTACGAAAAAGAACGGGGAATTTTTTTCCTTCGAGAAACGGTCTGACCGGCTTTTGCGCCTATCCTGCTCGTCTCAACGACTCATCCGATCCCTGCTCCTGACTTCAGGATTTCCAAGTATTAAATACTTAAGAAGGCAAGCCGAATTTGCATCTTCGATCCTCAGATTCACCCAAAGAAATTCAATCCATAAAAAAACCTTGTCGACACCTCGATTTTTTTTAATTGATTCGAGATGCCGACAAGGACAGGGACTAAAGGAAATTAACAGAGAAAACACTTTTCACCGTCCTCACAGGGCTGTCGCCGGGCGACCGCCCTGTGGGAAGCGGCTTGGCTACTTCCAACCGTAGAACTGCTTGGTAACACGCCAGGCAACGTTTTGCAGATATTCTGCATCTTCTGCCTTAATCGGTTTGTCGCACTCGCCGAGCCACTTTGCTCCGACCCATTCAGGACTCTTCTCAAAAAGCATCGAGTAGATCATGGCTCCGAACAAGTAACTGCCTTCGGCAGACGGATGCTTCAAATCCGATTTGTTGTGAAGATTCAAATCCGGGCGCTCGGCTCGAACCGTTTCAAACGCAATGCCGACGGGCAACACAATGGCTTTGTTGTCATTGGCCAACTTGATCGTTGCATCGGCAAGAGCAATGGTCTCAGAACGCATGTCGTAGCCGGCCGGAGACTTCTTCGAGGCCCATGTCGAAACAACGACAGGAACGGATCCGTTTTCACGAACGACGGCAATCGCATGCTTTAAGGCCTTTTCAAACTTCACCTTCGGTGCATTAGCCGGATCTTTTTTGTTCTCCTGATAGGGCTCTCTTGACTGACCTTGCAAGAAGACGACATCAAACTTCGGCTTGTTCGGACGGTTATAGTCCTTCAAAACCGCATCATCCTTGTCGAAATAACGCTCGATCGGGTGCTGATAGAGACGACCCGCAGAAATTGTCTGCATGCGCGTCTTCCATTCTTCTCCCTGCTCTTTGTTGATAAATCCCTTCACGTAAGCACCAATGCCGCAGTTGTAGTACGTGTAAGAATTTCCCACATACAACCCGCGCGTCGGGTTCTTCAACCCTAAATGCTTAACAGCCGGCTTGACGTTGTAGAAGGCTGCAGGATCCGCCGTTTTCACTTTGACGGCACCGGCCTCGAAACTTGCCTTGGTTGCAATCTTTTCACCATAAAAATCATTCACGGTCTTGACTGCTGCCGCACACAGTTTTTCGCGAACTGCCGGATCTAAGCTGTGGTCGCAAAGCGTCTTCCAGAATGCACTCTGAGAGACAAAGGGATCTTTCTTATACACAGCCGCATAAATCGTTGCGGCTTCCAAGAAAGAGCCGGCTGCCGTCGGATGGGTGTTGTCCGTTCGAATCAACGTGACTTGCGGGAATTTCTTCTCGGCCAGATCAAACGCCAAGCCAACCGGAATCACCATCATCTTGTTCGCATTGGCAATTTTCACCGTTGCATCGCGAACCAGTTCAATTTTCGGTGCATTCTTGTTCTTCTGCACCCACGTCATGATCAATGCGGGTTCCCCGCCCTGAGCGCGAATGGCCTTCACATGTTCAGGGATGTAGTAGGAGTCGCGAGCTTGATCGGCTTCCGGTCGATTCGAAGCCTGCATGAGGACCAAATCGTATTTCTCGCGCTTTTTGGTTTCGGGCGCCAGATATTTCTCTTCGATCACGGCCTGATCGACGTGCGACTTCATGATCGCATTGTCGAGATACTCGGCAATCGGATACTGCGAGAGATTTCCTCGACCGATCGCGGCAATACGTGTTTTAAAGAGTTTGCGGGCACTCTTTTCATCTTTCGCATCACCGGAGGCAATGGCATCTCCGATTAAAAAGTTCGAAAGATATCCGTTTAACCCGCAGTTGTAATATGTATAGGAGTTGCCGACAACGAGGAGCGTTTTCGGTGCTTTCGCAATCTTTTTAACTGCCGGGGCTTCCTTGGAAAGGACAAAATTGACCTCTCCGGGCTTTGCGGCGAAAACCGATCCTGCCAGCATCATTGCCGCCAAGGCAATGGCTGTTATTTGTTTATTTCTCATTTCGCATTGACCTCAAGAATCCGAGCCGTAGTCGGCGACGTGGCGTCGCCGACTACTTTGCCCGTGAAGGGGAAAATACAACTACATGTTGAAGAGCTGATTCATCACAAGGATCGTCGCAAAACTGGCGCACATCGGAATCCAGTTACGGCGAACCAGGCTCATTGGGCTGACGCCGGCCACTAAAGCAGCGGCAATCAAGCATCCGGCCACAGGGCTCATTGAGCGGAAGACCGAGCAAGCCAAGTGCATCGGAACCATCATGGCCGGGAGATTGCCGCCGACCTGGCTCTGAACGTCAATTGACAAGCTGGCAAAGGCCGAGAAGGCACCGACGCCCGAACCTGTGAGGAATGTCACAATGCCGACCAAAGCGGAAAGCACGCATGTCATGCCGCCGGCACCGAAACCCAATCCCTTGGCTGCGTTGATAATTTCTGTCACAAGGCCGGAAACGCGCAAGCCCGTTGCGAAAACTTCCGCGCAGATCACAAGTGCGACGACGCCGCCGAAGAGTGCACCCATTTTCTTGAAGAAAACCAGGCAGTCTTTCATCACGAGTTTCGCATCACGCAGGCGAATCAACTCAATAATGGCAACCACAATCCAGGTCAGCATCAGGGCGCTCGGCGTGCTCAATTTGATTGAAGAAATACCGAACTTCGAGAAAACAAACAACAGAACGATCGGAACGAACGGGAAAATGGCATACCACTTCGGGCACTCGCGAGCCGCCGGTGTTTTTGCTTCCTGCACTTCGTCTTCAATATCCACCTTCTTCGCATCGTAATACTTGGCTGTGAAGTAGATCGTGATCGCCGTTACGAGATAAGCAGGCCAGCACGCAATCAACTGCCATTCAACGAAGTAAACCATGGAATCAACGTTAGCGACCTTTGCCGCAAGCTGTTGCGTTCCGAACAAAGGTCCTGCCGCAACGGCCGAACAGCAGGCAATACAAGCTGCCGCTGCGCCTCGGCTCACGCCGACACCGACCAAAATCGGATAAAACGCCACCAACAAGAGCATCGTCAGTCCGGCGGCAGACACAACGACGAGGTTGATGCTCTGTCCGATCAGGTAAGCCAAAGCCAACACGAGGTAGGGCTTACTTAGCGCACGCAACGGTTCAGCACACAACTGAACCAAACGGTTGGCCGCACCGATCTGGCTCATGTAGCCTGCGAAGCCGCCGCAAGCCATAATGATGAGACCGACGCCAACGATCTGCTTCTTGGTCACAGCGTTGATCAGTTCAATCAGGTCAAACCAAATAAAGCCTGTTGTTTTGGTTCCCTTCGGCAAGAACTGCGTTGTGCCGCACAAAATACAAATGGCAACGATAATTAAACCGCCTGCAAGCAAGACGATATGCACCGGATAGCGTTTAATAACCATCCAACCGGCAACAATCGTGATCAACGCCGCAGCGATGATTGGGATCGTCATTTCACTTCCTCCTTTGTTATGTTTAAGTTTTATTTAAAAATCTTCAGTTGTTTTAAAGAACAGGAAAACAACCTGTTCCGGGCGAAATGAGGTCAAAAACCAACTGGCCTCATTTCAGAAACTATCTCGAGAAAAATCGATCAACCGTATCCTGGGCTGTTTCTCGCAGGAATTTCGCAAGCGTTTCGTCAATATCACAAGCGAAATCGATTGTCGTAACGTCAATTTTGAAAAGCGTTGAAACGACGGTCATAGCGAGAAGATACGACCCGGCCGGCGTCGGATGACGCTTATCTCCGATGTAAAGAGGACAAGCCGGATCTTTTTTCAGCGCCTCGGCAAAAGCGAGTCCCGCAGGGACGGCAATGGCATCATTGTCGTTAGCCGCTGTGAGAATAGCGTCAGCCAGTTGGGCCGTCATTTCGGGCTTATCCGCATACGCCCAAGAAATCAAAAAGATCGGAATCGCTCCGTGACGACGGCAAATGTCAGAATCCAGTTTCGCAAACTTCTTGAAATCTTCTCCTAACTGCGGATGAATCGGTCCCTGAGAAGAATCCAGCAACAAAACGCTGTCCCAAAGTTTTTCGGAAGGATCCCGAAACTTCACAGCATTCTGACTGTCAAAGGAGTACGAGCTGATGGCATTGGGACGGAAATAACTTTCCACATCATGCCAGCTCAAACTTGCCCCGTTGATGGCCACTAAATTACCCCGGTACTTCGGCGGCACCGGAGCTTTTTGCAAAATACGGCGCACAAACCGATGAGCACCGTTATTGAAAAAGAAAAATGAATTTCCGACCCAAAGAAGAGCCTTCGGCGGTGCCACTTCCTTTATTTTTGGAAGAACCGTGTGTTGCAACCCGGTAACGGGATTCACAACAGGAGATGAAACGGTATTCATGTGCAGACCTCACAAGCAGGACTAAAACCCCCGAGAAACATTCTCCCGGAACTAGGTAATTCAGTCTATACTGCGCGAAGAGTCCGCAATTTCAACCATTTCAAACAACTTTGCACGAAGCGCAAAAGTTGGGCATAAAAAAACTTCCTCTGAAAGGAAGTCTGCGGTGAACTTGGTTGCGGGGGAAGGATTTGAACCTACGACCTTCGGGTTATGAGCCCGACGAGCTACCAGACTGCTCCACCCCGCGATCAATTGAGAAAAGTGATTCTATAGAATATCCCCTATTCCGTCAAGATCTGAAGCGTGCTTTCTCTGACTGACTAATTCGATGACATACGACACCATAAAACGCATTCTCTTTCGACTCAATCCACAGTTGGCTAACCGCATCGTGATGAAGAATCTCGATTGGTTCACTATTTTCGGATTTCACGAACAGTTGGCTCCGACTCCGCCCGAGGATCCGGTCCGTGTGATGGGACTGCGTTTCCCGAATCCTGTCGGCCTTGCGGCCGGCTTTGATGCAAACGGCGAATGCGTCAACGCACTGGGAGCCTTTGGTTTCGGTCACATTGAAGTCGGAACATTCAGCGCCAAGCCTATCACCGGAAAACAAGCGGTTTCACTTCTTCGGCAAAACGATTCCTTTGTCTTTCGGCGCAAAGCTATTTATCCGAACGAGGGAATTGATAAAGGACTTCTGAATCTGAAAAGCGCTGACGGCTTTCATCTGCGAGGCGGAATTCTCGGCATCAACATCGGCGAAGACGCTCTGTCAAAAACCTTTTTTGATGACATCGCCTGCTGCTTGAGAAAAGCGTATCGGCGCGGTGACTACTTCGTTTTAAATGCTATCGGACTTCCCAGTGATCAGACTGTTAACGCGGTTAAGACCCTCATTGCCGAAAGAAATAAATTGCTTTCCGAGAGCGATCTTTCCCAAAAGCCGATTGTCGTCAAAATCGCTCCTGAGCTAAATAACGATGCCTTGCGTTATCTTCTTGATGCACTTGTCCTAGCCGGCACGGACGGACTGATCGCCGTCGGTGAAAAAAAGGACGCTGATCCGGCTTTTCTTTTATCCGGATCAGCTCTCAGCGCCCCGGCGGCTGAGTCCCTTTTCCAAGTGACCAACCATCTCAAAAATGCTATTCCTGTCATTGCTTCAGGCGGCATTTTGAGCAGTTCTGAAGCCGTATCCCGCCTGCAAGCCGGAGCCAAACTCGTGCAACTTTTTTCCGGTTTTGTCGATCAAGGGCCTCTGCTTGTCACGCAATGCGTGCGTGCGGCTCAACAGCAAAGGCAGAAAAATCTCTGACTCGGCATAAAGCAGAAATGCTATTTTTGCGCTATCGTGATTAAGATTCGATTCTTTGAACAGCCAATTTTTCAATGATTTCCTCTGAATTCGCTCTGCGGCCATACTTTTGGAATGTTCCGTTTTGGGCACAAATCGGTCTGTACATTCTCGGCATTGTCTCAGTCGGCATTTTTATTGCCGGCCTTGTTCGCGCTCGCACGATTCTCCGTGAGAACCTGCCGAAAGACGCCGCTTCCCCTGCCAAACTCTCGTGGATAAGGACAATCTTCGTCGTATTGCTTCAAAGAAAAGTTCGGGAAACCCGAAGCGGCATCGCACACTTTGCGATCTTTTGGGGATTCATTCTCTTGTTTATCGGAACCGTTCTGGCGACCATTGACTGGGACATCGCTTGGCTTGCTTTCGACAAAAGAATTCTTTCCGGACGCGTCTATTTGGTTTATAAACTCACCCTCGACATAGCCGGAATTCTGGCTCTAGCCGGCCTTTCATACGCCGCACTGCGGCGCTTTGTCTGGGCCGATCCAAAAGTGGAACCGAGTGAACGCTCCGGCGTTATCCTCGGCAGTCTCGCCGGCATCATCCTGCTTGGTTTTGTTTTGGAAGCATTGCGGCTTGCTGCGCAAAACCCGCCCTGGGCCGTGTGGTCACCGATCGGCTTCCTTTTAAGCCGCTGTTTTTCCGGAATGACTCCCGAAGCCATTCGAACCGCACACATCTTCGTCTGGATTGTCCACGCCATCACCTCGTTGTGTTTTATTGCCGTGATTCCGCTGACCTTCTACGCACATGTTTTCAAAACACCGGCTTCCGTGCGCCGAGAAAAGAAGGGACCGACGGCAGCCATTGCCAAGATCGAAGAGATTGAAGAGCAAGAGCGTTTCGGCATCAGCGATTTCAATGATTTTTCTCTTGAAGACCGCATTCACATCGACGGATGCACCGAGTGCGGACGGTGTCGCGCGGTCTGCCCGGCTTTCCGTGCCGGGAGTACGCTGGACCCGAAGTCACTTGTCCTCGCATTACAGACACGTCTTCACGGAGAGCGTCGTGACGAGCCTCTGATCGGAGGACTCGTCCAGAAAAACGCCCTATGGGACTGCACAACCTGCAACGCCTGTGCCGAAGTTTGCCCGGCACGTATCCCGATCCCGGATCTCATCGTTTCCATGCGGCGTCATCTTGCCCTGGAAAAAGGAGAATTTCCCTCCGGTTTAACCAATGCTCTTGAGAATGCGGGAACCGTCGGAAACCCCTGGGGAATGGATCCCGCATCCAGGACGAATTGGGCAAAAGATTTGGATGTTCCGTTTGCTAAAGAAGGCGAACATTACGATGTTTTGTATTGGGTCGGCTGTTCGGCCTCCTACGACAAGAGAGCCCAGCGCATTGCCCGAGCCATGGTAAAGATTTTCCATGCCGCCGGCGTGAAATTTGCCATCATGCAAGAAGAACGTTGCCACGCCGATTGGGCAAGGCGCGCCGGAGAAGAATATCTTTATCAGACCGCAGCGGCTGAAAACATCGGCAACCTCAGCAAGTACGATTTCGATGAAATCGTAGCTGCCTGTCCGCACTGCTTTAATACGCTTAAAAACGAATACCCGCAGTTCGAAGGCGGCTGTTATGTCGTCCGAAACCACGTTGAATTTATTCGTTCCTTGATTAAGTCACGTCGTCTTATCCTCAAAAAATCAGAACGAATTCTCACTGTTTTGCACGATGCCTGTTATTTGGCTCGAGCCAATAATGTCGTTCGGGAGCCCCGCAAAGTATTGAGGAAAACAGGAGCCTACGTCATTGAGCCGCAAGAAAGCGCCATGTCCTCTTTCTGCTGCGGAGCCGGCGGAGCACAGCTCTTTCTTGAGAAACCGCTTCGCATCAACACGATCCGCATTAAAGAACTCAAAGCAACCGGCGCTCAGCGCATTGCCGTTGAATGTCCGCACTGTCTGACGATGCTGACGTCGGCCTGCACGGATCAGCAGACGGCAATCGCAGATATTGCAGAAATTGTTGCAGAGAATCTTGCCCCTTCCGATTCCAAGAATTCTGCACAAAAGTGATATGTCAGAAAACAACGCTTCCAGCCGGGCTCCCATTCAAGTTCTGACGCGATCCGATACGGTTTTACTTGCTCTGGCAAGAAGCCCGGTTCCGCTCGGAACGCGGGATCTGGCACGGCTTTGCGGATTAGCCGTCTCAACAACGCATCGAATTCTGACGGGGCTTGAAAGTATTGGTTTCTCAAAACACACTCCGAAAGGAAAGTGGCAATTGGATGAAAAACTGCTTTTTCTCGGACTGTGCGCACAACGGCAAAACGCCGTTCCTTTTTTGGAAGAACCGGCGCTTGATGCACTCCGAGAAAAAACAGGAGCCCAAAAAGTTCTCCTTTGCTGGCGCATTAAAGATCGCCTCGCCTTGTGTACCAGAGGAGAGATCCGCGACATGGCGCTTCACGACTCTCTTTGCGGAATTGTCTTTCTCGCAAGCGATTCCCCGGAGAAACTGATTTCTTACATGACGCGAAACCGTCTTACAGGCCTCAAACGAGAAGCGATTCTTTTGGCAAAAGACAGACTGAACGCTTGCGGCTGGCTGCAGAGCCCGGAGAGCGAACTCAGAGAAAAAATTCTCGCCGCTCCGCTTTACACCCAAGAAAGTTCAACACCCAACGCCGTTCTTGCCTTGGTGTTTGAAGCAGGAAGCCCGATGGATCCGAACGTTGTCGAGCAACTGCTTTCTTGTGCAAAAAGCCTCAGAAAAACACTCTGAGGCTTCTTGAGACATCCGAGTCGGCGACCTAGCGAATGCCGGCTTCCTTGTCCTTTTCAAAAACAGTACGGACAACCTTGCGGGCTAAGGCACTGGTCGGATCAATCACGAAGACCGTTTTTCCGGCACAGTCAAGATCACCCTCATGAAGGATAAGCGGCAACTCCGTGCAACCTAAGATGAGAACATTGCAGCCCTTCTCACGAACAAGCCACTCAGCGGCCCGCAATAAATCTTCTCGGCACCGTCCGTCTGTCTTGCCGGCCTTCACTCCCTCAGGACCATAAATGGCTGCCATCACATCTTCCTGATGTTGATCGTCCGGAACAAAGAGCGACAAGCCCATCTCTTCGGCCTTTCTTGCATAAATCCCCGTTTTCACAGTTCCCGTGCTTGCGAGAAGTCCGATGCGAGCTGAATCACCGAATTTCGTTTTAATTTCATCGAGCGTCACTTGCTGCATGTTGATAAACGGCGTCTTCAAATGTCTCTGCATGTACGGAACAAAGGCATGCGCCGTATTGCACGGAATGATGATCGCATCGCACCCGTCGCGCTCAAGCCGCTTGGCACAGTTATAAAGCGCCAGCGTTGAATCGGTTCCGCCCCTTAACAAGGCATCGGTTCGATCCGGGATTTGAGGGTTTTGTTCCACAACGAGCTTAATGTGCTCTTGATCGATGGTTGCCGGCGTCGCTTTGACAATCTTGTCATAGAGATCAACCGTCGCGGCAGGCCCCAATCCGCCGATCATGCCAACCTTAAATCCTTTGCGGATCGCCGGAAGTTCTGTCGCCTCGATAAGCGCCTTCGCATAACCGTCAACATCGAAATCGGACGGCGCCACAAGACGCGCACGGCACTCTGTCTGCAGTTCAGAAAAGAAAGAGCCGACGGCGTCATCTGCGAACGCAATCGCACCCGCACCCTGTTCAAAAAGACGCTCTGCCGCATTGAATAACTCAATTTTCAAATCTCTGAGAGCAACCTCTTCGGACGGAGCATCCTGACGCATCTGTATCTCGTCAAGAAGCACCTCTGCCTTGCTCTCTTGGGCAAGCAACCGAACTTTCAGTTCCAACGCTCGCTTCATTGAAGGCTGCGTGGCCACAATTCCAATTCGTTTCATCCTCTCTTCTCCCTGCGCTGTCACAGCGCTTTCTCTTATCCAACCCGTTACTCTAGATTGAATGAATTGAGTTTTAACCTAATAACCAAGCAAAGAAAAGCAATGATATCGCCCCCGTCCAAAGGACGGGGAAAGGGAGATATCAAACAGCTTTACTTCTCACAACAGCCTCGGAGGGATTAACTTCAATCATTCTCAATCCGCGCTTAGCAATCGACTGACTTGCTCTTTCCGTAGCGATAATCGTCGCGGACTTGCCGCAAACATCGCCGTTTCTGAGGATAAACCTGCCTCCAACAAGAGCATGAACAGCAACTTGGCGCTCATAATCGTAAATTGTGATGTCCGCATCTGCCCCGACGGATAAGTGTCCTTTGTTAGCAAGCCGCAACATACGCGCCGGATTGAGACTCGTTTTTTGCACGTATTGCGGCAAACTTAGGATATCGAGCTTAACCAGCGAAAGTCCTTGGCTAACGAGCACGTTGCGCGGAATGCATCCGCCGTCTGTTGAAATGGCATCAACAACAAAACTGCCGTCGTCACGCTTTGCCTGAGACAGCGCAATGCGCGGCAACGGAGGATTGATGTTAAAACTGCCACCCACATCGGTATTGTGTGCCTCCCAAAGTTTGACAGCCTCCGCACCAGTCACAAGATCCGACATGCCGTCAGATTCGTACACGGCAAAAGCCTTACCTGCAAGCAATGCGGCACGCACTCCCTCTTTATCTTCCGAGTAGCCATAGTGCCGCAAACAGTTCCCCGTCACCTTGGACTGAATGCCGCCGTCCGGGTTACACGTCAATCGAGTGCCGTTTTTAGGTGAAACATAACTCTCGCATGCGATGTTCGGGTTCGCCTTAAGCAACGCAATCGCTTCCTCTGTCTCGGCCATGTCATTCTTAACGGCACCGCGGCAGTACGCATTAATGTGCGCCAAATGCAACGGACGTCCTGCTGCCAATTTGACAGCCTCGGCCATTCCCTTGATGTTCGAACCGTTTTCACTCGTTCCGGCATGCCAAGCGATATAAGCACCTTTAGCAGCAGCCGCATCAATCAGTTCCGATGAGACTGCCGGCGTGAGCGGATAATGTCCGCCGAGAAGTTTGACCCCCAGGGCACCTTCTTCCATCGACTTGTCAATCAGCGCATCCATTTCAGCTCGCGTCGGGGCGTTGGTTTTGAACGTAAACGGAGGAGATGCAAACTGCAAAATCGCCACATTCAGCCCGGCGCCATACTGCGGAATATGATCAAGAACATCGTCCAGCGGGCCAGCCATATCTAGCGCCGTCGTTACGCCAGATTTCGCAAGCATCTTGTGCCCGTAGGGGGATCCCCACATTGTTCCCAAATGCACGTGACTATCGATAATGCCCGGTTGCAAAACCAGACCTTTCAGGTCAATCTCTTCCTTTGCCTTTCCTGTAATCTCAGGACTGACACGAGCAATTTTCCCATCCTCTATTGCAACATCACATACGTCATCAATATTGTTTAAAGGATCAACAACGCGAGCATTTTTTAAAAGATATTCAAACATACTTTTCCTCGAAAATAAACGCCTTCCGTAGTTCGGGCTCAATACATATCAATAAGGGACTGAAGCTGAGACTTATTTTTTCCGTATTTAGCAAGACCGAGCTGCAGAAGAATGCGCACTTTTTGCGGATTCAGCGTTCGCGCGAACAAAACAGATGCTTTCTGCCAGCGCGAAAGTCCTGCGATCACGGCTCCGCTCCCTGTACGGCTTGCACGGCAAACAACAATTCCTTGGTCAATCGCCCTAAGAACCTCCGCTTCCATCTGCTTTGAAAGAGTTCCGTGACCAGGCGCTGCCACCACGATCGCATCCGGACCGCTCTCTCGGCTTGCTTTTAGTACATTGCTGTCGCCGTCGGCGAAACCATACACAATGTCAACACGCGGCAAGCACGGCAATTTATTGATCTGTTCCGAACTAAAGACCGTGTCTGCCGTGTGCGGCTTTGCAGGCAGACTCAACAGGTCAATATCCTCACCAATGATTGTTCCCATAAATCCGGTCAAACGACTTTGGAACGTCTCAACAGACACCGTGTTGGTTTTGGTTGCGTCACGGGCGGACAAAAACATCCCATTCATCGCAATCACAACGCCGTGTCCTGACGTTTTTTGGGAAGCTGCAAGGCACACTGCATTAAACAAGTTAAGTGCGCCGTCAGCAGAAATCGCAGTTGCCGGCCGCATTGCTCCCGTGAACACAATAGGCTTGTGCGTCTTCACCGTCAGATTCATAAAGAAAGCCGTCTCTTCCATCGTGTCTGTACCGTGCATAACGACAATGCCACGAACATCTTCTCGAGCAGCGTATTCTTCGAGTGCGGCAAGCAGTGATTTCCAAATATCGAAAGTAATCGAACTCGAATCAATGCTTGCCACGGTATGCACCTCAATATCAGCCATATCCCGCAGAGTAGGAATTGCGTCGGCAATATCTTCGGCACGAATATCCTGAATAGAGTATCCAGTCGTTTGCACAGGCGAAGAACCCGAACTAACGATCGTGCCGCCTGTAGCAAGGATAATGATTTTGGGCAACATAGGCGTCTACTCCTGCACGCTACGGCATCAGGATGGCTAGCAAAACGCATGCGACCAACATCGGCAAAAACGTGCGTTTGGCAACTTCAAAAGGATTTACACCGGCAAGACCTGAGACAAGAATTGTAATGCCTGCAATCGGAGAAGCCGTACGACCTGCCGCACCGGCAAGGAATGCGAGCGACCCAAGACTATGTACTTGCATTCCGAATTCCGTAGCATGCGGCGTCACTGTGCTGTTAAAGGCCATCGCACCAGCATCACCACTTCCCATAATCACAGAAAGGAGGAACGGTCCGACAGAGCCGCCCCAACGAGAAATATCATTGGAACTAACCATCAAAGCAATCAGGCCGTCAATCAATCCGGAAGCCTTTAAACCCGCTGCCAAAACACCGGCAGCAATAATGATGCCCATGATCTCTCCGTAGGAATCTCCCATTCCCTGGAAGAATCTTTTGGAAAAGAGTTCCGCATTCGGGTGAGCAACAATCAGACAAGCAATCGTACCGATCAACATGGCTTGCGTGACACCCATGGGAGTATCTTTGATCCAAAAAGTAAAGATCAACATCAACATAATCGGAATGAGAGGAACCAAGGCACGGATGGGACTTGGGACAAAACCCAGATGCTCCCCGTTCGTTTGGAGTGCATCACCCTTGTGATCCTTCAGGCAATACACAACAATCGTCAAACCAATCGCACCAATTGCACCAATCATGAATGAGTAGAAGGAGTGATAACTAATCAACTCCATGATGCTCATGTTGGCCATTTCCGACACAAAGGCATTGTGCGACAATCCGGGCGAAAGCAAGGATCCCGTTGTTCCCATCAAAACAGCCGCAGCGGCTGCCGCAGGTCGAATGCCCGCACGCATCATAAGAGGAATGAGCGTTGTGCCAACAACCGCACCCACACCAACCGCAGAGGGAATGGCGATATTCACGAAAAACGTGATGATCACGCTCATGGGAACAAGGAAAATGCCGAAGTTCCGGATCGGACGAGAAAGGTAGTAGACAAGTGATCTGTCACAGTCTGTCATCGTGACGCAGTATGCAAAGCCTTGTGCCGCACAGATAGCGGTAATAAGGGATGCTGTCGTCATGGATGAAGCGAAAGCATTTAATCCTGCCATTGGATCAAACGAAAGGCAACACAGTACAAGACCGCCGCCCACAAGAACCAGTCTCGTTTCGTACTGCTTGACAAGCAGATAGATCATGGCAATAACAACAGCAATTGCAATCCAACCTGTTACGGGCATGAGATTCTCCTTTTGGTTTTGGTAAGGGTTTTAGATGTTTTTTCTTTTTTTCATTCTGTCATCGAAGCAAATTGCCAACCAAAAAATACGGCATCATCGGAATTAGAACCATTCCAAAATGGAATGATTCCTAAAAATATGACAAAGGCAGAGGAGACGAGGATGCTGGAGAATTGCTACAAATACGGCGCTGTTTTTTCTTAACAAACAGCGCGGATTTGACCGCTCAGCCACGGAGCGAATTTAAGGACTTCAGGAATAATCTTTTCTGAAAAAACACGGCGACCGATATTTGCCAGTACCGTTGCTTCCGACTCAAATTCTCCTTCACGCCCCAACACAAACACTGTACGCGTCAGCGTTGGAGGCTGCATGGGCACAACCGCAATATTCTTGAGCAAGTGAATATTTTGCAAAACGGTTGTCGGACGTGAAAAAGCCCAGCCGATACCCTCTTCAACAAGACGAACCATCAGAGCATTCGTATCAACCTGAATGCGTTCTGAAAATTGCATCCCGTGCGAGAGCAGAAAAATGTCATTGAGTTCGCCGGCTCCGCTTTCTTTCCAATACCGAATCAACGGCAACCCGCACACAGCCAATTCATTCCAAGTCCAAATGTAATCTGCCCCGTATTTTTTGCTGAGAGATTTCGGGAGCATGAGAATGGACGGTTCTTCAAAAATTTTCTGAGCAAAAAGGTAAGAGGCCGTCGTATTAGCAAGATTGTTTGTAATCACCAAATCAAGTTTACGTTCAGACAGACGCTGCAACAACACGTTGGCGCTTGCCGTGATCAAGGTGATTTGCGATAACCGTGAAAACATTTGTCGAACGATCTCGACACCCATATTCAATGACAAACTCTCCAAAATGCCCACACGCAAAACAGGCTTAATGGCATTTGAATTTCTCAGTTGATCGTGAACCTGTGCAAACTCTCCGGCAGTTTTTTGAAGAAATTTGTGCAAGATGCGTGCTTCCGGCGTCGGCATCAACGGACGCGAATGTCGTGTAAATAACTCAAAACCGAGTTCGTTCTCAAGAGCTCTAATATCTTTTGAAACGGACGACTGAGTGACATTCAAAACCCTAGCAACAGCCGAAAAATTGCGCATTTCGTAACACAAGATGAAGACTTGGGGTCTTTTGTTCAACAACGTGTCGTTAATCTTCGGCATAGTGAGTGCATCCGTTTGCAATCTATCCTTGACACCGCCCTGCCCGTCAGTGAGAACGGCAGGGGAAAACTTTTGATCATCGGGGTCTTTTTTCAGTTACTCCTTTTCGCGCGAAATATCTTAGCGGAAAAAATATCGGAAACAGCAAGACGCTATAACCGCCGAATCGACTCCCAAACTTTGGTCAAACGTTTCACACTCACAGGCATCGGCGTTCGCAGTTCCTGAGCAAAAAGCGACACTCGCAGTTCTTCCAGAAGCCAACGAAACTCCGAAAGATGTGCATCCATGACGCCCTTTCTGGCCGCTATCTCACGCACATACGGAACATAAAGCTTTATCACGGCAGCCATCTGAGCCGCATCGCGTTCCGGAGCATTCCTGAGTTTATCAAGACGCACGTTAATGGCGCGGGCATAGCGTACGTAGTGCCGCAACTGCTCGGGCGGCGTCACCAGCAAGAATCCCTTCGGGAAAAGTCCTGATAACTGTGAAGAAACATCTTTGACCACTTCCGGGAAGGCACGTGCCGCCGCAAGGCGCTTGGGCGTTCCGGAAAGTTCCTCGACGACAGCCTCCAGCGTTCGCGCCAACTCTTGTCCGACAAGATTAATCTTTCCCTTGGCCTCCTCTCTTCTGGCCTCAAAAGAAGCGGCATTCGTCGGCCACGGCTCTTTCATGGCGACCAATTCAACGGCGGCGGCAACCAAATCCGAACGTACAGACTCAAAGCTTTCAAACGCCTTGGCAATCGGCTCAATCACAGAGGCTCGCATTTGGATGCGCTGTGCCCCGGACAGATTCTTCTCCAGAAAACGAACTTGCTCACGAAGCCGCAGCAGAAACAGCCTTCGCAGCCCCGAACGAGTCGCAATCTTTGCTTCCTCGGGATCATCAAACACTTCAAGCGAGCATCCGTCTTTCTTATCCACGATGGCAGGATGTCCGATAAGACTTTGTCCGCCGCGGCGAATTTCCATTAACTCCGGAAGTTCTCCGAATGTCCAATCCGTATAAAGTTTGTCGCCTTCTTCTTCGAACGTCGTATTGGCTTGGGCAACATGGCGAAAAGCCGCCTGCGCTTCAGATCCGAGTTCGGATCGCAGTTCGGCAAGATTTCTTCCGACGCCGAGTTGTCTGCCGTGCTCGTCGATTACCTTGAAATTCATAAAAAGGTGCGGCGAAAGATTTTCGGGCTTAAAGTCCGTGCGCTGACACTCAACCCTGAGTTCTTTGCGTATGTCCTCAATCAGGGCATCAATGAGCGACTTTGACGAAATCGGCGAGCCGCCCGTCCGGTCAAAAAATCCCTGTGCATAGTCTTTTAACGGCACGCAGTGTCTGCGAAGACGCTGCGGCAAACTCTTTAAGAGCGCCTGAACCTTCTCGCGCAACATCCCGGGAACGAGCCACTCGGCGCGCGTCGGATCGATTTGATTGAGAATGTAAATGGGAACGGAAAGCGTCACGCCGTCCTTGTAGGAACCCGGTTCGAAATGGTAGGAGAGTGCCAACGTCATGCCTGCCGCCTCGAGCGTCTTCGGATAAAAATCCATCGGAGCACCTAAGGCGTCTTTACGCATCAATTCCTGCCGAGACAGAAACAACAGCTTCGGCTCTTTGGCTTCTGCCTTCTTTCGCCAAACTTCGAAGCTCGCCGCATCGACAACGTCAGACGGAATCTTTTTGTCATAAAAACAAAAGAGCGTCTCATCATCGACTAAAACATCGAATCGGCGCGTTTTATGCTCAATATTCTCGATTTCACGGATCAGACGACGATTGTTCTGAAAAAACGGCGCCCGGCAATCGAAATCACCTTCGACAAGAGCCGACCGAATGAAAATCTCACGACACAAAGTCGGATCGTGTCTAGCAAACGAAACGCGCCTTGCGCCGTACACAGCCATCCCGTAGAGCGTTCCTTTTTCCAGTGCGGTTACCTCTCCGCGGGTTTTCTCCCAATGCGGCTCCGTCCAGCTTTTTTTGATGACGTGCTGTGCCACCCGCTCGATCCACTGCGGCTCAATATCGGCCGCGCAGCGGGCAAACAACCGACTCGTCTCAACAATTTCAGCCGCAAGAATCCATCGCGCGCCCTTCTTGGCAAGAGCAGATCCCGGCCAAATCCAAAAATGAATGCCCCGTGCCCCCAAAAAGGGAGGTGCTTTAAAGTCAGCATCCAATTGCCGCATGCCGACGTTGCCCAACAAGCCGGTTAAAAGTGCCGTGTGAACCTCTTCAAACGTCGCATCGGCTGCATTGACCGACCAACCGAGTTCTCGGGTAAGTTCCCCGAGTTGACGCCAAACGTCACGCCATTCGCGAAGCCGTCTCGGGGAGATAAATTTGCGCTTTAACAGTGCTGAAAGACTCCGGTTGCTTTCCTTCTTTGCGTTCGCCTCAATAAACCAATTCCAAATCTTGAGGTACGACATGAAGTCACTTTTCGGATCAGCAAATTCCTTGTGAGCAGTATCGGCCGCCTCCTGTGCATCAATGGGGCGCTCTCTGGGGTCTTGAACGGCAAGTCCGGAAACAATGATGAGCACTTCGCGCAACGACCCGTTTTCCTTTGCCGCCAGAAGAATCCGCGAGAGTTTCGGATCAATCGGGAGTCGCGCCAGCTCACGACCCGTACGCGTCAGCTCGCCTTTTTCATCAATGGCGTTTAATTCCCGAAGAATCGTACATCCGTCTGAAATCGCGCGCGGCGGCGGCATTTGAACGAACGGAAATTCCCGCACGTCCCCCAAACGCAGCGACTTCATCCGAAGAATGACGGAGGCCAAGTTGGATCGTGCAATTTCCGGATCCGTAAAAGCCGGACGTCGGTTAAAGTCGAGTTCACTGTACAAACGAATGCAAACGCCGGGACCAATTCGCCCGCAGCGACCGGCTCTCTGATCGGCTGAGGCTCGGCTGACCGGCTCAATTAAAAGTTGCTCCACCTTGTTTCGATACGAATACCGTTTGACGCGCGCCAAGCCGGTATCAACCACATAGCGGATGCCGGGAACCGTAACGGAAGTTTCCGCCACATTGGTCGACAAAATGATGCGGCGAACGCCAGCGGATTTAAAAACTCTCTCCTGCTCGCTGGCCGGGAGCCGGGCATACAAGGGAAGAACTTCAATCGTTCCGGGACGATGCCGACGAAGAAGTACATCGGAGGCCTCGTGGATTTCCCGCTCGCCGGGAAGAAAAACCAAAATATCTCCGCGCCCTTCCATTTCCAGTTCATCGACGGCATCGGCCACCGTATCCATGAGCGTCTTATCGTCCTCTTCATCCGCATCCTCAAACGGACGGTAACGAATTTCCACCGGATACGTTCTTCCGGCGATGTTAAAGACGGGAGCCTCTTTCCCATTGACGGCGAAATGCTTTGCAAAGCGTTCCGAGTCGATGGTAGCCGACGTCACAATGATGCGAAGATCGCGCCTTTTTCCTAAAAGGCGCTTCAAATACCCGAGCAAAAAATCGATGTTGACGGAACGCTCGTGCGCTTCGTCAATGATGATGGTGTCGTATTTTCTTAAAAGCGGATCCGTCTGCGTTTCCGCCAAAAGAATTCCGTCTGTCATCAGCTTAATCGTTGCGCCCGAACTGAGATGATCCGTAAATCGAACCTTGTAACCGACGACCTCACCCAACGGGGTTTTGAGTTCCTCAGCAATGCGCTTGGCAACGGATGCGGCCGCAATACGCCGAGGCTGCGTGTGACCGATCAGTCCTTTTTTTCCTCTTCCTGCCATCAGACAGATTTTGGGCAACTGCGTCGTTTTCCCGGAACCTGTCTCACCGCAAACGATGACAACCGGATTTTCTCGAATCGCCTGAGCCAAAACATCCCCTTCGCTGCTGACGGGCAATCCGGGCATCAGAGAAAAATCCGGGATGGGATTGCGTGCCCAGTCTGAATTCGGCTTGACCGGCTGATTCCCTTTGTTCTTTGTTTTGGACAAAGAACCCACTCTGCCCGACTTCGAGCCCGGTTGGGATGTCGTCAACGTCTCCTTTTTCTTTAAGACAAGATTTGCATCACGCACAAGCGCCTGCAAATTTTTAAGCGAGGATTCAGAACTCATGAAGGCAGATTCGACCAAGATTCATTTGACTTTCGGGTTTCGAATTTTACGGCAAAGAACCGATTCAGACTCTTATAATGAGCCCGTCAATTGATCGGAGAGACCCTCATGACTCGCATGGTTCACTGCATTAAATTAAAAAAAGAAGCCGAGGGCTTTGACTTCCCTCCCATTCCGGGGGAACTCGGAAAACGCATCTATGACAGCGTGAGCAAAGAGGCGTGGGAAGAGTGGAAAAAACTCCAAACCATGATCATCAACGAGTACGGTCTGAACTGCGCCGATCCTAAAGTGCGTGCCCACGTTGCCGAGCAATGCGAGCGATACTTCTTCGGAGACGGTGTGGAAAACGTTCCGAACCACGTCCCTGTTACGGGAAAGTAAAACCACGGAACTATTTCAAAACAAACCCAAGCATTCTGTTTATTCAGCCCCTTCTTTGCCTCGCCAATGCCTTATTTCTTGAGGCATTTAACTGTGACAAAAAGAAGGGGAGGAAACGACTTAATGAGTTTGAAACCGTTGCTTCCTATCTCTTTGAAACGATGAGCGGAAAAAGCTAAAAGTGATGAAATCTTTTCACGCCATCACCAGTTCCTAAAAGAAGAATATCGGCACCGCGCTTTGCAAAAAGTCCGACAGTGACGACACCGGGAATCTGATTGATCTGCATTTCAAGCGCAACCGGATCTTGAATCGAAAGACCGGATACATCCAGAATTCGGTTTCCGTTATCCGTCGTGAAATCACGCTCAACGGGATTGCCCCCGATGGCACGCATGGCTCTGGCGACGCTGGCCACTGCCATCGGAATAACTTCAACAGGAAGCGGGAAACGACCCAGAGTCTCAACACGTTTGCTTTCGTCGGCGATGCAGATAAACGTTTCTGCCACACTGGCAACGATCTTCTCTCGCGTTAAGGCGCCGCCCCCGCCTTTGATCATGGAAAAGCCGTGATCGATCTCATCGGCGCCGTCCACATAGACAGAAATCGAGTCCACAGCATTGAGGTCAACCACTTTAAAGCCGTAGTCTTGCAGCCGTTTGGCCGAACGCACGGAGCTTGAGACGCAAGCCGGCACCTTCAGACCGCTTTTTTTCAGCGCATCGATAAAACAATCCGCCGTAGAGCCCGTACCCACGCCGAGCACCTCGCCTTCTATCACAAACTCAAGAGCGGCCTCGCCGACCTTGCGCTTTAATTCATCCTGTGTCATCAGTCTTCCCCTTTGTCGTTTCAAAGAAAACGAAACAAATTATTCGTGTGGACGTCATTTTAGGCTTAATATGCCTGCCGACAACAGCAGGGAAACTATGGACATCAAACCGCAAAAACCGATCGGCGATCTGCTTCTTGATCTCGTGCAGGCAAAAAAAGCCAAAGTAAGCCGTTTCGGCATTGCTGCCGTTCTTATCCTGATTTTCTCGGCATTGGTTCTTTCCATTTTCGTCTGGCGCATCGCCTCGGACGAAGCCAGAAGAAACGAACTGGAATCGCTTTACGTTGCCGGAGAAAACATAGCGGTTAACGTCGAAGAGCGTCTTACGAGCATTTCCGTTCAGCTTTCCTCTTTAAGCAGCGTTGAGCCTGCCCTTGTGTGCCGCCTGCTGTCTTCGGTCTTTTACATGTACCCGGAACTCGTGGAATTTTCTGTCCTCGACAACGACCGACGCGTCATTGAAAACTGCGCCAATCCGGATGCGATGGGGGAAATTTCACGCCCCAAAGGGTCGATCATTACCAATCAAATATCGATCATTGCCAGTCTTCACGCCAAGATGTCCAATTCGGCGATTTATTCGCCTCCGTACCTCGATGACGGCTCTGCCGGACCCTTTTCCGATTTAGCCATCCCGCCCGAAAAAAACGGAACGTCTTTTTTGGCGCGAGTATCCCTGCCGATCACGCTTCGGTATGCCTCAGTCGACAAATTAAATCGCTTCCAGCACTACTATCTGTTGGACGCCAAAAACATCTTTGCGACAACCGTCATTCAGGGCGACCTGCCTCAATTGGAGGCGATGGAAGTTTGCCTTCCTCTGGCTCCGTTGCCGTCGCGCGTCGAACTCGGGCTTTCTTCCTCGCTCTTAAGCTCGCTTTACAGCAACAGTCTCTATGCATGGTGCTCTATTCTGCTGCTCGGCATTATTTTTGTGGCACTCTTTTTGCTTTGGCGATTTCAAGCTAAACAGATCCGAACCGAACAAGCCATGCGGGCAAGAATTCTTGTGCAGCAGGCCGTGAGTGAATCGCTTCTAGATGCGCTCTGCGTTCTCGACAGCAAGGGAAAAATCCTCTACTCGAACGACGCCTTTGAAGAACTTTTCGGTTTTTCTCCGGAAGAAACGATCGGTTTGATTCCCCCCTATCCCTTCTGGCCTGAAGACAGTTCTTCCGTTGCTAACGACTTTTCAACCGCCTTGGCCGAAGCCGATCGTTCCCATAAAAAGCACTTCGAATTTGAGGCAGTGAGAAAAGACAGAACGCGTTTTGACTGCGAAGGTCAGGTCTTTCCCCTGATGGCGGCAAACGGCGAACGTTTGGGCTTTTTGGTGACTCACAGCAACATCACACAGGCCAAGCGCACGGCGCGTGAACTGCGGGCCATGCAGCAACGTTTCACGCGTGTTTTGGAAACCATGGACGCCGCCGTCAGCGTCATCTCGCTTCAAACCGCTAAGCCTTCGCTGCTCTTTTCCAATGCCATCTACCAAACACAATTCGGCAATTCGCCCGAACAGCACATCAAACTTTGTGCATTGCTGAGCAAAGATTCGACCGATGCCGACGATGTGCACGACAAAGAACGCAACCGCTGGTATGCGATTCACACGAAAAACATCACCTGGATTGACGAAAGCGAAGCACAACTGCTGACGATCTACGACGTGACCGCCCAACACCTGAATCGGGAGGCCATCGCCAAACAGCTTGAGAAAGCAGAACTTTCCTCAAAACTCATCAACATGGGCGAAATGGCCAGTTCGTTGGCGCACGAACTCAATCAACCGCTTGCGGCGGTGCAAAACTACGCCACGGCATCCAAAATGATGCTTGAAAGCAAACGCCTCAGCACGGAAGAGACCGTGCGCATGTTTGAGAAAATCATCACACAGACTCAGCGTGCGACTCAGGTCATGCGGCGAATCCGAAGTTTTGCCAAGCGCTCTGACCCGATCCGCACCACCGTCAATGCAGCACACATCGTCAACGAAGCCATTGAAATCACACGGTCGGTGGCGAAAGATTTTGACGTGCAGGTCATCAGCCACATCGAGCCGGGAATCCCGGATGTGATTTGCGATGCAATTCTGATTGAACAAGTCTTGATCAATCTTTTGAAAAACGCCATTGAAGCGTCTGAATTTTCGAAAGAAAAACGCGTCGTCGTCAATGTCCTTTGGCGCGGAAATTCTCTGCGTTTCCAAGTTGTTGACAACGGCGAAGGAATTCCTCCTGAGAAAAAGGACGATGTTTTCAAGCCCTTTTACACAACCAAGCACCTTGGAATGGGAATCGGACTCAATCTGTGCCGTTCCATTATTGAAAGTCACAACGGACATCTGGCGTTCAGGGAAAATCCTAATGGCGGAACGATTTTCTACTTTTCGTTGCCGATTGTGCAGTAAGCTAAAATACCCGTCACATCTTTATTTGCCCTTATAAAATCAAATAGTTACCTGTTATGAACACTCTGTCGGATCATCAGAAAACTTTAGGCACCGTCTATGTCGTTGACGATGACGAAGCCGTTCGCGATTCAATCCGTTGGTTGCTTGAAGCCAGCGATTACAAGGTGGAACTTTACGAAAGCGGAGAAAGCTTCATTGCCAAGTACGACCCGGCTGCCATTGCCGTGCTTCTCTTAGACGTCCGCATGAACGGCATGAGCGGTTTGGAAGTGCAGGAACTGTTGCGTGCCAAGAAAGCCGATCTTCCGATCATTTTCATTACCGGACACGGCGATGTTCCGATGGCCGTCAGTGCGCTGAAAAAAGGCGCCGTGGATTTCATTGAGAAGCCCTTTGATTTGGCCGCCTTAAAGCGTCTGGTCGACGAAGTACTCGTCAAGGCACGAGAACGGCGTATGCAAAACGAACGACGCAGCCTGAATGCGGCGCTCTTAAACCGCTTAACGCCTCGCGAGCAGCAAGTTCTCGAAAGAATCGTTGCCGGCCGTCTTAACAAACAAATTGCCGACGACCTCGGCATTTCAATCAAAACGGTTGAAGCACACCGTGCGTCGATCATGGACAAGACAAACTCGGGAACCATTGCGGATCTGATGCGCGTCGTGATGGGCGCCAAAGGATAGAAAGCATCTTCTCTCAGAGTTTGCTACGCTGACGGCTCGATCATTGTTATCGGGTCGTTTCCTTTTTCTATGACGCAAGCGTATTTCATTATCCCGGGACTTCTGCTTTCTTCAAAGGAAGCCGCTGGTTCATTGTCTTCGAAAACGCTTGATGCCATTAACTCGTTGACAAAAGGAGCCTCCGATCCCGTTAAACAAACGCTGTGTCTGCCCTACCGAAAAGGTTCAACGCATCTGGCGTGGTGCTGGAAGGTTCTGACCCGCAGCAATCGCCCCTTTGCCACAGCTCCCTACCGCTGGGTCATGCAGGGCGGGCCGAGGCTGGCCGGAGAAATCTGGCGTCTTTCCGTTCTCCAAGAAAACCATCGAGCTGAAACAGTCGGTTTCAGTAATCTGGCAGAGGATGCCGTCGAGAAGATTGCCGTTAACCTGCGCCCTGTTTTGCAAGAAGAGGGTTTTATTCTGCAACATTGGGATTCGTCTCTTTTTCTGACGCGCAAAACGCCTTGGGGCATTTCAGCCTGTGAAACGGAAACGCTTGTCGGGAAAAAATTCCCTGGCACGGAAGTTTTGGAGTCACCGAAAGAAGAACGGCTGCAGCAAGCCTATGCCTTCCTTCTCCGACTGAGAGAGACTCTGAGAAATCTTGCGATCGAAAATGCCGATTCGCTTTGGATCGACGGTGGCGGAGAAGCCATTGACTTTTATCCGCCCACACAGATCAGAAGCGTCCTGGCCGATGATCCGGCCATCATCGGCTGGGCTCAGGCCTGCGGGATTCTCAACCACAGAACGGCACCGTCTTGCGGCGCGAAAAACTGGCCGGCGGATGCTCCGAGGGGAGCCGTTATTGCCGTCCTTTCCGACTTTTATGATCCATGGATTCGTCAAGACGCCGATCTGTGGAATCAAGCGGCCGAAGCTGTTGCAAAGCAGATCGCAACGCTAAAAGAAGCGGCTCGTCTGCGGGGTTGCGACGAAGCTCTTATCGTTGCCTGCGGAGAAACAGCAACCAAAACATTCACAGTCAAACTTTCCAATCCGCGCTCACTTCTGTCACGACTTCGTCCGACAAAGAGTCCGCAGGCAGAGACCTGGCTATACGAAGAAGACTGACGATCATGGCGACGCATTTTCACGAAAGACTTTACGACAAAGGCTGTGCAGAGTCGCTTGCCCGCGCTGGCGTCCTTCCGGCATTGGCTCGCGTCCTCTCTGCTCGCGGCATTCGCTCAGCCGAGGATCTTGCCGAAGACTGGAAATCGCTTATCAATCCGTCTCATCTTGAAGGGCTTGACGCGGCCTCCCTGCTTCTTGCCGACGCTCGAAAAAACCACCGACACGTCACGATCGTTGCCGACTATGACTGCGACGGAGCAACAGCCTGTGCCGTTGCCATCCGGGGGCTTCGGGCAATGGGAATCAGCACCGACTACATCGTTCCGAGCCGCTTTAAGTTCGGCTACGGACTCTCGCCGGAAATTGTTGATTTAGCGATGAATCGACCGCAAAAGCCGGACATCATTCTCACGGTTGACAACGGCATTGCGAGTATTGAAGGAACAAAACGCGCCAATGAACTCGGCGCTGCCGTCATCATCACCGATCACCATCTTGCCGGGGAGCAGATTCCTGAAGCGGCTGCAATCGTCAATCCGAATCTTCCGAACAGTCTTTTTCCGAGCAAATCACTCGCCGGCTGCGGCGTGATGTACTACCTGCTGCTTGCTTTGCGGGCCAAACTGCGGGAAGCCGGCATTTTTACGCCTGCCTCCCAGCCGCGTCTTGACGTACTGAGCGATCTTGTTGCGCTCGGAACCGTTGCCGACGTTGTTTCCCTGGACAAAAACAACCGCATTCTCGTCTCACAGGGGCTTGCCCGCGTGCGGCAAGGGAAAGCCTGCGCCGGTATTCAGGCACTCTTTGAAACCTGCGGGCGCGACCGCTCACGCGTCACGGCTCGTGATTTCGCCTTTTGCATCGCTCCGCGCATCAATGCGGCCGGCCGCCTGACGGAAATGGACGTCGGCATCGAATGTCTGCTCACAGACGACGCAGAACGGGCCCTCTTTTTAGCGCAAGAGCTCAATCGATTAAATGAAGAACGCCGAGGCCTCGAAGAAATCATGCAAACCGACGCCTTTTCCCGCGTTCGGAAAATGGACACGGCGCACAAAGCGAGCATCGTCCTTTTCGATCAGGCCTGGCATCAGGGGCTTGTCGGGCTGGTTGCCAGCCGAGTCAAAGACAAATTCCACCGTCCCGTCATCGCCTTTGCGCCCGATGAGGCCGATACCTTAAAGGGATCCGGACGCTCTGTCGAAGGCGTTCATCTGAGAGACATCTTGGAGCAACTCGACAAAGAAGCGCCGGGAGTAATGAAGCGCTACGGCGGCCACGCCATGGCGGCAGGACTCACCATCGATCGAGCTCAGCTGGATCGTTTCGAAAACCTCTTTGAATCCGCCGTCCGGACGCACTGCAGTTCGAACACCCTGAATAAATGCGTTGAAGTCGACGGACCGCTTCGTGCAGAGGACATTAATTTCCTTCTGATCGATGCCCTGCAGTCGAGAATTTGGGGACAAGGCTTTGATGAGCCCGTTTTTGCCAACGAGTTTATCGTCCTGAATCAGAGAGTTTTGAAGGGAGAACACCTAAAGCTTCTTCTCGAGCTGGACGGAACTCGGTTTGACGCCATTTTCTTTCGGCATGAAAAACCGCTTCCCTCTCACGTGCGTCTTGCCTACAAACCGGAAATCAACACATTCATGGGAAGACGTTCGGTGCAACTCGTGATTGTGGAAGCCGAAGACTAAGAGAACGGCTCTTTTCCCTTTGCCGCTTTTCACGAAACACAAACCAAAATTTTTGTGGTCAACGGCGTACACATCCATGAATCTCTTCGGATTTTTTTGGACCCGCCGCATCCCTCCTTATAATGACGGGCGACTTGAATAACCTATACAAAATACCAAAATAATCAACCATGGAAGCTGAACGCATTAATTCCACGAACAATCTCTGCGATGACCTGTTGAAGCGACTTTCTGAACTTCGGGGGTATCTTTGACGTCGACCAAAAGAAACGTCGACTGGAAGAAATTAATCGCGAAAT
Organism: uncultured Sutterella sp.; assembly: GCA_964509205.1. Taxonomy (GTDB): domain Bacteria; phylum Pseudomonadota; class Gammaproteobacteria; order Burkholderiales; family Burkholderiaceae_F; genus Duodenibacillus. The sequence goes on along the minus strand of CAZDVW010000011.1, from coordinate 34,465 downwards.
CGAGAACCCTGCCCTTTGGGATGATCCCGCTCACGCTCAGGAAGTCAGCAAGGAAAAGAAAACGCTTGATGACCTGGTCAGCAGTTTTGAAACCTTAACGACCGGACTTCAGGACGCCCGAGAACTCTTTGCCATGTCGTTGGAAGAAGGCGACGAGGAGAGCGCCGAATCCATTGCAAAGGACATTGAAAACTCCGGGCATCAGGTTGAAAAACTCGAATTCAAACGCATGTTCAACCAACCCATGGACAGCGCCAACTGCTACTTGGAAATCCAAGCCGGCGCCGGCGGCACGGAAGCTCAAGACTGGGCGAGCATGCTCGAGAGAATGTATCTGCGCTTTGCCGAGCGTTCCGGCTTTACCGCCAAATTAACGGAAGAAACTCCCGGAGACGTAGCAGGCATCAAAGGATGCACGATTTACATTGAAGGAGCCTGGGCTTACGGAACATTGCGAACCGAGACCGGCATTCATCGGCTCGTGCGCAAAAGTCCCTTTGATGCAAACGCCAGACGGCATACGTCGTTTGCCAGCGCCTACGTTTACCCCGAAGTGGACGACTCCATTGAGATCACGATTAATCCGGCTGACTTAAGGGTTGACGTTTTCCGCGCATCCGGCGCCGGCGGACAGCACGTCCAGAAAACCGAATCGGCCGTTCGCATCACGCACATCCCGACCGGAATCGTCACGGTCTGCCAGGATGACCGCAGTCAGCACAACAACCGCGAGCAGGCCATGCGGCAATTAAAGGCAAAACTTTACGAAGCCGAACTTCGCAAGCGCACCGCCGAGCAGGAAAAACTCGAAGATGCCAAAAGCGATATCGGCTGGGGGCACCAAATCCGCAGTTACGTTTTGGATCAAAGCCGCGTCAAAGATCTCCGAACCAATGTGGAAACAGGCAACACAGGAGCCGTGTTAGACGGTGATCTCGATATGTTCATTCAGGCAAGTCTGAAGCAAGGCGTTTAGACTCTCAGAAACTTTTTAATTTAAATCCGTTGAAATAAAAATGACCGAACAAATGAATTCTGGCAAGCCAGAGCAGGAAGACATCAACCACGTTATCGCCGAACGCCGCGCAAAGCTCGCCGCCTTGCGTGCCAAGGGCGTCGCTTATCCGAATGACTTCAAACGCAAAGATCTTTTCGGGGATTTGAGAGCCGCCTACGGCGAAAAAACAAAAGAAGAACTCGAGGCTCTTGCCCCTGAGGTCGCTGTTTCCGGCCGCATGATGCTCAAGCGCATCATGGGCAAAGCCAGTTTCGCCACCGTGACGGACTTTACGGGAAAGATGCAGTACTTTTTGACGCCGAGCGAAGTCGGCGAAGAAGCCTATGCGGCCTTCAAGACTTATGACATCGGCGACATCGTTGCGGCGAAGGGAACGCTCTTTTTGACCAACCGCGGCGAGTTGTCCGTCCGCGTCAAAGAACTGCGCCTCATCACAAAAAGCATTTTGCCGCTCCCGGACAAGCACAAGGGACTTTGCGATCCTGAGCAGTGCTGCCGCATGCGCTATGTGGATCTCATCATCAACGAAGAGAGTCGTGCTCGCTTTGCCACGCGCTTTAAGGCCGTCTCTGCCGTGCGTCACTTCATGGAAGCCCATCGCTTCGTTGAAGTCGAAACGCCGATGCTCAACACGATTCCGGGCGGCGCCAACGCAAAACCGTTTGTCACGCACCACAACGCCCTTGATATCGATCAGTACCTGCGCATTGCACCGGAGCTTTACCTCAAGCGGCTTGTCGTCGGCGGCTTCGAACGCGTCTACGAACTTAACCGTTGCTTTAGAAATGAGGGAATCGACACGCGGCACAATCCGGAGTTCACGACAATCGAGTTTTATGCCTCGTACTGGACTTACGAAGATCAGATGCAGTACACGGAAGAACTGCTTCGCTACGTTGCCCGAGAAGCCACCGGCAGCGAAAAACTGGTCTACGAAGGAACCGAAATTGATCTTTCAAAACCCTTTGCGCGGTTAACGCCCCAGGAAGCCATCCTCAAGTTCGCTCCGCAGTACAACGCCGAGCAACTTCAAGACGAAGCTTTCCTGCGCACCGAACTTGCTCGACTCGGTGCCAAGCAGCCCGACTGGGTCGGACTCGGTGCTCTTGTCATGGCGCTCTTTGAGGAAGTGGCCGAATCCAAACTCATTCAACCGACGTTTATCGTCGACTACCCGGTTGAAATCAGTCCGCTTGCCCGTGCTTCAGACACGAAACCGGGTTTGACGGAACGCTTTGAACTCTTTATTTACGGACGTGAAACAGCCAACGGCTTCTCGGAACTCAATGATCCGGACGACCAGGCCATGCGCTTTAAGGCTCAAGCCGATGCCAAGACGAAAGGCGACGATGAAGCCATGTATTACGACGCCGACTACATCCGCGCTTTGCAGTACGGATTGCCTCCGACGGGAGGCTGCGGAATCGGCATCGACCGCTTCGTGATGCTTTTAACAAATGCCTCGTCGATCCGAGAAGTGTTGCTCTTCCCGACATTGCGGCCGGAAAAAGACTAAACCATGACACCTGAAAGCGAACTTCTTGCGCGACTAGAAACCCAGGCCTCCCAGAGTCCTCCGGCTGGGTCGCGCACGCTTTCCATTCGCGGCGAAAAATGCGGAACATTGGTTTCACATACGTACGACGTACTTCGATCACCGGCCTTTTACGATATTTTTGAAGAAACCGGAAGCGGCTTGGATCTGCCGTTTGCTGGTGAGAAGGCTTGCGCCTGCTTGGCAGAACTGGCAGAAAAACTCCATAAGGGCGGTTTGATTTTTCAATGGAGAAATGAACTTCTTGACATCGCATCCACGGATTCGGGACGGAAACTAGCGAAAGCAGAACGCGGGCTTTTTCGATTTTTGGGACTGACGACAACCTGCGTGCATGCCCTTGCCCGAAGCGACGACAATCGCTTTTGGATCGCGAAGCGAAGCGATGAAAAACAGGTGGATCCCGGACTCTTTGACACGCTCTCGGGCGGCCTCTCGAGCGCCGGCGAAACGCCGACGGATACGCTTTATCGAGAAACCTTTGAAGAAGCCGGTCTGAAACCTGATGACTATACGGTGCTTTCTCCTGTTGAATTTCTTGTCACGCGTCCGGTTCGCGAGGGCTGGATGCGCGAGAGAACCATCGTGTATTCGATTCAATTAAAAGCCGGCGCTCGCCCCGTTAATCAAGACGGCGAAGTTACTTACTTTGAAACCATTGATGCGCCGGAACTTTTAAAGCGGATTGATGCCGGAAAACTGACGCTCGATGCCGCTCTCGCTTTCCTTTACACCTTAAGCGGACGGCCGCACTCATGAAACTTGCCACATTTAACGTCAACGGCATTAACGCCCGCCTTGAAATTCTTGCCCAGTGGCTCAAAACAGCTTCTCCCGATGCCGTTGCTTTGCAGGAAACAAAAACAACGGATGATACGTTTCCGATCGAAGTGATTCGCTCTCTCGGCTATGAAGCTTTTTATAGCGGACAGAAAAGCTACAACGGGACAGCGATCCTTGTCCGAAACAAGGCGTTTTCCCGAGCGGAATTATTTGCCAAAAACATCCCGCATTATCCGGACGAAGCCACCCGAGCCATCACGGTCAAGCTCACGGAAACAAGCGGAAAATCCTTTCTTTTCATCGATGCCTATTTCCCAAACGGGCAGGAAGTCGGCAGCACCAAGTTTCTCTACAAACTCGACTGGATCGCTTCGCTCAATCTTTGGATTCGAGAACTTCTTCAGGCCGGAGAAACGGTTCTTCTTGCCGGCGACTTTAACATTGCGCCCACGGATGACGATGTCTACGATCCGCAAGGTTGGGCAGGCAACATTCTCGTTTCCGCACCCGAGCGCGACGCCTTTGCGGGACTTATCCAAACAGGGCTGGTTGACCTGCGAATGCTCCTGCCGCACAAGGCGGCCGATTACTCCTGGTGGGATTACCGCTTCCAGGGTTTTGAAAAAGACAAAGGGCTGCGCATTGATCACATTCTTGCAAACGGTCCTCTCGCCTGCCGATTGTCTTCCGTCACAGTGGACAGAACGGTTCGCTCCATGGATCGGCCGAGCGATCATGCTCCCGTCATAGCGCTTTTCAAGGATGAGCTGCAGGGATCGCTGTTCTAATCCCGCTCGTCAAGCCAAGCCGAAAGAATCGCTTCAAGCCGCGGCTCATTGCTCGCTTCCGGGTCGTCCTTAAAATCCGGCAACGTTGTGACCATCTCATGAAGACGCGTCATACGAAGCGTCACCGGATCCACGTCCGGATAGCGGTCAACGAGTTCCTCGGCAATCCGCTCTGAATCCGTCCACTTGAGTTCCATTCTCAACGCTCTCCGACGATGTTCTTGTTGTGAACCGGAATCTCGATTTCAAGATCTTCCTGCCCGATCTTGACCTGACAGGCCAAACGGGAATTCGGTTTTGAATCGAATGCCGTGTCTAAACGATCAAATTCGGAATCCGTCGGTTCTGCCAGCGATTCATATCCCTTTCGGACATACACGTGACACGTGGCGCACGCCCCGTTGTACTCACAGGCATGCGCCAGTTTCACTCCGTTGGCCACCATGGCCCGACCAAGATTTTCGCCGGTCTTTGCAACAAACGTTGCTCCCTGAGGACATGCCGCATTGGCAATGACTGTAATTGTCGGCATCTGCATTACTCCTTATTTTCTGTCATTGTTTCAAGAGACTGACCGGCCAGTGCGCGTCGAATGGACCGATCCATGCGCCGTGCAGCAAAATCACTCGTTGCCGCAACGAGCGCCGCGCTTTCCGCTTTAATGCGATCAGCCTGAGCGCCAGCGACGGCGTCTCTGACTTTGTTCATCTGCGCATTGACGGCTTCCCTTTCTTCGAGCGTGAGCAAGTCTCCGTCTGAATCCAATGCCGACTGCGTTGCGATGAGAACGCGTTCGGCTTCTACTTTTTCTTCGCGAAGCTTTCTTTCCGCTAAATCGGAAGCCGCTGCTGCGTTTCCTTCTTGGAGCATGCGGATGATCTCCGCGTCCTCCAACCCATAAGACGGTTTGACGCGAACCGACGATTCTGCGCCGGTTTTTAACTCACGAGCCGACACAGAGAGAATGCCGTCGGCATCAATCTTATAGGTCACGCGAATTCGCGCATTGCCGGCCGCCATCGGGGGAATCCCGCGCAATTCAAACCGTGCCAGAGAACGGCACTTGTCGACAATCTCTCGTTCCCCTTGCACGACATGCACGGCCAAAGCCGTCTGATTGTCCTTAAAGGTCGTAAAGTCCTGCGCCATTGCCACGGGAACGGGCGTGTTGCGAGGAATGATTTTCTCAACCAATCCGCCCATCATCTCCAAGCCGAGCGAAAGCGGCGTCACGTCCAGCAAAAGCCAGTCCTCGTCGCGCACATTTCCGACCAGCTTGTCGGCCTGAAGAGCCGCTCCGACGGCAACCACTTCGTCCGGGTCGATGTCCGTCAGAGGCGCTTTCCCAAAGGTGTTTCGCACCGCTTCGCGCACGCACGGCATGCGCGTTGATCCGCCGACCAGCACAATGCCCTTCACATCGGAGAAAGTTGCCTTTGCATCCGCAAGAACGTGTTCGGCAACATCGATCGTTCTTTTGACAAGAGGCGCACAAAGCGATTCAAATTCCTGGCGAGAAAGAGTCGCTTTCACACCATTTCCGTCATCCAATGTCAACTCAAATGAAGCCGTCTGCGCTTGCGTCAGTGCTTCGCGGCACGCTTTAGCCGCAAGAACGGCGCCGCGTTTTTCCCTTGAAGAAAGCTTTTCGAGCAAGAGCGAACGTCTTGTCAGCAGTTCGCGAGCAACGAGTCGGTCAAAGTCATCGCCGCCCAACGCACTGTCGCCGCCCGTGGCAACAACCTCAAACACACCGCGAGAAAGTTTTAACAGCGACACGTCAAACGTGCCGCCGCCGAGGTCATAGATCAGATAAAGTCCCTCGGATCCGGAATCCAATCCATAGGCCAGAGCCGCTGCGGTCGGTTCATTTAAAAGCCTTAAGACCTCAAGACCGGCGAGCCGTGCGGCATCCTTCGTTGCCTGACGCTGCGCATCATCGAAGTACGCCGGCACTGTAATGACGGCTCCGACCAAAAAGCCGCCGAGTCGCGACTCGGCTCGTCCTTTCAGTTCCTTTAAGATTTCCGCACTGACTTCAATCGGCGTTTTATCGCCCGCGGCCGTTGCCAGACGAATCACCCCTGAGGCTTCAGAAAACCGATAGGGAAGCGTTTTTTCCTCAACATCTTCCAACACTCGCCCGATAAGACGCTTGGCAGAAGAAATCGTGTTTTCCGGGTCTTCGGAAATGTGTGCCAGTGCCGCATCGCCGGTTTCAACGGAACCGTCCGCGCAAAAACGCACGACGCTCGGGAGAATCTTCTTTCCCGATTGATCGGCGATGACCTCAACGGAACCGTTGACAACGGTTGCGACCAAGGAATTTGTCGTCCCGAGGTCAATGCCAACGGCAAGTCTTTCTTCGTGAGGCCCTGCTGAAAGCCCCGGTTCCGCAATCTGCATCAATCCGGACATGAATCGTGTTCTCTCTAAAAAACTGGTTAACTCTCGAGATCTCGCCCGAGTTTCTCCACGAAGAGAAGCTCCCGAACCGCCTCGCGCGCCTGCAGACAATCCCCGGTCACATCCAGTGCCTCAGCCACTTGAGCAATCAGTCGGTCGCGCTCAGCGGCAAGGTCTGAGAGGACGCCTGCCTTTTCCCCTTCTTCGGCTCTCTGACGCCACTCAAATTGCTGCAAAAGAAAGGACTGCGGCATCTGTGTGTCGCTTTCCTCGGCAAGGTCAACGCCTCTTTCTCTGAGAAGCTCCTTGGCGCGCAGGACCGGGTTGAGAAGCTCAACCTTCGCATCGTTAAGGCGTCCTGCCCATTGTTCGGCAACGCGTTTCCCGGCCTCTCCGGCCGCCGCAAACCGATCCGGATGAACGAGCGCAATGCGCGCTCTCCAGGCCTCTTCAATTTCTGAATTCGTCAGGGAAAACTTCGCAGGAAGCCCGAGAAGCGAAAAAGCGGTATCTCTTTGCATAACCTTCAAACCTTGAAGGATTTTCCGCAGCCGCAGTGTTCTTTCTCATTCGGGTTTTTAAATTTAAATCCCGATTGAAGGCCTTCTTTGACGAAATCGAGTTCCGTTCCGTCAATGTAAGGAAGGCTTTTTTCATCGACGATGACCTTCACGCCGAAACTTTCCCAAACGTTGTCGTCATCGTTCACCGCATCGGCAAACTCAAGTTTGTAGGCCATCCCGGAACATCCGGACGTCTTCACGCCGAGGCGAAGTCCGATGCCTTTGCCTCTTTTGGCGAGAAACGCCGTCACGTGACGGGCAGCCGCTTGCGTGAGCGTAATCATTTCTTCTGCTCTCCGGCGGCGTGCTTTGCCTTGTAATCATCAATGGCCGCCTTCACGGCATCTTCGGCCAAAATCGAGCAGTGAATTTTCACGGGCGGAAGCGCCAACTCTTCGGCAATTTCCGCATTGGAAATCTTTTGAGCATCATCCAAACTCTTTCCCTTGACCCACTCGGAAACAAGAGAACTCGACGCAATGGCACTCGCGCAGCCGTAGGTCTTAAATTTGGCATCCTCGATAATGCCCGCCTCGTTCACCTTGATCTGAAGCCGCATCACATCACCGCAGGCGGGCGCACCCACCATGCCTGTGCCGACGGAGCTGTCTTCCTTATCGAGCGTCCCGACATTGCGCGGGTGCTCGTAATGATCCATCACTTTGTCGCTGTAGGGCATCCTTTGTCTCCTAATTCTCATTCCACTTAACAGACTTCAAATTCACGCCCTCTTTGTGCATTTCCCACAACGGTGACATCTCACGCAACTTGGCGACCTTTTCCGTCAGAAGATTGATTGTATAGTCGATTTCCTCAACGGTCGTAAAACGCCCGAAGGTAAATCGGATCGAACTGTGTGCCAGCTCGTCGTCTCGGCCCAAAGCACGCAGCACGTAGCTCGGCTCCAATGAGGCGGACGTGCAGGCCGAACCCGAACTCACGGCAATGTCTTTGAGCGCCATCATGAGGCTTTCGCCCTCGACATAGGCAAACGAAATATTGAGATTGGTCGGAACGCGGTGCTCCATATCGCCGTTGACGACCACATCCGGAATATTCTTGAGGATTCCGTTTAAGAGCCGCTCGCGCAGCATCAGGCAGTGCGCAATGTCCTTTTCCTGCTCCAGTTTTGCCAAGCGATAGGCCTCGCCCATGCCGACAATCTGGTGTGTGGCCAACGTTCCGGAACGCATGCCGCGCTCATGTCCGCCGCCGTGAATCTGCGGCTCGATGCGAACGCGCGGTTTGCGGCGAACGTACAAAGCACCGATCCCCTTGGGGCCATAAACCTTGTGCGAAGAAAGGCTCATGAGATCGACCTTGAGTTTTTGCGTATCCAGTTCCATCTTGCCCGGGGCTTGCGTCGCATCGCAATGGAAAATGATCCCGTGCGACCGGCACAGTTCGCCGATTGTAGCGATATCTTGAATGACGCCGATCTCATTGTTGACGGCCATCACGGACACGAGTGTCGTATCCGGACGCATCGCCGCTTCCAACGCCTTTAAATCCAAAAGCCCGTTTTCCTGAACATCCATGTACGTCACTTCGAAACCTTCCGTTTCCAAGTGTCGCATCGAGTCAAGAACGGCCTTGTGTTCAGTCTTCACAGTAATGAGGTGTTTGCCCTTATCCCTGTAAAAATGAGCAGCCCCTTTTATCGCCAGATTGTCCGACTCCGTCGCCCCCGACGTCCAGACGATTTCCCGCGGATCCGCATTGATGTAAGCGGCAACGGCCGCTCTGGCTTCGTCTACCGCTTTTTCTGCCTCCCAGCCGTAAGCATGCGAACGGCTCGCCGGATTGCCGAACTTTTCGCAAAGATACGGAATCATCTTTTCGGCCACACGCGGATCCACCGGCGTCGTTGCCGAGTAGTCCAAATACACGGGACGTTTCAAATCCATTTTCACTTCCTTCTAACCACGTTTGTTCTTGAAAATAACGACAGCCTCATCGCCGCGTTTCGGGTGTGAGCTCGCATACCGAGTTTTAATCTCGGCCAGGCTCTGCCCGTCTAAAAAACTTGTCAGCAATCGATTCATATCAGACCACAAACCGTGAGCGAGACACTCAGCGCCTCCTCGGCACTGCCCCGTTCCGTAGCAACTGGTGGCGTCAAGACTCTCCTCAACGGCCCGCACAATCTGTCCGGCACTGATGTCTTCGGGCGCGCGCGACAGTCGGTAACCGCCTCCCGGTCCCCGATTGGCCGTTACAAGGTTCGCCTGCCGAAGCCGACCAAAAATCTGTTCCAAATAGGCCACGGAAATCTGCTCTCTGCGCGCAATATCAGCCAAACGAACCGGCCCATTCTCTCCGTAAAGCGCAATGTCGATCATGCTGGTAACGGCAAAACGGCCTCGCGTTGTGAGTTTCATGGCTTTTTATTTCCCGAGTTGTTTAGTCAAGATTGGTGAAAAGTGTATCGAAAAAATCCCTTATAAAAAATAGGGGAATCAATTTTTCTAGGTAATTTCAATTGTTCGTTTTTTGCAACATTGAAAGGAAAAGACCGTTTGCATTCCCCGAGGGCGGCTCGTGTTTTCTACAATCCGTCACTTGGTTTACGTTTGTCAATTTAAAATTGGCGAACTTGTGCATCTAGGATGCTGTTTGAAGGGAGTTACTCTCATGTTTAAAAAAATGCTTTTTGCCGTTGCCTGCGGCTCCATGCTCACGGCATCGTTGACTGCTCATGCCGAGCAGCTCATCATGGGTACGGAAAGCACCTATCCGCCGTTTGAATTCACAGATACCAAAAACAGTTCTGAAGTCATTGGTTTTGATATTGACATGATCCGATTGATCGGACAGAAAGCCGGCTTTACCGTTAAGGTTGTTTCCATGGGGTTTGATGCCCTGATTCCGGCCATTTTGAGCCGCCAGATCGACATCGCCGGTGCCGCCATCACGATCACGGAAGAGCGTGCCAAGCGCGTGTTTCTGACGGATCCGTACTACGACTCCGGTCTTTCCATTCTGGTCCGCAAAGCAGACAAAGACGTTTACAAGACGGATACCGATTTGAAAAACAAGTTAATCTGCGCACAGATCGGAACATCCGGAATGGCCTATGCCAATACGATTCCCGGAGCCACAACGAAGACCTTCAACACAGTGAACGAGTCCTACATGGAACTTCGCAATAAGGGTTGCGAGGCTGTGATCGGAGATCGTCCGACCATCGGACACTTCATGGCGAGCAATCCGAAAAACAAAGAGATTTTCTCGCACCAGGAAAAAGTGCTCACTGTTGAGCAGTTCGGCTTTGCTGTTTCCAAAAAGAATCCGAAACTTTTGGAACGCATGAACAAGGCACTGGCGGAAGCGAAGAAAGACGGCTCCTACCAGGCGCTGATGACAAAGTGGTTCGGCGAGTAATCGCTTTGACTTAGACTCGGAGTAGCTCATGGATTTCGACTTTTCCCTCGTGACTCAAACGATGCCCCTTTTATTGGCGGGCGCTTTGGTCACACTCAAGATCATGGCAATGGCCGTGGGTCTCGGAATGGTGTCTGGCTTCATTGCCGCCGTCGGATTCCTGAGCCGCAACCGAGTTTTTCATTCCTTAGCTCGAACCTACGTTAATTTCATTCGCGGCACGCCGGTTCTGGTTCAGATTTTCAGCTTGCATTCCCCGACGTCGGCTCGTGTTTCCTACACTCCATCACTTGAGTTACGTTTGTCAATTTAAAACTAGTGCATTTGTGCATCTAGGATGCTGTTTAAAGGGAGTTACTCTCATGTTTAAAAAAATGCTCTTTGCCGTTGCCTGCGGCTCCATGCTCACGGCATCGTTGACTGCTCATGCCGAGCAGCTCATCATGGGTACGGAAAGCACCTATCCGCCGTTTGAATTCACAGATACCAAAAACAGTTCTGAAGTCATTGGTTTTGATATTGACATGATCCGATTGATCGGACAGAAAGCCGGCTTTACCGTTAAGGTTGTTTCCATGGGGTTTGATGCCCTGATTCCGGCCATTTTGAGCCGCCAGATCGACATCGCCGGTGCCGCCATCACGATCACGGAAGAGCGTGCCAAGCGCGTGTTTCTGACGGATCCGTACTACGACTCCGGTCTTTCCATTCTGGTCCGCAAAGCAGACAAAGACGTTTACAAGACGGATACCGATTTGAAAAACAAGTTAATCTGCGCACAGATCGGAACATCCGGAATGGCCTATGCCAATACGATTCCCGGAGCCACAACGAAGACCTTCAACACAGTGAACGAGTCCTACATGGAACTTCGCAATAAGGGTTGCGAGGCTGTGATCGGAGATCGTCCGACCATCGGACACTTCATGGCGAGCAATCCGAAAAACAAAGAGATTTTCTCGCACCAGGAAAAAGTGCTCACTGTTGAGCAGTTCGGCTTTGCTGTTTCCAAAAAGAATCCGAAACTTTTGGAACGCATGAACAAGGCACTGGCGGAAGCGAAGAAAGACGGCTCCTATCAGGCGCTGATAACAAAGTGGTTCGGCGAGTAATCGCTTTGACTTAAAGACTCGGAGTAGCTCATGGATTTCGACTTTTCCCTCGTGACTCAATCGATGCCCCTTTTATTGGCGGGCGCTTTGGTCACACTCAAAATCACGGCAATGGCCGTGGGTCTCGGAATGGTGTTTGGCTTAATTGCCGCCATCGGATCCCTGAGCCACAACCGAGTTTTTCATTCCTTAGCTCGAACCTACGTTAATTTCATTCGCGGTACACCGCTTCTGGTGCAGATTTTCATTCTGTACTTTGCCCTGCCCGTTATCACCGGGACTCGAATTGATCCCTTCACGGCAGCCGTAGCCGCCTGTTCCATCAACTCAGGCGCCTACGTAGCCGAAATCTTTCGAGCCGGCATTCAGTCCATTTCGATCGGCCAGTCTCGCGCCGCTTTAAGCCTCGGCATGACGCCGCGTCAGACGATGCGCTACGTTGTGTTGCCCCAAGCCTTTAAGCGCGTGATTCCTCCGCTCGGCAATGAATTCATTGCCATGCTAAAGGACTCTTCCCTCGTTTCCGTCATCGGGTTTGAGGAACTGACGCGCAAGGGACAACTCATCATTGCCGAGACGTACGGCTCCCTTGAAATTTGGTCGTGCGTTGCGATTCTGTATCTCGTCATGACGTTTACGATTTCTCAAATCGTTGCCTTCATGGAGAAACGGTTCAAGACAGGCGAAGAAGCCTAAACCGCGCGAAATCCAACAGTCTTGCCGTCGACCGAAAGGATGATGTTCGGTCGGCGGTTTTCTTTTTTTCTAATAGAAACAACCTAGCCACCCCATCCTCGCATCAACGAGGGAACTGGTTTTCATTTTTCACCGGAATTTTCGGGAATACAATGAACGCCACTAGTTCAACAAGAGGAACGATTATGACCGCACTCTCAACAGAGCAGGCAAACATGCCAAAAATGAATTTCTCAGAGCATGGGTCCGGATCCGATGCCGTGCATACCATACTCACCCTCTCAGGCCGTCCTGACATCATCTCGTTTGCAGGCGGACTTCCGAGTCCTGCCGGATTCCCCATCGCCGCCGTAAAAGACGCCGCCGATTGGGTGATGTCGCATGAAGGCACGCGAGCGTTGCAGTACTCTCAGGCCGAAGGCGTCCCTGAATTGCGCCAAGCCATTGCTCAGATGGAAACCGAGCACGGCATTCCTACAACGGCCGACGAAGTTCAGATCGTCACAGGTTCGCAACAGGCGCTGGATCTCGTTGCCCGCATTTTCGTCGTGAAAGGAACCAAGATGTTGGTCGAAAGCCCGACCTATCTCGGAGCTCTTTCGGCCTTCAACCTCTGCTCGCCCGAGTACGTTGAGATCCCCGTCGACGAATACGGAATGAACCCGGATTTACTCGGCGACGAATGTCAGGGCGTCAACATCGCCTACGTCATGCCGACGTTCGCCAATCCGACGGGCCTTACCATTGACGAAACCCGTCGTCAGAAACTGGCCGAAAAAGCCCGCCAATACAACTTCTGGCTCATTGAAGACGATCCGTACGGCGAGCTCTGGTACGAAAAGAAACCGCCGATGTCGCTTCGCAGCTTTGCTCCGGAACGCACCATCCGTCTCGGCACGCTCTCAAAAGTGCTTTCTCCGGGTCTTCGCCTCGGCTACGTCGTTGCGCCGCCGGAAATCTTAAAAGCCTTCTCGGGACTGAAGTCGGCTGCCGACCTTCACACGTCGACATTCACGCAGCTCGTTGCTGCCCGCGTCATCAGCGAAGGAACGTTAAAGGGACACATCCCGGCCGTACGTGAGATTTACAAGAGACAGTGCGCCACCATGCTCGATGCCCTGTCTGCGTTCATGCCCAAGCACCCGGACATCAGCTGGACAAAACCGACAGGCGGCATGTTCATTTGGCTTCATCTGCCGAAGTCGATCAATTCAACCAAACTGCTTCAGGAAGCCGTTGAAAAGAAAGTCGCGTTCGTTCCGAGCGAGGCGTTCTACGCGGGAAGCCCGGAGAAAAACCACGCACGTCTTTCTTTCGTGACGGTTCCTCCGGAAAAGATCCGTGAGGGCGTAAAGATCTTGGCTGATATGATTTCGACGTATCTGTAGCGAATCATTGGTTTCTTCCGCATCGTAAAGAAGGCCGATCCCTGTGATCGGCTTTCTTTTTTTCGAATCGATCAAAGTCGCGGCACGCAAGCCAAGAGTTGCTTCGTGTAGTCATTTCTCGGATGCGTCAACACATCCTCGGTTCGCCCGCTTTCCACAAGACGGCCGGCGCGCATCACAGCAATCCGATCGGCCATGCATTCAACAACGGACACATTGTGCGTGATAAAGAGGTACGACACGCCGGTTTCCTTTTGAATGCTTCGCATGAGATTCAGAATCTGCGCTTGAACAGACACATCCAATGCGCTTGTCGGTTCATCGCAGATCACCAGCTGAGGACGAACGGCCAATGCGCGCGCCAAAGCAATTCTCTGTCGCTGTCCGCCGGAAAATTCGTGCGGAAGCCGATCGGCGCAGTCCGGCGTCAATCCGACGACTTTAAGAAGCCTGTCGATCTCCTTTTGGCATTTGCTTGCATCGTGAACGATTCCGAGCGCCAGCATGCCCTCGGCAATACACTCGCGGATCGTCATTCTCGGATCAAACGAACCGAAGGGATCCTGAAAAACGATCTGTGCAAAGCGCCTAAGACGAAGAAGCGCTCGACCGCCTGCCTTCAAAACATCCATGCCGCCTAAGATGATCTGGCCTTGCACTCGTGTTTTTCCGTCTGCCAAGCGAAGCAACGTTTTAGCAAGCGTCGTTTTCCCCGATCCTGACTCTCCGATCAGTGCAAGCGTTTCGCCGCGGCACAATTCCAGCGAGACATCATCAACTGCCCGAAAGGACTTCTTGTGCCTGAAAAATCCCCCTGAGACTTCGTAATCCACCGTCAAATTCTGAATTTGAAGAACGACCTCGCCGGTCTCGGCACTCGGAGTCTGCCGCTTGACCGAATCCGGCAAAGCGGCTCCTGGAAAAAGACACCGTACGCTGCGACCCGATGAGGTCGCCCGAAGAGGAATTGCCCTTTGCCGGCACTCCTTGCGGCAAATCCCGCACCGGGGCGCAAAACGGCATCCGGAAAAACTCTCCTGCGGAGCCGGCACGTGTCCGGGAATTCCGTCAAGAGCACTGTGTTTGGATTCCGACCGGGGAACGGCTCGCAAAAGTCCCTTGGCATACGGATGCTGCGGGTCGGAAAAAAAGGAATGAACCGAGGCTTCTTCGACAATCTCGCCGGCGTACATCAAGCCCACTCGATCCGCATAGTGTTTGACAAGAGCCAGATCGTGCGTGATAAGAAGCAACGCCAAACGGCGTTCCTTTTTTAGATCATTTAACAAATCCAAAATTTGTGCCTGCAGCGTCACATCAAGCGCCGTCGTCGGTTCATCGGCAATAACGACCGAAGAACCGGCCGCCAAAGCAACGGCAATCATGATGCGTTGTTTCTGGCCGCCGGAAAGTTCGTGCGGGAAGGAGCGTGCAATCCGTTCCGGGTCGGAAAAACCGACGCGTTCCAACCAGTACAAAACACGGCTTTCGGGACTGTCGCCAGAGGCGTCCGGATGCAGTAAAAGCGTCTCTTGAATCTGGTCTCCGACGCGCACCACGGGATTGAGACTCAGGGACGGCTCCTGAAAAACAAGCGACATCTTGGAGCCGCGAACGGACGTCATCTCGCGCTCTGTCATTGCAAACACATCGCACCCGCCGCAGCGCACCGAACCGTCGCGAATCTCAACGCCCGGCGGAAGCAGACGCAACAGCGACAGCGCCGTCATCGACTTGCCGCAGCCGGACTCGCCGACTAAAGCGTAGGTTTCGCCCGGTGCGACCGTAAACGACACGTCACGCACGATGGGAAAACTCCCGACAGAGGAAAAAATGGAAAGATTTTTTACCTCAAGCATTTCTCTCTCCGTTTTCCGAGTGCGGATCAAACACCTCTCGCACGCCGCCGGCAAAAAGGTTGGCACTCAAAACAAGCGTTACCATGAAAAGAAAACTGGCCAGCAGATTCCACCAAACAACCGGATTTCGACTCATTTCAGAAGCCGCTGAATTAATCATGCTTCCGAAAGAACTCATCGACGGATCCACGCCGACGCCGACATAACTTAAAACGGCCTCGTAAAGAACAATGCCGGAAAAATCCAAAACAGCCACAATGAGCACGATGTGAGCCACATTCGGGAAGATGTGCCGCATCATGATGCGAAGCGGACTCACGCCGAAAGCTTTCGCTGCCGTCACAAAATCCATTTCTGAAATCTTCATCGCTTCGGCACGCAACAGCCGCGCCAATCCTGCCCATCCGGTCACGCCGATGATGGCGGAAAGAAAGAAAAGCCGAAGATCTGCCCGCTCCAGTCCCGTTTCGTACAACGACGGATTTTTGTCAATGAAAACCTGAATCATCAGAACGGAAGCCGCAATGAGCAACACAGAAGGAATGGATGTGATCGTCGTGTAGATGTACTGAATGACGTCGTCAACCCAGCCCTTAAAGTAACCGGCAGCGATCCCGAAACACACGGCAAGCGGAAGCGTGCAAAACGTTGCCAACGTTCCGATGACGACAGCCGTGCGGATCGATTTCAGAGCACTCAGGAACACATCGTTTCCGACCGCATCCGTTCCAAAGACATGCCAGTCGGGGCAAACGCAGTACAAGAAGCCGGACACAAACAGAAAGCCGGTCCAAACCCAAAGAATCGGACGCAAGGCGTTTTGGCGAGAAAGTAATTCGCGAAGCCCCGAAAGAACTGACCGGCGGCGAATGCCTCCGGGAATTGCGCAAAGCGCCAAAAAGAGCACTGAAAGAAATCCCCCGCAGGCCGCACCGCGCGTCAAGCTTGAGAAAAGCGCTTGGGCGTAGTCGCTTTCCTGAACGCTCGGGGATGCCCCCTTGAGCCGAGCGTAAACACGCTCGACCTTGCCGTTTTGAAGAACGGACGTCTTATCAAAATCGTGCAACGCAAAGGGAGCCGAATAACTCCTTTCTGCGGCGGCAATCCGGTTGCCGACAAAGTACTCCAACGCCGAGACGGTTTTGGGCGAATAGGCCAGTGCGGCACCGGGCTGCGTCGGAAGCGCCGGACGAAAATGCACGCTGTCGGCCAATGCCGTTGCAAAAAAGAGGCTCAGAATTCCGGCGCAAAAAAGCGCCGTCGAATTGGCAGACAATTTCTTCCACTTGGCTCGCAATTCAGGCGTCTTGGAAACATGGTGTGCATAGAGAACGCAAACGAGTGCCAAGAGCCAAATGACAGCGTCTGTATAAAGGAAAACGAAGCGAGGCATCATCTTTCTTCTCCTAACGCAGTCGTATGCGCGGATCTGCCAGCGCATAGGCAATGTCCGTCAGCGTCAGACCGATGACGTATGCGATCGTTCCAAGAAACACCATCGCTCGAACCACGGAGAAATCCTGGGCATTGATCGCGTCAATCGTGTAAGAGCCAAGCCCAGGAATGCCGAAAAAGTTCTCCATGATCAGCGACCCCATAAAGAGCATCGGAATCACCGAAACCGTACTCGTCAGAATCGGAAGAAGCGCATTTCGCAGAACGTGACAGAAGAGCACCCGCATTTCCCCGGCTCCTTTGGCCCGAGCCGTGCGCACGTAGTCTTTTCCGACTTCTTCGAGAAACATCGATCGGTAAAGGAGCGTATCGCTGCCGAGGCGAGAAAAAATCCCGATGGCTACCGGAAGAATCAAAAACGCCGTCATCGCCCACCCGTCGGCGAATCCGGAAACAGGAACAAGCCGCAGCGTTCTTGAAAAAAGCCACTGTCCGAGAATGATGTAAAAAAGGCTTGACACGCTCATGACAAGAACGCTTAAAGAAACGCCGATCCACTCAAGACGCGTTCGTCGTACCAGAACAAGCAACAACGAGAACACGATCATCACAACGACGCCCAGAATGAAAGTCGGCACAGCCAGCGCAAGCGACGGGCCGACCCGTTCCTTGATTTCCCGATTAATGCTTCGCCCGGAGTCAGACAAGCCGAAATCTCCCTTTAAAAGCGGAACAGAGCGTTCGTAAAAAACCGTTTTCGTCAACTTCTCAATGCCGCTTTTTTTTGCATTAAAAATGAGCGGGAGATCGTAACCGTGCGCCGCCTTCCAACGTTCGACAACCTCAGATGTCACATACTTTCCGCCCAAAGAAAGTCGCGCCATGTCATCGGGCGTATTGACGGAAAAAAAGAGCGCAAACGTCAGCAGATTCACACCGAGGAGAATCAAAATTCCGTAAAAGAACCGCCGAACCACGTAACCGATCATCGAGCGCTCCTTTGTGCGGCTCTGACGGCGGCACGCCTTCGAAGTTCAATGCGAACTTGCCGGATAAAGAGCATAATAACCGCAATAATCAAAATAAGAGGCCAAATAACGGGCTCGTTCCAAGCACGAACAGCCTTTTCTCGCTCCGCCGCATCAATGGCCAGATACATCAGTCTGTCCTGAACGATTTGAGTGGGCTTCAAATTTTTCACCCAATTGTGGGCGGCTGCCGCCGATGTTGAGAACGTGCCGAAACTCCAAGGCGCATCCTCCTGCACGATCCGAATCATTCGATCGATGACGCGGGCTTTGCGCGCTCCGTCTTCCAAATACCGCAGTTCTTCGAAAAGGCGGTCATACTCGGCATTGACGTAGTTGGAAGCGTTTTCGCCCCCGTTTTTGACTTTGCCGTTTTTCCCATAAAGAAGGAAAAGGAAATTTTCCGCATCCGGGTAATCGGCAAGCCAGCCCCAGACGTAAATCTGTGCGTTTCCCTTCTGCATTTTGTCTTGGAACCGGTTGTAGTCGGTCGCACGGATTTCCAGCTGAATGCCCAATTTGGCAAATTGTCTTGTCATCCATTCCAAAAAGGATCGCGATCCGGCAGCCGCTCCCTGCCAATCGAAATTCAGCACCAAGGGCTTGCCTGTTTTGGCGTCGCGCCCATCCGGATATCCGGCCTCGCGCATCAGGATCTTGGCTTCCTGAATGGAGCGCCTTCGGAGTTGGCCGCTCTCCTCTTTTGTGTAGACCACGGGATTAAACGAGGCCGGGGCATTGTTTCTCCAGCCGAAGAACCCGGGCGGCAACGGGCTTTGCGCCGCCTCTCCCTGGCCGACGTTAAAAATCGAAATCTTTTCTTCCCAATCAATGGCAATGGAAATGGCTTGCCGCAGTTTGCGGTTGCGCCGCTTCTGCTCGGCGGTTGATCCCTCTCCGACGACAGGATCCAGCCAGTTAAATCCCAAGTACGTGATTCCGGAACCTGCCGTTGTCGGAAACTGCAGTTTTCGCTCACGGTAAAGCTTACCTTTTTCAGGATTGTCGAGCGCTGCCGTAATAAATCCCTGACCGACATCGAGCCGCGTGATTTCCGGACTGTCGTAATAGCCCTGAAGAAACTTGGATGTCGTCGGAACCGCTTCCTTTTCGATCGTAAACACAATGCGATCGGTCAGCGGCAAAGGCTTTGCGCAATCCTTTAAAAAACCGGCTGCCTCATCCGAGACCTCTCCCTCGCACGGGTAAAGAACCTCATGAAAAACGGGATTGCGTTCGAGAACATGCTCTCGATTCTGCCGCGAACGGCTCAAGTAGTAAGGACCTGTACCGACAGGCCATGCGCCCAAAGTCACATTGTTTTTCTCCAGTTCCGGATTGGCATAAAAGGCTTCGGCCTCCCAGGGAACGGGAGCAAAAAAACTCATTGCCAGCCAATTGGAAAACTGAGGATACTTTCCGACAACGTCAATCTGGAAGGTGTAGCGATCCAAAACCCGAACGCCGTCAAGCGTTTCCTTTCGAAGGTCGATCCAGGCGCATTTAATACCGGACCGTTTTTCTTGTTCTTCCCGTGCCGACAACGCCTCAGAGAGCGTCAGAAGTCCCGGCATGTGCTCACCCAAAACCTTCAGAACCGGGCAGACGATTCGGGGATTGGCCATGCGTTTGATGCCGTAAACAAAATCCTCTGCCGTCAACTCGCGCGTTGCCTTTTCCGGCAAATCCAGCGGACTGGAAAGAGAGGCCGCAACGTCCGGACTCAAAGCGTGATACAGATAATTTCCGTTTTCATCCTTGGCAAAAGCCGGATGCGGAGCAAAACGAATGCCGGGTTTGACCTTTAACGTGTAGCGGCTGACGGCAATGGTTTCCGGACGCGCCGACGCGGAAAGCGCTCGGCCTTCTTTATCAAAGTACTCGGGAGTGACGACCTCTTTAACCGAGCGCGCCACGATCTGAAACGGGCGCTTTAAGTAGTGATAGGAATACGGCGCCTCGTAGGTCAGATACACAAAAACGCTTTCTCCCTGCGAATAAGAAACTTGAGGATCGAGCGTTTTCGGACTTAAAGAGAACGTTGAAAAAATGGCATTGGTTGAAAATTCAGCAAGCGGTCTCGGGGAATTCAAAACATCCGCGCTGGCGGCAAAAACCGGAAATGCGCAGGCAAGCACTGAAAAAATGCCTCGTATGAATCTGGCCGAGAATTGCATCAAGTTTTTGCTCCGTCAACAAATCCGCACATCTATTTAATATACTTTCGCTTTCATCCGAAAGCAATGAGACCAAACGGAAAATGCCTGTTTGGTTCGAGTTTTTTCGTGAAACCGTTTTGCGGTAAGTTGTTTTTCATACTCAGTTATGGCTAAAGAGATTACTTCGTACAAAACAAAGATTTATTGGGAAGACACCGACGCGAGCGGCATCGTTTATCACGCCAATTACATTCGTTTCATGGAACGGGCGCGTTCGCAGTGGGCCGCAGAACTCGGCTTTGAACAAGAGACGATGCGCACAAAAGATCATCAGGCTCTCGTCGTGGCCAATCTGGAAATCAGCTACAAGCGTCCGGCCAAACTCGATGATGAAATTGAGGTCAAAACACAGCTTGTCGGATTGCGCGCCGCTTCGTTTATCGTCAAACAGACCGTTTTTCGCGATAACGTCGTTTTGGCAAGCGCCCAGGTGCGCTTAGGGTTTGTGGACACAACGACCGGTCGTCCCCTGCCCTTCCCGAAGTTATTTCTTGAACGTTTTACACCTTACCTCAGCACAGAGGAATCTACAAAATGAATGCTTCCGCCGATATGTCCATCGTCACCCTCGTGATGAACGCATCTCCAGTCGTCAAATGCGTCTTGGCGATTTTGGTTCTCGCCAGTCTTGCCAGCTGGGCAACGATTTTCAGCAAATGGATCATTCTGTCGCGGACGTTGCGTCAGACGGATGTCTTTGAGCAGCGGTTTTGGTCCGGCGCCAATCTGACGAAACTCTTGGAAACCGCCACCTCGCGCACCAATCGGACGAGCTCCGAAGAGCGCATCTTTGTGGCGGGCATGACCGAATTCTTAAAACTTTCCGAAAAGCCCGAGGCCGAAATGCTCTCGGGCGTCCGCCGCGGCATGAGTGCGGCTTTTCAGCGCGAAATCGATGATCTCGAGCGCGGCCTTCCGCTTTTAGCTTCGATCGGCTCGGTTTCTCCCTACATCGGTCTTTTCGGAACAGTCTGGGGCATCATGAATGCCTTTACGGGGCTCTCGACACTGGAAAATGTCTCACTTGCCGTCGTCGCTCCCGGCATTGCCGAAGCTCTTGTTGCCACCGCAATCGGTCTTTTTGCGGCCATCCCGGCAACGGCCGCTTACAACACCTTTGCGACAAAGCTTGAACGCATCACGAATCGCTTCGACAGTTTTTCCGAAGAGTTCATGAACATTCTGGCGCGTCAGCGCTGATTCGGAGAATCGGCCATGGCTATCCGAAGTCTCGGGAAACGCACCAAACATCGCATGATGAGCGACATCAACGTCGTTCCTTATATCGACGTCATGCTCGTCCTTGTTGTGATCCTGATGGTAGCAGCTCCCTTTGTGAATCCTTCCGTCGTCAATCTGCCGAGTGTTCAGAAAGCCTCTAAGGCTCCGGACAAAGCGGTTGAAATCGTTGTGCACGCCGACGGGAAAATCTCCGTTCGTTCCGGGAAAAACTTAATCCCCGTGACGGTCGGAACGCTCGTTGACCGCATCACGGCAATCGGATCGCTTGAAACCACGCCGGTTGTGATCGCTGCCGACAAGGACGTGAACTACGGGAAAGTCATCGACGTGATGAAGACGCTTCAAAAAGCACAGGTTGCCCGCGTCGGACTTTCTCTGCAGATTGAAACCACCAAACGTTAAAAAACAGAATGACGCAACAGCAGATGGGCGACACTCGCCTTAAAGTCAAAAACGAACGACTGACGGACAAACCGATCGGGTTTGTCGCCGCCGTCTGCGCGCATGCTGTTTTGATCTTTGGTCTCATCTCCGTCTTTCAGTGGAACACAGAGCCCGAAACGTTTTATGCCGAACTGTGGGCTCCGGAAGATGCCAGCGGTCTGACGCCTGAAGTGAAGACGCCGGCTCCGAAGGTTCAGGAAGAGCCTGACCTTTCTCAGGCCGTTGCCGAACAGCGTCAGCAACGCCTTGAGCAAGAAGCCCAGATTCGTCTCGAAGAAGAACAAAAACAAAAGAAACTTGAACAACTTGCACGCGAAAAGTTCGAAGCGGAAAAACGAGCCGAACAACAACGCCGTCTTGCGGAACAAAAGCGTCAGCGGGAACGTGCGGAAAAGGAGCGTCAAGAAGCGCTCCGAAAAGCCGAGCTCGCTCGAATCTTAGGTGCCGCCACATCAACATCGGCCGAACAAGTCGGCCGAACAACCGGCGACATGCGTACCACGACACAAAGCCACACGGGCACGAATCAGGCCAACTACATTGCCAAAGTCGTTGCCATGCTGCGCTCGCGCATTATTTATCAGGTTCCTCAGGGACTCAAAAGCGGAGAACGGCAAGCCATTTACACGGTGTATCTGCTCCCGGACGGATCGCAGTTAAAGGCGCCGCAGCTCGAGCAAAGCTCCGGATTGCCGGCCTTTGATGCGGCCGTTGAAAGTGCCATTCGCCGCTGCAATCCGTTCCCGCCGCCCGATGCCGGACAGACGTTGCCGAAAACAATTCGGATTACCTTCGATCCGGTCGACGACGGACGCTGACGGCGTTTGACGGGTTCTCTCAGTAGTAGCAGCGCGGCTTTGCGATGGAATCCACTTCTTCGATCCAGGCGGCCAAAGCCGGAACGTTCTTGGCGATTTCTCTGACGGAATCAACGGCAACGAACTCCTCGTTGCCGCCCGGAAGTTTTACCGTCTCCAGATCATCATCCACGCCAAAGACCTCTTTGAGCGCCGTTTTTTCCAGATAGCGGCGTCCCTCTTTCTGCACAAGACGGCACTTTTTCTCCCCGGCTGCGATGTCATCGTCAATTTCGACGTACTCCGGACGGCGTCCGGAGATAAGCCGCAACCACAAAAACGGCCACAGGGCAAACGCTATCCAAAAAGGAGCCGTCATCGTCCAGGCCAGCCACCCTGTTCCGCCCTGCGTGTCCTCAAACACGAAAATGCTTCCCATCACGGCCCAGGCGCACCAAGCCAACCACATGGTGCGCGATTTCTCACGGCTGAATTTCTGTTTTCTGCGCGGCATTGATTTCCTCTTTCATCAGGCGGGCACGAAGCTGTCCGCAACCCCCTTCAACATCCTGCGCGGCACTTTCGCGCAACGTTGCCACAATGCCTTTTTCTCGAAGGATCGTAATCAAATCCTCGATGTGCGCTCGGCAAGGGCGGTTAAATCCGGTTCCGGCAACCGGATTGACGGCAATGAAGTTGACCATGGCGCTGCGTGCGTCCAAGAGTTCGGCCAAGTGCCTGACTTCCTGCTCGCTGTCATTGACGCCTTCAATGAGCGTCCATTCAATTTGCGCCGGGTATTTCGTTTTTTGCGCATAGTCTAAGGTCAGCGCAATCAAGTCTTCGACGGGAATTTCTGCCGATTTCGGCACGAGCTGTCTGCGCTTGGCATTGTCCGTTGTGTGAAGACTTAAAGCCAAAGCGGGCTTAACCGGCCACAGGGGCATCGCTTCAAAAAGCCGCCTGTCGCCGACTGAAGAAATCACGATTTCCTTGTGCGCAAAACCGGCAACATCCCCGATAAAGCAAACCGCTTCCTTGACGGCCGCAAGATTGTGAGAAGGCTCTCCCATGCCCATAAAGACAACTTTTTTAATTGTCGGATGAAACGCACGCGCACAAACAAGCTGCGAAACAATCTCGGCACTGGAAAGTTGTCGCACTAGGCCGCCTTTTCCCGTCATGCAAAACACGCAGCCGACGGCACAGCCAACCTGCGTGGAAACGCACAGTGCATCCCGAGGCAAAAGAACCGACTCCACGCACTGTCCGTCGGACAACCCAACCAACAGTTTCAGACAATCCTTTTGAGCGCTCTTGACCGGAAGGACGCGAGACAACGCCTGCAGGCGATGACGAACGGCTTCCAGATTGTTGGTCAGTTCCTTGGGGTAGGCCGCATGCTTCGGAGGATCCCAACTTGTCTGACCAAGCCAAGCACGAAAAATCCGTCTGATGTGTTCGGGTTTGGCTCCGAGCGCAAAGAGATCCGCTTCAATTGTCGAAAGCGAGGGCGTCTTACTCATGATCGATCCCAAGTTCTTCGAGTTTTCGAGTCAGCGTATTGCGCCCGACATTGAGCTTTTTGGCCGCCAAAATGCGTTTTCCTTTCGTATAGGAAAGCGCCGTTTTATAAAGAACTGTCTCAAAATCTTTTTCAAAGGTTTGCATCAGATTCGGACAATTTTCCGAGAGCGCATTAAACGTTTCTTCCCGAAGCAGTTCTTTCCAATCCGAAACCCTTTCTGCGGGATTGTCTGCCGAATCTGCCGAAGTCTTTTTCCAAAACTCTTCCGGGAGATCTTCGGCGCGGATCACCTGCGAAGGCGCCATGACGGTTAACCAATTGCAGACGTTTTCCAACTGCCGCACATTGCCCGGGAACGGAAATTGACAAAGACGCGTAACGGCCTCATCCGAGAGTCGCTTTCTTTCCGTTTTCAGGCTCGTCGCCGAAAGACCCAGAAAATGATTCGCCAGCGCCGGAATATCATCGGCGCGTTCTCTCAGAGGCGGCAAACGCAGGCGAATCACATTTAACCGGTGATAGAGATCTTCGCGAAAGAGTCCCTCTTTGACGCGCGACTCCAAGTCCTGATTGGTCGCCGCAATCACTCTGACGTCCGAGTGAACGAGCATCCGTCCGCCGACGCGGTAAAAACTCGCATCCGAGAGGACACGCAAGAGCCTCGTCTGCATGGGCATCGGCATATCGCCGATCTCGTCTAAGAAGAGCGTTCCCCCGCGCGCTTGTTCAAAGCGGCCGATGCGCTGTTCGTTGGCTCCCGTAAATGCTCCCTTTTCGTGTCCGAAAAGTTCGCTTTCCAACAGTTCGCCGGGGATGGCTGCCGTATTGATCGCAATAAAGGGCGCATTCTTTCGCGGGCTGTACCGATGAAGAGCCCGGGCAACCAATTCCTTTCCGGTTCCGCTCTCGCCGGTAATGAGAACCGTGACGTGACTTTGAGAAAGACGGCCGATTGCACGGAAAAGTTCCTGCATGGCAGGCGATTGCCCGACAATCTCATTGGCAATCGGAGAGGACTTTTGCGTCGTCGCCTCTGTGCCGTGAACGCCGGCTTCCTCGCAGGCGCGCTTCATGAGATTGACTGCTGCATTTACGTCAAAGGGCTTGGACAAGTACTCGTAAGCGCCGCCCTCAAAAGCAGAAACGGCGCTTTCAAGATCGCCGAAAGCCGTCATGATGATCACGGGAAGCTCCGGCGCCATCGTTTTGATGCGTCCCAAAAGATCCGTGCCGCTCACTCCCGGCATACGGATATCCGTTAAAAGCACATCGGGACGATCCGTCTGGAAGGCCTCAAGAACGGCATCGGCGCTCTCAAAAAGTCTGTACGGCATCCCCTCGCGGTCGAGTGCCTTGCCGAGCACCCACCGGATCGAACGGTCATCATCCACAATCCAAATTGACGGCATCGCCTGTTCCTTAATGTTTCGAGTCAAGCGGGATCAAAATCCGAAAATCGGTTCTTCCGGGTTCGCTTTCCAACTCAACCTCGCCTCCGTTACGTTCCACATAAGTTCGGACAATTGAAAGCCCCAAGCCTGTTCCGTGCGCACGCGTCGTCACAAGCGGATAAAAGATCTTTTCTCGAATGGAGGGATCAATCCCAGGGCCGTTATCAATCACATCCACAGCCACGGCAAGACGGCAACGTTTTCTGCGGATCACGGCTCCCTGCGTAACGCGCGTCTTTAACGTCACAACAGCCGTCTTTTCCGTGATATTTTTCTCCATCGCCTGCGCCGCATTGCGAAGCAGATTCAAAAAGACCTGCGTTAGCTGCTCTTTATCCGCAAAAAAGTTCGGAACGGAAACGTCGTAATCACGCACGACAGAGAGCCCCGCTGGAAATTCCACGGAAACAAGGTTCCTGACGCGCTCAAGAATTTCGTGCAGATTCACTTCCGTCACATGCCGTTCATCACGGTAGGGCTCGAGCAACTTATCGACCAATTCCCTTAAGCGATCCGCCTCGCTCATGATCACCTGGGTGTACTCGCGCTGCGACGCCTCCGTCAGTTCGGAGTCCAGAAGCTGCGCGGCCCCGCGAATTCCGCCGAGCGGATTCTTAATCTCGTGAGCCAGATTTCTTAAAAGCACGCGGCTTGCATCGCTTAAGCCCTCTTTCTGCTCCTGTCTTTCCAAGGTAAAAGCCTGCTCGGCTTCGGCCATTTCTAAGAGGAGTTTCCCTTTTTCCGGTACCGATAAAACGGCTAAAACCAAGCCTTTCGGCGTTCCGGAAAGAGGCGTGAGACGCACCAAGCCGCTGCAGGTCGTATCTTTGCCGACCTCTGTCTGAATTCTTTCGATCCACTGCGCCAGCGGCGGGAAGAAGGTCAGAGCACTGCTTCCGATGAGATTTTTTCCGGAAACGCCGAAAAAGGTCTCAGCTGCCTCATTGCACCAAAGAACGATTCCATCGTCTTTCAGAAGGACAATTCCGGTTGCAAGCGTCTTACTGAGGAGACTCACGAATTCCGACTGCCGCTTTTTTTCCATACGCTAAGCCCCGTTAAGCGGGCACTGGATTGATGAAAAGGCATCGAAACGACTCTCGTCCCGATGCCTGTTATAGCATCAGAGCGCAAAATACATGTCGTATTCGCAGGGCTGCACCGTCATGCGATACCGTTCAATTTCCCGACGCTTCAACTCAATGTAACTGTCGATGAGGTCATCGGAGAAGACCCCGCCTCGTGTCAAGAATTCGCGATCGGCATCGAGCGCCGCGATGGCTTCGTCAAGATCCGCACACACAACCGCGATCTTCTTATTTTCCTCAGGAGGCAAGTCATAAAGATTCTTATTGGCGGGCTCACCCGGCTCAATCTTGTTTTGAATGCCGTCAAGACCTGCCATCAACATCGCCGAGAATGCCAAGTACGGATTGGCCTGCGGATCCGGGAAGCGCACTTCAACGCGTCTGGCCTTATCACTCGACACGTGCGGAATGCGAATCGAGGCCGAACGATTGCGGGCGGAATACGCCAATTTCACCGGCGCCTCAAATCCGGGAACCAAACGCTTGTACGAGTTTGTCGTCGGGTTCGTGATGGCATTCAACGCACGAGCATGGCGAATAATGCCGCCGATGTAATAAAGCGCTGTCTGCGAGAGACCCGCATAGCCGTTGCCGGCAAAAAGATTCTTATCGCCCTTCCAAATGGACTGATTCACATGCATGCCGGAGCCGGCATCTCCCGTCACGGGTTTGGCCATGAAGGTAGCCGTTTTCCCGTAGGCGGCCGCCACATTCCAGACCGTGTATTTGAGAATCTGATTCCAGTCAGCGCGTTGCACGAGAGTCGAGAAACGCGTTCCGATTTCGCACTGCCCGCACCCATTTTCGTGGTGGTGAATTTCGCAAGGCACTCCCTGCTGTTCAAGAAGAGACATTGCCTCCGAGCGAATGTCTGCCAGGCTGTCAACCGGCGACAATGCCAGATACCCGTGCTTCGTACGGGGACGATAGCCGAGATTGCCGGCCTCGTAGTCGATCTTGTTTGCCCAAACGCCTTCATCGCTTCGAATCTTGAAGAAGGTGTTTTCCGGATCATTGTTCCAAGTTACGCCGTCTAAGATGAAAAATTCGGGCTCAGGTCCGAAGTAGGCCTTGTCGCCGATTCCTGTCGACTTCAGATAATTTTCCGCTCGATGCGCCACAGAGCGCGGATCGCGCGAATATCCGTTCCCAGTATCCGGCTCAATCACGTCGCACGTCAACACGAGCGTGTCCTGCTCGCGAAACGGATCCATGCGGGCCGTATCGGGATCCGGAACAAGCAACATGTCGCTTGCCTCAATGCCCTTCCAACCGACCATGGAAGATCCGTCAAAGGGCTGTCCGTCTTCAAAAAGTTCTTCTGTAACGTGAGAAGCCGGAACCGTTAAGTGCTGTTCTTTTCCGAGCGTATCCGTTAAACGAAAATCAACGAGTTTCACATCGTTGTCTGCAATCATCTTTATCACATCTGCCGGTGTCGTCATCGTGAGTGACCCCTTTTAAGTATTTTTTAATAAAACTCGATCGAAGCAACATGCGTTGTATGTCGCCAGCCTATTTTGCGCATTGTAAAGAGACGCGCCCTATTTTGGTGCATGTTTTAACGATCGATTCTGTCTGAGGAAAAAAACAGGCAACTGCAAAAATGCATATTGCCTGCTCGAGGGGAAAGGAAATTCAGTTGAAATGCAATCGATTAGATCTTTCGGTAACTCTGGTACTTCTTAAAGAGTGCCTCTAAGGTGTCGCCGTCCATCATATTCAACGGATTAAAGAGATCCTCAAGAACCGCTTTAGGAAGGATATCCAATGCTTCCGCAGCCTCTTTGCATGTCATATTGTTATCGCTTGCATAATGCGCCACTTTCGTTCCGACTTCGTATCCCAGCAATGTTGAGACCATTGTCGCAAGCGACGTGGACTTCTCGGTCATTGCCCGGCACCGCTCTGCATTAACCGTCATGCGTTCAATCGCCGCCGTCTGAAAGAAGCTCACGGCGCGCTTTAAGATTTCAGAAGACTCAATAAAGAGTTTGAATTGAATTCCGGAAGTTGCGCCCATTTCAAGCCAACCGGACTGCAGACCCTGCAGGAGCCCGGCGTGATTTGCAAGAACCTTTTCGCAAGCACCGATGAGAATATCCGGTGCCGATCTGCGGTCCTCTTCGTCGTTGACGGCATCATCAAAATCCACTTCTGCCAGTCCGCAGCGCGGCCCTGAAGCGATAAACATAAAGTCACGGCCCATGCGCCAAAGGACAAGCGCCGCACATTCAATTTGGGAGTAAGCACGAAGCAAGTCCTCTGTCGCACCCATCACTTCCGGAAGGTTGTCGGCTGTGCGCATCGGACGACCGAGCACATCCGAAAGATGCTTATTAATCACTTCCCGATAGCCCGGCTGTGCTCCCATTCCCGTTCCGATGGCGGTTCCTCCGAGACAAGAAACATTCCAAGCCGAACGCTCGTTTTTTAGATTTTCAATGCATCGATCCAGCGCATGCGCATACGAGGAAAACGTCATTCCGAACGTCACCGGAAGCGCATCTTGAGCCAGCGTGCGGCCCATTTTCACAACATGGGCGTATTCCTTGGCCTTTTCCTTTAAGAGTGCAACAAACGGGGTCAGCACATCGCAAATCTGCGTCAAGTATTCGTAAACCAAAATACTTTTCGACGTCGGTGAAATATCCCCCGTGGATTGGCTCATATTGACGTGCGTATTGGTCGTAATCGGTCCCACTTTATTCCCGGTTAACAATTCATTGGCTCGATGCGCAATCACCTCGTTGACGCCCATGTTAAGGGGCGTTCCCGGTCCTCGAAAAATATTGACGGTGAATTGTCCCTTGAATTTTCCGTCAATGATTTCCCGCGCGGCTTTTTCAATCGCTTCCGCATATTCGGGCTTTAGTGCCTTTACCTCACAGTTGGCGCGTGCACAAGCGATTTTGCACAGAGCAACCGCTTTAATAAACTCAGGATAATCATCCAATGTACGAGGACTGATGTCGTAAGCACGCGTACTGCGCATCGTCATGATCCCGTAATACGCATCATCGGGAACCTGCATCTGACCAAGACCGTCTTTTTCGATTCGCATGATTTAGGCCTTTGAATGTTGTTTGATAAATGTCTCAAGCATCGAAGCCGATGTTTCTGCCTGTGCAAGAGTCAGCATTGAGAAAACCGTTTCTGCCTCTTCTTGACGAAGAATTTTTCCCGCCACACAAACTTCCTTAATTGTCTTTCCCGTTCGTATCGCTTCAGCGCGTACAGCCGTTTCGGTTTCTTTTCCGAAGAGAAGTCCGACAACGTGTGACAAGGCAAGCGACTTTTCTGCCTGTTTTGCACAAAAATCGGCATTGACGGTAAGTCCCTTAATGCACAGTTCAGTGAACTGATGCATGGCTCCCTTCAGGATGTAGCAACTTTCTGCGACGGCGTTGTAGTTGTCTGAGTTAAATGTATCGACGTCAAGTGACAAATCATTTGACGTGAGCGAAAGCAATGTCTCATTGGCAAAAATCTGCTGCATCACCTGCAAGACCAGTTCCGGCATCAGGGGGTTCAGTTTCCCGGGCATGATGGAGGATCCTGGTGCGATCGCCGGCAAAACAAATTCTCTGTACCCTGTCCTCGGTCCGGAAGAAAAGACATAGAGGTCATTTGCCATTTTGCCGACGCTATAGGCAAGAACCTTAACGGCTCCCATCAAAGAAAGCAGTTTCCCGTGTCCTTGATAGGTCTCGAAGAAAGCGCTGTCGACCACTGCCGATTCTGACATCGCCGGCTTGACCGGAAGGCCGGTTTCGGTCGCAAGAGTTTCGTACACGGCCTTTCTGTACTGCGGCGAGGATCCGAACCCCGTTCCGAGCATCGTGCCGCCGAGAACCAATTCAAGCTGCTCGGGCAGCAACATCTCCACATGCCGTCTTGCTCGGGAAAGAGCTGACTTCCAGCCGGCAATCACCTGCCCGAACGTCATCGGGACGCTGTCACGTTGTCCGACTCTGCCGCAGCGAACCAACGAAGAAAACTGCACGGCCTTCTCTTCCAAGGCAACCTCAAGTTCCCTTGCCGCACCGAGCATATCCTTCGCATACCGATAAAGTGCGATCCCTTGAGCGCTGAACACAACGTCGTTCGAAGCTTGGGAAACATCCAAATCGCTTCGCTCCAAACCGGTTGTCAACGACAGAATCAGAGCATCGGCGTCAGCGGCGATAACATTGAACGGAGCCGACTTGTCCGTCTTTAATTCTTCGTTGTGTTTACCGGAAATTAATTCATCACAGGCCATTGTGATTTGGCTTGCTTTTTCATCGGAAAGTTTTCCTGTAATGCAATTGGCCTTGGCACATGCCCGTTTAATTTCAAAAATTGCCCTGAGAAGTTCCCTGTCTTCCGAAAGCGGAAAAGAAGAAATCTTCGGCTGAATCAGCACATCGGACATAAACGCTCCTTGATGAGTATCAGCTCCGTTTGTTGTCATGACACTTAATTCCTATGAAAATTATCCGTTGTTTTCAACAGACGCCGTGTGTGTATTTTTATTCCCAAACAGTAAAAGCCCGACAGAAATGAGCACACAAAGAATTCCTGCAATTGTCTGCATTGTGTAAGGCTCCCCCAAAAACAAAATTCCGATGACAGCAGCCCCCATCGGCTCGGAAAGGCCGATTGAGGCAGAAACGCTCGCCGATGTGCGCCGCAGGCCTGCAATCACAAGGCTATATGCAATGGCGCAGTTCACCAATCCGAGCATGATGATGCTCACAAAACCGTTCGTTGTAAAAACCCAAGTGACATCATTCACGAAGAAAAACGGCATGAAAAGAACAAACGCAACAAGCGCCACGAGGGTAACAGCCGCTTCCGGAGAATTCTCAGAACTTGTCGAGAGACGGCTTCCGACAATGAGCGTCACGGCCGAACAAAACCCTGCGCCGAGCGGGAAAAGAAGCAGCGAAATATCCGTTGCCCCGGTATTGAGCGGATTAAGAAGTCCCACGCCGACAACAGCAATCAGCGTTGAGATGTACCAAATTTTGGCAGGCGATTTTCGGCGAATGAGTTTCTCTAGAACCGCCGTAAAAACGGGGCTTGACGCGATGGCAATCGTAACGCCGACGGCCATTCCGACAAGCCGGATTGACTGGAATAAACAAATTTGAAACCCCCACAGACCGAGGCTGTAAAGGAAGATGTTGCCTTTGTTCCAGCCGTCCAATGAAAACTTCTTGTTCGAGAGCTTCAGCCAAAGAATGAGAAAAATCGCGCCGATCAGCATTCGAAAACCGGCCAGCGTCATCGGCGTTGCCGACTGCGGCGCATAAGTGACCCAAATCCCATTTGTAGCGAACAAAAGATTCCCGCACAAAAGAAGCAAAGGTCCTGCATTCATATTCATCAAACCATTCCGCAACACAACGTCCGCAACGATGGCATAACTTGTGTGCGTCGACCAGAGTCCCGTTTTTTTTACATACAGAGTATGAGAAAAAGTGTGCTTAATGGCTGTATCCGGTCATCCCATGAACAATGTTCCCGTTGGTTTCCACCTTCGTATTTCAAACCCCTCTTTACGGAAACCTCAAACAAAGGAGACTCCATGAAAAAGACAGTATGGGCACTCATTGCAGCCGGTACGGCGGCAATGAGCGCAAATGCGGCTCAGGTCACGGCTTACGGCACGATCGACCTCGGCCTCGGATATCTGCATCAGAACAACGGGACCAATTCATTCAAACTGGCAGACAGCCAGCAAACAATGGATCGCCTCGGATTGCGCGGCTTTGAAGAATTCCCTGGCGGCTACAAGGTCGGATTCATTTTAGAAAACGGCTTTCATTCAGCCAACGGAAAATTTGCCGATTCGAACCGTCTTTTCAACCGCGAAGCCACGCTGTACGTACAGGGCGACTTCGGCAAGATCGGCTTTGGCCGCATCGGTGAATTCAGAAGCGGAAACGGTTCCTGGTGCCTTTACGGCGCTGCCATTGCACCGTTTAGCACAGCCTGGGGCGACGCCGTACCCGGCCATCGCGCCGTAATGGCAGGAACCTGGGGGCGTCTTGACAATGCCGTGGCTTACAAAACACCGACAGTGGCCGGCCTGACCGGATACGTACAGTATTCGGGCGGCGTTAACGGCGTTTCGAATGCCGAGCAGAACAACACGAAAACAAATCGCTATTACAGTGCGGCCGTCTCCTATCGCAACGGTCCCCTTTATGCCATTTTGATCGGCGACAAGTACGACTCGGAGTCATTCGGCCGGACGGATGTTCGCGATCCCGTCACGATCAGCGGTGCTGTGACGTACGATGCCTCCTTCGGTAAGTTGTTCTTTGATGCCCAATATTTCAAAGAAGCCAGAATCGGACGCAATCCAATTAAAACAGAAGGCCTTGCCGGCTGCACGACATCTGCCGGATACGTTGACGGCTTCGGCGTCAACATCGGAATCAAAGCTCCTGCGGCGGGCGGCTTTGTCTACTCGAATGCGGGTTACATGAGTGCAAAGAAAGCAGGCGATCATGACAAAACACTGAAGCGCTACACCTTCGCGCTCGGCTATCAGCACATGTTTACAAAACGGACATTTGCCTATGTCGGCGGCGGTTACTATCAGGATGTTTACGCCAAGAGCACGTCAGTTTCCGACGGAAAATCGGTGAACTTTGTCACCGGCATCGTCCATTCCTTCTGATCAAGAGAAAGAGACAAAGAAAGGGAAGAGTTCAACACCGGCTCTTCCCTTTTTTACTGTCAATCGACTTAAAAAATTTTACGTCTTTCCGCTTTTGAACCATCGAAAATTTGCAAATGCGGTCGAATCCACGGTGCGATGGCCAAACTTTTGGGAACAACGTTTTTCAAGATGATCTCAGAGAGTGTTTTTGCCAGTTCGCGAACCATCCGGATGTTTTCGGCATCATCGTGCGCAATGATGAAAAAGTCGCGCGTCGACACAGGTGACGGCATCGGCCAGACCTGAACAGTGTTGAGATACTGGGGATAAAAGGAAAGCGTAAACGGCGTTTGCAACGACCAGCCGAATCCCTTGGCAATCATGCTAAAGATAGAGGCGTAATCCTCCACAGACAAACAACTGTTGAAGCGAAATCTCAATTTATTCAAGTAATTGTGCGTCAGCTTGCCGTCGGCTGACGGGGACGGCCCCAAAATCAAAGGGAGATCTGACTGCACGAGATCTTCCCAGGAAGGAGCCGACTTTGAAAAGTCCTTCGGTACAACAAGCACAGTGGGTTCCGAATATAAAAACGCTCGATACAGGTCGCTTCTTTCATAAAACGGAAGTGCGCTGACAAAGGCCGTGATCTCGTCGTTGTCTAAATTCTTCAGCAATTTCGTGCTCACGCCTCGAAACACCTTGCAGTTCACCAGCTTGTCGTCATACTCCTCAATGAGAGGGACGATAACGTGATGCATCAGGGACTCGACGCAGCCGATGTTGAGCGAAATATTTTTGAAGAAATCGTTTGTCAGATTGATATAAAAGTTATTAAGAGACAGAACGTCTCGAACAAGGAAATTGTGAAGTGCCTTGCCCTTGCTTGTTAATCGAATCGGGCGCGTCGTTCTGTCGATCAATTGAATTCCCAACTCTTCTTCAAGGTTGGCAATGTTTTTCGAAACAGCCGATTGACTGATTTCGAGGATTTTCCCTGCTTCAGAGCACTGCTGTCCAAAATAATTGGTACAGAAAACGTCCAAGTCAGTAGTAGTGCGGG
>CAZDVW010000010.1:0-63920 GCA_964509205.1 uncultured Sutterella sp. | reverse complement strand
CTGTGCCGGAAAGGGTGCGAATTATCTTTCCCTTTTTTTCGTTTGTCAAGTGCAAAATTTCAAAAACAGCATTTTTTTATTTTTCCCTACCGCAAAATCTTTTTTTATCGGTTTATTCTCCCTAAGAACACTCTCACCGAGGAATCAAGAATGTTGCGCTATACCCTTTGCCCGACGGATCCGAATAGTCACGTTTTTTCCGTCACTCTGACGTTTACGACGAATGCCGACTCGTCGCTCGAATTCCATCTTCCTCGCTGGATTTCTGGTTCCTATTTGATTCGCGACTTCGCTGCACACATTTACGGCGAAGCCGCAACAGTGAACGGAACACACTGTCCGCTAATCAAGAAAGATCTCCAAACATGGCTCATTGATATAGGGACGGTTGTCGCCGGGGCGGAGATTGCAATCCAATACAACGTCTGGGCTTTTGATTCCTCCGTTCGCACGGCGTATCTTGATCAGTTTCGTGGGTTCTTCAATTCTGGAGCTTTGCTCATGACTGTGCGGGGTTATGAACAAGAACCTATCGAACTCAATGTCCAAGCCGGCCTTTCTTCTGCCACACAACACTGGAAGGTCGGGACTGGTCTTCCTGCAAGTTCTTCAACACCTCGTTACTCGTTTGGAGTCTATACAGCCCCAAATTACGATTGCCTGATCGACTGTCCCGTTGAACTCGGAGATTTTTTAACGCTGACTTTTTCTGTTTACGGCACTCTGCACACTGTCTGCATCACAAATGCCCCAAACGATATTGACTCCGAGCAACTTGTTAGTGACCTTAAAAAAATTTGTGCTGAAGAAATACGTTTTTTCGAGCCCAAAACACGTAAAAGCCCTGTTGAGTCCTACACTTTTTTGTTAAACGCTACGCTGGATGAATACGGAGGACTAGAACACCGCAACAGTTGCGCCCTTGCGGCACCAATCAAATGTCTTCCGAGAATGAAAAAGAAAGCAACGCGTAAGGATTACATTCGCCTGCTCTGCCTTTTCTCGCATGAATATTTTCATACATGGTTTGTCAAGCGAATCCAACCCAAGGAATTCATCGGAATTGATTTCTCAAAAGAGGTTCCCTCTCGCCTTCTTTGGCTCTTTGAAGGCTTTACGAGCTACTACGAAGCTTTGCTTCTCGTTCGTTGCGGGCTTGTTTCTCCCGAGGAATACATGAATCTCTTAAGCCTTCAACTCAGATCCGTTCTTGGAACAAAGGCACATCTGGTTCAGACTTTAGAAGAGTCAAGTTTTGACGCATGGATTAAATACTACAAACCCACTGCCAATCGAGCTAACACCCTCGTCTCCTACTACCAACAAGGTGCGCTGGCAGCTCTTGTTTTGGATTCTGCCATTCGAGAGATAAGAAAAGGGACATCTCTCGATGACTTCATGCGCACCCTCTGGCTAGACTACTGCAAAAACACACCCTATCAGGGAATAAGCCGAACCGACATCCTTCAGCATATCAACAGGCTTACAGGAAAAGATCTTTCGAAATTGCTCCATAGCCTCGTTAGCACAACTCAGACGCCGGACTATGCACATGCACTTTCTCTATTCGGAATCGAGCTTAAGCCAAGCTCTTTTCCGCCAGAAAGGCGACTGCTTGGAATTGCCGGGAATCTCTCGGAAGACGGCTTCTTTGTAACCCAAGTTTTTGCCGGCGAAACAGGGGAATCACTCGGGCTTGCCCCGGGAGACAAACTTAAAATCAATAACAGCAAACAATCTTTTTCGACATGGCTACTCAACAAGAAGGCGGGGGACGCTCTTTGTTTTCGCGTCCGACGAAAAAATAGATCTTTTTTCGTACACGGATTTGTGAAGGATTTTTCCCCTTGCTTAGCCCGGGCACGAATTACTCATCTCACTGATGCAGGAAAATCTTGGCTTTCCGCTTCAGTCAGAAACTGACGTCTCGTTTTGTAAAAATTCCTGCAAAACAGAGCAAACAACCTCTTCCTTTACGGATCTGCACACGCTCGTTCCAATGCCCTGAATGAGGACAAAGCGCAACTCATTCCCTTGCGCTTTTTTATCCGCATGCATCACATTGACCATGGCCTTCACATCAAACTTTTTTGTATTAACGCGAAGCCCTGCAGAAAGCACCAACGCTCTCACGCGTTCCTCCTCCTGCCTTGACAAAAGATCGAGTGTTCGTGAGAGGGATGCCGCCATAACAAGACCAACCCCCACGGCTTCACCATGAAGCCAAACTCCGTAGCCAAACAATTTTTCAATTGCGTGAGCAAATGTATGTCCTAAATTTAACGTCGCTCGGATTCCTGCCTCTTTTTCATCCTTCTTGACAACTTCCGCTTTCATTCTGCAACAGTGCGCAATCACTTCCTCCAGCGATCGCATTTCAAGCTGACGAAGTTTAGAAATATCTTTCTCCAGTCGGCAGAAAAAGGGCTCATCCCCAAGCAACCCATACTTAATAACTTCACCAAGACCTGCACTGATTTCTCTGCTCGGGAGAGTCCGCAAAACAGCCGGATCAATTAAGACAAAACTAGGTTGGTGAAAAGCTCCGATTAAATTTTTTCCCTGAGGCAGATTAACTCCTGTTTTGCCTCCGACAGAACTATCCACTTGTGCCAAAAGTGTTGTTGGGATTTGCACAAAACGAATCCCGCGCATCCACATGCTTGCGGCAAAACCGGCGATGTCCCCGACAACCCCTCCCCCTAAAGCCACAATAACGCTGGATCGATCCATCCCAAGCTCTGCTGCAGAATCCAAAATTCTCTGGACAGCCTTCAAATTTTTATATTCTTCCCCATCAGGAAGAATGCACACAGACAAAGGAACTTTCGGAAGCCTGTCCTGAATCTGTTTTTGCACAACATCCGCATAAAGCGGGGCAATTGTCTCATTTGTTACTAAAAGGATCTTCGTCGGTGCCAATTCAACCATTTCTGAACCGATAAGGTTTATTACTCCCTCTCCGATAAGAATTGGATACGACCGCTGTCCTAAATCCACTTTATAACTAATCATTAACAACCTCGTTGATTTTATTTCCGGCAGCAACAACGTCCAGAATGTCTGGTTCTTTCAACAAAATCTGCACGATTTGTTCAGGACTTCTCCGAGACACATGAACGCTCACATCGCTGATTGATTCGTAAACAGGCGACCTTTCAAGCAATATCGATCGGATCTTATGCAAGGGGTCTGCGCCCATTAAAAGGGGACGACTTTCGTCCTTTCTGGTTCGCTCAAGCACATCTGAAACGCTTGCTACCAGTTGGACAACCAACCCTCTGGCCAGCAATCGGCGATTAACGTCAAACATTGGGGCGCCCCCTCCCAATGCAACAACAACTCTGGAGAGACTTGTGAGCTCTGCTATCACCTGTGTTTCATAGAACCTGAAGTTTGCCTCTCCCTCCTCCCGAAATATCTCCGAAACGCTTTTCCTTTTTCTAGAGACAATGACTTCATCCGAATCAAAAAAACTCCAGCCTAGCTGGCGCGCCAATTCCGCTCCAACCGTGCTCTTTCCGCTTGCCATCATGCCGATAAAAAATATCGACTTTTTTTCCGATTTATTCACCATTTCGCCTTCAATAAAATCATCCAACCCTACGCACTCCGGCTTCCGTCGCAATCCAATCAAACAAGATATCGTGCGGTTCTGCGGCAAGTTCGTTGCACTGCAACGACTCAAAAGAAACTGCCACCGTCACAGGCGGAATCGCATCACGATTTCGGTATGCCAAATACCGATCAAAGAATCCCGCACCAGATCCCAGTCGAACCCCTTTCCTGCTAAAAGCGATACATGGCAAAAATAAGATTTCTGGCACTACCCGAACATCGTCCTGCGGAATCGCAATTCCAAACGCCCCTACTCGCATAACGCTTTCCGGCTTCCACACGGCATAGTGCATTGTCCCTCGGATTTTATCTTCGATCACCGGCAAAGACGCCCTGCGCACGGCATCTGCGCCAAGCCACGCTCTAATCGCCGACGAAATGTCTGGTTCTGCGCGGAAAGGCCAATAAAAACCAATGGACGTAATTTTTTCCTTTTTCAACCAATCAAAAATAGCCGCATTAAGCCTCTCTTGATATTCGGGATGCCGTTGCGCCACTTGTTCCCGCCGTAACAAATACAGCTTTCGAAATTCTTTTTTTTCTGACGCTGTTATCATATCCGCATACTCATAATTACCTTGTTAGTATTCTTCCATGTCCCGTTTCTTTCTTTGTCTTTCCTGGGGTTGCTTGTTTGCTCTCGTTCTTTTCAGAAACGTCGCCTGTGCATCACCGCTTGAAAATACCCCCGCTAGACTGGAAGCGTTGGAACGGCAACAATCACGCCCTACTTTGAATTCGTCTACGGATATTACTGACGAATCCATCCTATCGGTTGAATCCGAAGATGCATTGCAGGAAACAGAACCCTCCCGACTTCTCGGAACAGCAACTCACCAGACCCTTTTAGCTGACAGTGCTTTTCTGTCTGCACGAACAGCCTTCCAAAAAAAGCACTTGCAAGCACTCGAAGAGCTTTCAAGTCAAACAAAGGGGCATCCCCTGTCCGGTTATGTCGAATTTTGGCAACTTTTGCTAAAACTACAAGACAACCCGGATGATGCGTCTGCCGTCTCAAACATGCAACTTTTTATTGCAAATCATGCCAACGACTACCTAGGTGAAAGAGCGCGAGGGGAATTAGCTCGAAACGCTGCTCTTTCTGGGAATTCTCCTGTGTTTGAGAAACTTTGGAAGCAATTGTCCTGGCAAAAAAACGAACCGGACATGCGGTGCTTTCGCGCATTAATGGATTTGAAACATGATCCGTCTCCGAACAAGCTAAATGCCGCAAAAAAGGAGTTGACTTCTGCAAAAAATCTACAAGACATCGCTTGCAGGAAACTTGTTGCCGAAGTACTCT
Source organism: uncultured Sutterella sp. (assembly GCA_964509205.1). GTDB lineage: Bacteria > Pseudomonadota > Gammaproteobacteria > Burkholderiales > Burkholderiaceae_F > Duodenibacillus. Next base: position 58,999 of record CAZDVW010000010.1, on the reverse strand, counting down.
CAAAAGAGCCCAAATGGGGTTGGAGTTTCCTTTTAGTTCTTTTGCAAAAAAATCGCTTCGATCTTGCCTCCGAATTTTTAAATTCCGCTTCAGCCAAAGTTATTGGGAACACCTCTGCCATGAAAGAGGCAATCTCCAATCCTCTGCGCTGGTATAAAAACAACAAGAAGAAACTTGCGCGCACATCTCCGCGGCTGTTGGCGGTCGTTGCGTTAAGGCTCGCCAGTTCAGAAAATGAAATAGCCGCACGCATTGCTCTTATAGCGTCCAAGCGACTTGACGTTCAAACGAAATCGCTTGTCTGGGGGCGAATTGCCTGTCAAGCCGCACTAAATCATGATCCCAAAGCTCCCAAATACTACCGCCAGGCCGGAAGTAAGCTTGCTTACAATCCTTTGCTTGTCAATCAAGATCTCGTCCTTGCTTGGCAAGTGCGTTCTTATCTTCGGACTCTCGACTGGAAAGGCGTTCTCAACAGCATTCAGAAACTCCCTACCTCTCAAGCAAAGCACTCTGCGTGGATATATTGGCGAGCAAGAGCTCTGGAAGCGACAGGAAAAAAGACGCAAGCCAAACAGTTTTACCAAAAACTTCTCTCAGATCACTCTTTTTACGGTTTGCTAGCTCGTGATGCACTCCGTCTTCCTTATGAAGCCGGCCTCAAAGAATTGACTCCTCCTCTTTCGAAAGAAAAAGAAGAGGCCTTCTCCGCCAATCCAAACCTGCAACGCGCCGTTCACTTTTATGACCTTGATTTGTACTATGAAGGGAACAGGGAATGGTCCTGGGCAATGAAAAATCTAAAAAAGAGAGAAAGACTGGAACTAGCTCAGTATGCAATGAACCTTGGCCTTACTCACAGAGCAATCAATACTGCGGCCAGTACAGGAGTACTTGTTCGTAGTCTTTTATATCCGCGAGCTCATGAACAAGCCGTCAAGAATGCGGCTAGCCAAGCAGGGCTTCCTGACAGTTGGCTTTTCGGTCTTATTCGACAAGAATCCCGTTTCATTGCTAACGCAAAAAGCTCTGTTGGTGCCTTAGGTTTAATGCAAGTTATGCCTCGCACCGCTCGTTGGGTTGCAAAAAAAATGGCGCTCAAAAACTACAAGGACGGGCATCTCACGAAATTAGACACGAATCTCGTCATTGGTTCGCAGTACCTCAAACTGGTAAGTGATAATTTCGGAAACTCCGTTCCCCTGAGTTGTGCAAGTTACAACGCAGGACCAAGCCGCGCACAACTTTGGCAATCTCGCCTGCCAAGGATCGTGGATGGTGCTGTTTTTGCGGAAACGATTCCCTTTACAGAAACACGTGAATACGTCAAACACGTAACGGCAAACATTGCCCAATATACGTTCGGCAGCCATGATCAAAAACGCCTGACAGATATTCTTGGAAAGATCCGCCCAAAACCCTTGACATCAACAGCACTTCCTTAACAGGACCTCATCTTTTTTTCTGATTCAAAAACTTTTTTTTCGCTGTACACTGCAACCTCAAATTAAATTTTTTCCCAGAACCTTAATTTGTCCCTATAAAACTGGGGACTGCTCTCTTTTTTTGTTGCTATGGCAGATTCCATTTCCTGTGTTTCTTTGCTTTCTGAACTCAAGCAAAACTGTCACGTTCTGTCCGATTTCATTCCCTTACGAGCCAAACAGTTTCCAGAGAAGATTGCGCTTCGTCAATTCGACCGCGCGGACAACAAGTGGGTAGACTACTCTTATGCATGGCTGGATAAAAATATCCTCCTTTGGAGGAAAGCTCTTGCTACAACGGGCATTCCTCGCGGCAGCCGAATCGGCATTCTCCTTGGAAACTCGGTCAATGCTGTTTTGATTGATCAAAGTGCTCTTGCCAATGCACTCACTCCTGTCCCGATGCATGCCATCGACACACCCAAATCCTCCGCTTACATTTTGAGTGACAGCGAAGCCTCTTGCTTCGTTACAAATAAACTGGACCGCTGGGAGGCTATCCAACGAACCGGCATCCCTCTTCCTGCTTTAAAGACTGTTATCCTGACGGACGATCCCACCCCGCAAACCTCTTCTGACGGCATTGAGGTCCTAGGGCTCGCCGATTGGCTTTCTCGTGCCTCGTCTGTTTCCGAGGACAACCTGCCGGAGGGGCCAAAACCCGATGATCTGGCCGCCATTGTGTACACATCGGGAACAACAGGAAACCCCAAAGGGGTAATGTTGACGCACACCAATATTGTCTCTAACGTAATTGATTCGGCTTCAACAATTGTTTCTGATGTCCTCAGGCCAGACTTTCAACTGCTTTCATTTTTGCCGTTATCGCATACCTTCGAGCGCACCGCTGGTTACTATTTGCCGCTCGGTCTTGCGCTGACAGTTTCATTTAACCGATCAATTGCGCTGCTCAGCGACGATCTAAAAATCATTCGACCGAACATGTTGATTTCGGTTCCTCGAATTTACGAGCGCGTTTATTCGAAAATATCGGAGTCTGTTCAGCACGCCCCTGCTATTTCTCGTTTCTTATTTAATGCCTGCATTGCTGCGGGCTGGAGAAACCATTGCAGGGACAACAAGATGCCTGTCCCTTTCTCCTTTTTTTCGCCTTTTGATCGGATCGTTAGCCCGCTACTCAAGAAAATCATCGCACCTAAGATACTCGGCGCCTTCGGTGGTCGCCTTGAACTTGCCATTGCAGGGGGCGCCGCATTGAGTCTGCCTGTAGCGCGCATGTTCTGCGGATTAGGACTCCACATCGTCCAAGGCTATGGAATGACCGAATGTTCTCCCGTCATCTCCGTCAACACGAAGCGACTCAATGACCCGAGAACAGTCGGAGAGCCTATTCCCGAGGTCAAACTGCGACTTGACCCCGACACAAAGGAAATCCAAGTTCGCTCGCCAAGCGTCATGCGCGGATACTGGCATCGCCCCGAAGAAACTAAACAGATCATTCGTGATGGCTGGTTGTGTACTGGAGATATCGGGGAAGTTGACCAAAACGGCCAATTGAAGATTCGGGGCAGGATTAAGGAGATTATTGTCACGAGTACCGGCGAAAAAATCCCTCCTGTGGATCTTGAAAACGCCTTAGAAGTCGATCCCTTATTCACGCAAACCTGCGTAATCGGCGAAGACCGTCCCTACATCACATTCCTCGCAGTTGTGAATGAAAAGGAATGGGCCGTTTTCGCAAAACAATACAACATTGATCCTTCCGATCCGGAAGCCTACAAACAAACTGCCATTCGAGCCGCCGTCATTCGTCGAGCGAAAATTGCGGCTGCCGGGTTCCCTCACTATGCTTTGCCGCGCAATGTTATCCTTTCTTTCGAACCCTGGTCCGTTGAGAATGGTCTCCTTACACCGACACTGAAAATTAAACGGGGTCCCTTGTATAAAAAGTTCCAACAAGAAATTGACGCAATGTACGCCATTCACAAATAGGTTTCTTTATGGTTACGGCAACCGCTGAAAAAAAACTTGGAGAACTCCTTCCAAATTGGGCGATCCGATTAGCGGATCAGGTCATGAATTTTTACACGACTCGCTACCTCACATGCGATCCCATTATTCTTGACCACCCTCCCGCTCCAATCGACGGCCACAAGTACATGATGTATATGCACGTGCCTTTCTGCAAGACACTGTGCTCGTACTGTACTTTTCACCGATTTCTTTTCAAGGAACACACAGCTCGTCTCTATTTTGAAAATCTTCGAAAAGAAATGAACTATGTGAAGGCTCTCGGGTACGACTTTACGGGCCTTTATGTCGGAGGCGGAACCACAACAATCCTTGAGGATGAACTGATTAAAACCCTTGAGCTCGCAAGAACTCTGTTTCCCAGTCTCAAAGAAATATCTTGCGAAACAGATCCGCTGCAGATCGCCAGTCCCACATTTAAACGTCTTAAGGGGCTCGTCGACCGTATGAGCATCGGCGTACAAAGCTTTGATGACTCTATCCTTAAGCTCACAGAAAGGTATGACAAGTTTGGGTCCGGAGCACTTATTTACGAGCGGCTTAAAGAAGCTTTGGAACTCTTTCCGACAACGAACATCGACATGATTTTCGGTTTTCGTGGACAAAGTCTCCCTATGTTGGAAAGGGACATGGATTTGCTCATGCAATTGAATCCGAGGCAAATCACGACATATCCTCTGATGGTCACGAGTCAGACAAAAAAGAGTGTCAAGGGTTCCATCGCCGCAAAAGGCGATGAACTTGCGGATCAGTATCGCGTTATTATGAATACGCTTGGCTCCCGCTACCGGCAACTCACAAGTTGGACATTCGGACGCACTCATGATGAAGGCATTGACGAATATGTGGTCGACAATGACGAGTATCTTGGCGTGGGGTCCGGTGCATTTAGTTTTCTCAACAACAAACTCTACGTCAATACTTTCAGTCTAAGGAGATACAACGAAAGAATTGCCGCAGGGAAAACAGGCATTGAACGACAGCGGGACTTTGATAAGCATGCTGTTTTGCAATACAGACTCATGCTAGGTATCTTCTCAGGAAGGCTTTCCCGAAGGTATTTCCGAGACGTTTATCACACGAATCTTGATACCGCTCTTATCAAAGAGATGCTTGCTTTAAAACTCATCGGCGCCATTAAAAACGATCCTGCCGACAGCGACCATCTCATTGTTACAGAAAAAGGAAAATTCCTCGGACTTGTAATGATGAAAGCCTTCTATTCAGGAATGGATAACGTAAGGGCCGAATTACGCAAGCCACTGAAAGAATGCGACATGTAACACCTTTGAGTTTGCCTTTTTTGCCGTGCTATGACTCCGTTGAGAATTAACCCTCTCTCTGAAACTCCGAAAGGGCTTCGATTACATATTGGACTTTTCGGCAAAAGAAATGCCGGAAAGTCCTCTCTTATGAACGCCCTTGTTCATCAGAACATCTCCATCGTTAGTGACGTCGCCGGTACAACAACCGATTCTGTTGAAAAAGCGGCCGAACTTTCTCCGCTCGGCCCCGTCGTTTTCATCGATACTGCAGGACTCGATGACACTGGTTTACTCGGAGAAAAAAGAGCCGCTCGCTCTCGTTTGCTTTTTTCCTGGATGGATCTGACTCTGATCGTTACGACAGCTGATAGTTTTGGAAAAACTGAAGAGTCGCTGATTCAACAAGCAAAGGAACAAAAACTTCCCTGCATTCTTGTACTGAACAAGACCGATGAGACACAAGTTTCAGAAAGTTTTCAAAAAGAACTTTCCTCGCTGCTGATTCCATATGTCCTTGTTTCTGCCAAAACAGGTTTCGGCATCGACTCTTTGCGGTCTCTGATGATTTCTGTTTTATCTGAACAGCGAGAGCCAGAACCAGAATTTCTCGCTGAGTTAGTCCATTCTGGCGACACCGTTTTTCTTGTTGTCCCTATTGACACAGGCGCGCCAAAGGGTCGACTAATTCTTCCTCAAGTTCAAGCGATTCGTGCCATCTTAGACAAAGATGCAAAATGCCTTGTCGTTCGAGAAAACGAGCTTGTTCAGGCTCTTTCTGAGACTAAAAAGCCCCCCTCTTTTGTCATCACAGACAGTCAGATTGTTCGCAAAGTTGTCTCTGCTGTTCCGCCTTCGATCCCCGTTACGACATTCTCCATTGAAATGTCGGCGATGAAATCCGACTTAATAAGTCTTGCACGCGGAACAGCGCATCTCAATTTTCTAAAAAATGGGGACAAGATCTTAATTTGCGAGACATGCTCTCACCACCCTCAGCCTGATGATATAGGGCGAAAAAAAATCCCTCGTTGGCTCGCTGAAAAGACAGGTGCAAGTCTCACGACCGATATCTCTGTCGGAAAAGATTTTCCTGAAGACATTAGTCCTTACAGCGTCATCATCCAATGTGGCGGTTGCGTCATGACAAGAAGGCATATGCTCGGCAGACTTTCTGTGGCCTGTCGGCAAAATGTTCCCATGACAAACTACGGCCTTGCCATTAGTTATCTGCAAGGAGTACTTGAACGAGTACTTGAATTACACCCGCACGCTCTCCGCGCCTATAAAGAAGAGCTACAACGCCTTACTTCTGAGTAGTTTCATGAAATCCAACGCACTGAGCGCACTTCTTTCGAAAACGCAGTTCACGGACAAAGAGCTCGCTTTGTTACTTTCGCTTGAGAACAAAGAAGAATGTGAAGCCCTTTATTCAGAGGCGTTTTCCCGAACAGAAAAAATCCTTGGCAATCGCATCTACATGCGTGGACTGATTGAAGTCAGCAATCTTTGTACATACGATTGCCGATACTGCGGGATCCGAAAACACAATTTCTCCCTTCCTCGGTACACGCTCTCTATTGATGAAATTCTCACTGCAGCAAGGAAAAGTTTCTCTGCAGGATATCTTTCAATCGCATTGCAGAGCGGCGAACGTTCGGACGACAAATTTGTCGATTTTATTTGTGAAGTTCTTGAGGCTATCCACTCCCTCAGTCTTTCAATGGGAATAAAAAGCGGTTGCGGGATGACTCTCTCTTTCGGAGAACAATCTCCTCAGACCTATGAACGTTGGGCAAAGGCCTGCGGCAATCGTCTAGCACTTCGATACCTCCTGCGACTGGAAACAAGCAATCCTTCGCTATTTTCAAAAATTCACGGGAATAACCGAAGAAAGAAAACTCTCCTTGCTCGCTACCTAGCGCTTTCTGACCTCCGGAATGCTGGCTATCAAATTGGAACCGGCGTCATGATTGGATTGCCCGGACAAACAATTGATGATCTTGTTGGAGACCTTCGCGCATTTCAATCTGTTGATGCCGACATGTTCGGCATGGGGCCATACATTGAGAGTGAAGGTGGCGACATGATCGGAGAAAAAACGCTTCCGGTGAGCCGACTGTTAACTCAATCGCTCAACATGCTCGCCGTTACCCGCCTTTTGTTTCCTACCTGCAACATCGCAGCGGCAACCGCACTAGAGGCCCTGGTTCCCAATGGACGAGTACTCGGCATCCTCGCAGGGTGCAACGTCCTCATGCCAAATATGACGCCTTCCCGCGGAAGAAAAAATTATCGGCTGTATCGAAAAAAAGCAGATGCAGAGAAAGAGCAAACTCCCCTTTGCCAACTTGAGCAGGCGATAACAAAAACCGGAAGAGAGATCGCAAAAAATAGTCTCGGATCCTCTGTTCGCTTTCGCGCTCGCTTTAATCTGCCTGCAGATTAAGGACAAACTCCGAAACAGCTGTGATGCTGTCAAATACATTCGGGAACCCATTCTCATTTGCCCACTGAGAAATCGACATCTCTCCGTTGTATCCCGTGGTCACGAGGCAGACCTGCATACCGGCATTTTTTGCTGCAAGTGCATCATTGGAACTATCGCCAACCATTACAGCCTGTTGCGGCAGCACGCCAAGTTTCTCACAGGCAAACCAAAGCATCTCCGGTTGTGGCTTAACACTTGGGACATCTCCTGCCGCGACCACGCAATCGACAAATTGAAGAAGTCCTTTTTCGCTTACCACCGCATCCGTCATGCTTCTCGGTTTATTCGTCACAATCGCAGTTTTTATCCCCAAGGATTTAAGTTTCGTCAAACTATCAAAAACTCCTGGGAAAACAGCACTGTGAGAACATCCATTGTGAACCATTATGTCACAATACTGATTAACGGCTGTTTTTAAATTTTTTTCATTTGTTGCGATGCCTCGCGCCTTAAACACGCGTTCCATCAAATCTAGAGCTCCCCGTCCAACCATAGAGGAAACTTGATCAACACTTAGAGGCTCTTTCCCAAATTTGCGAAGCATTTGATTGAGACCGAATGCCAAGTCAGGGATCGTGTCAATAAGCGTACCATCCAAATCGAATAAAACCGCTTGAATTTTCATTTTTTTCTTTTCTTCGTTTTTGTCGTATTCATTTTAAACTTCGCTTTCATCTTCTTCTCGGAGCCTCACATGTCCTTCTTGAAAGAATACATTGAAGACCTAAAAGAACTTGTCAACATCGATGCAGGAACAGCCAATACGGCGGGAGTCACACAGGCTGCCGAAATCATGAAACGCCACTTTGATTCAATCGGCTTTCAATGTGAACTTGTTGACCTCGGTCCGCGAGTTGGTCGAGGGCTTTTAGCGAGGAACAAACCTCAGGCAAATCACTACGACGTGCTTTTTAATGCTCATCTTGACACCGTCTTTCCAAATGGGACAGCTGCCGCCAGACCTTTTTCAATCGAAGGATTCCTTGCTCATGGTCCTGGCTGTTGCGATTGCAAAGCAGGCGTTCTCTCAATCTTTTATGCTCTCAAACTTGCTCGTCCAGAAGATCTTGAACGTCTTTCGATTGCTGTCGCATACAATCCCGACGAAGAGACTGGTTCTCTTTTTTCCAATGCTTGGCTAACCAATCTTGCTGCACAGTCAAGTTGTGCTCTTGTTTGCGAAGGTGCTCGCGCGAATGGTGAACTTGTCCGCTCTCGAAAAGGAATTTCTATCTACACTGTGAAATTTATCGGTCGAGCCGCTCACGCTGGCAACAATCCCCAAGACGGTCGTAGCGCCCTGCTTGCTGCCGCACGCTTCGTTCTTGAAGCCGATAAATTGAACAATTTTGAAGCAGGCTCTACCATCACTGCCGGGATATTGCGAGCCGGGACAGTCAGCAATGTCATCCCAGAACATGCTTATGTTGAATTTGATACTCGTTACTGGACAAACGAAGAGCAAGTTCGGCAAAAGGAAGCTCTAAAGGCTCTTGCCGAAAAAAAACTGGGGCGAAGACATCGTCACAACATTTGAGCAAAGCACCTTTAAGCCCGCCATGCCCCTTTCTGAGGCAACAAAAGATCTTGTTGAAAAAATTTCTCAGGCTGCAACTGAAGTTGGTTTCACAGCGAAGTTCGTTGATGCAGGCGGAGCTTCTGACGGAAACAATCTTGCATTAATGGGAACCCCCGTCATTGACGGATGTGGTCCAGCCGGAGGTGACTACCATACAGACCACGAATTTCTTCGGCTAGATACTGTCGAAGAGCGCACACTAATGCTTAAAAAATTTCTTGAACTTATTTGACGGCTCAACAAACTCAATCACTTTATTGAAAAACAGTAGCAAAAACTAAACTGCCCCGTCTAGTAGACCACCTGCTGACGGGGACATTTTATGGGCGGAAAACGCCCCAACAGAAGGAAAAAAGGAAACGTAAACTTTTCGAGCAGGGCTACAGCAGCGAAGCCGCAGCAACTGTTTTCATTTTTTCGAGAAAAATTCCGAAAAACGATTTGCTTGGGACTAATTCAGTTCGTTCAAAACTTAGAACCTTTCCTCTTAACTGAATTTTTGCCCCTGCTCTCGCGTCACACGAAATTCGACCTTCGGCCAATGCTTCATTGTCGTTTGCAAGTTATAGATGGATGTTGCCATATAGCACGTATTGCCTTCGCTGTCTTTCGCCAAGCGTGCCGCTTGTTCTGAACAGAAAAGTTTACGGGTCTCTTCATCTGGGAATACCAACCATCTGGCAGTTGAAACATCTGTCTGCTCGTAAATAGCGTCTACCCGGTATTCTGTCGCTAGCCGTTGCGCCACAATTTCAAACTGCAATGGCCCCACGGCTCCCAGCATCAGGTTCCCGAATTCACCTTCAAAAACCTGAATGGCGCCTTCCTCTCCGAGTTCCTTTAATCCCTGATGCAATTGTTTCCCCTTTAACGGGTCGCGAGCACGAGCGGAACGAAATAATTCTGGTGCAAAATAGGGGATCCCCGTAAATCTTAAGGTTTCACCCATTGTCAGAGTATCGCCAATGTGCAGTTGTCCATGGTTATAGATGCCGATGATATCCCCTGCATACGCCTGTTGCATATGCACGCGTTCGTTTGCCATGAACGTCAACGCATTTTGAATTTTCATCTCTCTTGCCAGCCGAACATGTTCAACCTTCATCCCCGGCTCATATTTTCCCGAGCAAACCCGCAGGAAAGCGATACGGTCTCGATGGCGAGGATCCATGTTTGCTTGAATTTTGAAGACAAAACCAGAAAATGAAGTTTCCGTCGGCTCGACGCGACGAGATTCCGTTTCTCGTCCCAACGGAGAAGGAGCCCACTGAATCAAAGCATCCAAAACATCTTCCACACCAAAGTTGTTGATTCCCGAACCAAAGAACACTGGGCTTTGCTCTCCAGCAAGGAATCTGCCAAGATCGAAAGGCTCACTCGCTCCCTGAACAAGCTCAATCGCATCTCTTACCTCTTTCATTTCCATTGGGAAAAGTTCATCCAATCGAGGATTGTCCAATCCCTCGATCAACTCTGTTTTCTCTGAAAGACGCGCTTCACCGGGAGCGAATTTCACAAGATGATTTTGCTTTAACGAAAAGACTCCGCGGAAGGTTTTTCCCATTCCGATTGGCCATGTGATCGGCACGCAGGAGAGCTTCAATATGCTTTCAATTTCACCAAGGAGGTCAAGTGGATCTCGAACCTCACGATCCATTTTGTTGATGAAGGTAATGATCGGTGTCTTTCGCATCCGGCATACGTTCAGCAATTTTATTGTCTGAGACTCAACACCCTTGGCAGCATCAATCACCATGACAACAGAATCAACGGCTGTCAAAACTCGATAGGTATCCTCCGAGAAATCTTCGTGCCCCGGAGTATCAAGCAAATTGATGATATGTCCCGCATATTCGAACTGCATCACAGAACTCGTCACCGAGATACCGCGTTGCTGTTCAACTTCCATCCAATCGCTTGTTGCATGCCGTGCCGCTTTGCGACCTTTTACTGCACCAGCTAATTGAATTGCTCCGCCGAATAAAAGCAATTTTTCAGTAAGTGTCGTTTTTCCTGCGTCAGGGTGCGAAATAATCGCAAAAGTGCGCCGACGACGAACCTCTGAGTCAATAACATTCTCTGGCATTAGGCAAGCAAAATTGGATTAAAAACGTCCCTTCTGCGCAACAGGCATCAGGGACATATTTCTTGAGAAAACACCGGGTCGCTATTTTCTCTCATCCGCCCCTCTGCTTGCAATAACTTTCGTCATCTTTTTTTAACAATTTTATTTTTTTCAACCATTTTTAACCAAACTCATAAAAAAACAACTCCTTTTTCTTTTCCTTCCGCTTACTCAATAGAATTTCGCCCCAGTAAGTGGCCCTCGAAAGTGTCGTTCGAGGTGGACTTCTGTCTTGGAGAAAAATCATGAGTTACTTTCCGCAATGGAAACTCAAAACCGACGGCGTCATCGCTCCTGATGAACGCCTCCCCGCAAATCAAATGGTCGCGCTCGGCTTGCAACATGTCGTTGCAATGTTCGGCTCGACGATCTTGGCTCCGATTTTGATGGGTTTTGACCCAAATGTTGCCGTGTTAATGAGCGGCATCGGAACACTTCTTTTCTTTTTGATTGTTGGCGGACATGTGCCGAGTTATCTCGGTTCTTCTTTTGCTTTTATTGGCGTTGTCATTGCAGCCACGGGATACGTAACAGGATCCGGAGCGAATGCCAACATCTCTGTTGCTCTCGGTGGCATCGTTGTTTGTGGCGTTATCTATGCTGCAGTCGGTCTCATTGTGATGGCAACCGGCGTACAGTGGATTGAAAAATTAATGCCTCCTGTCGTCACGGGCTCTGTCGTTGCTGTGATCGGTTTGAATCTAGCCCCGACAGCCGTGCACAGTTGCGGAACCGGAACCTTTGAAGGTTGCATGGCTCTGTTCACTGTTTTGAGCGTTGGTCTCGTTGCCGTTTATACACGTGGACTGATGCAAAAACTCCTGATTTTGGTCGGCTTGGCAGTCGCCTATGTGGTTTATGCCATTCTGACAAACGGGTTGGGACTTGGGAAACCAATTGACTTTTCCATTATCGCCAATGCCGCATGGTTTGGTCTCCCTGCTTTTAAAACTCCCGTTTTTTCTCTAAACGCAATTGTTCTCATTGCTCCCGTTGTCATCATCCTTGTCGCAGAAAATCTTGGACATATCAAGGCGGTCACGGCAATGACAGGAAGGAATCTTGATCCCTACATGGGAAGAGCTTTCTTCTCCGATGGCATTGCAACAATTCTTGCAGGCTCTGTCGGTGGCCCTGGCGTGACGACGTACGGTGAGAATATCGGAGTCATGGCAGCCAACCGTGTCTATTCGACACTTTTGTTCGTGATAGCGGCCGGCTTTGCCATTCTTCTCGGATTCTCTCCCAAGTTTGGAGCTCTGATTCAGACGATTCCGCAACCGGTTCTCGGCGGCTGTTCCATCGTCGTTTTTGGCTTGATCGCTGTTGCCGGCGCCAGAATCTGGGTTGTGAATCAAGTGGACTTTGGAAAAAATCACAATCTCATCATCGCAGCAGTAACAATGATTCTCGGCGGTGGCGATTTCACTTTGAATCTGGGAGGCTTCTCTCTCGGAGGCATCGGAACCGCAACTTTCGGAGCCATTCTTCTAAATGCAATTATGCGTTGCCGCGACGAATAGTCTCTTTTCAAAAAATGCTCCGATTCTTTCGAATCGGAGCATTTTTTTTGCTGCAAGATTCCTGTCAATCTTTAATTTTCATAAATTTAAAGACGTACAAAATCCAGAAAAACCAACTAGCAATCGTCAGTAGCCCCGGCCATACTGATTTGGTGTTCGGCAACATCTCGGACGTCAGGCATGCACCAATGATTGTCAAAGCAAGGCAACCCACAAAGACCAACATTAGTCGATAGACCGTGTAATACCATTTTGGACGTCGCGGTGTTTCAAAGGCCTCTTCAAACTCTTTTTTTTCTGCACGCTCTTTCCTTAAGCGTTTTTGTTTTCCCATTTGATATCCTCACTCAATTCCATTGCAACAGCACATCGCTTCTATTTTTTTCAAGAGACCTCTGTCTTTTGCCACCCATGCCTCCTGCCTCAGTTTTTTTACAAACTCAGGCAGTTGAACATTTGCATCCTCTCGATACGTAAACCTCACTCGAATTCGATCTCTCGACAGCTTTTTGAAACAGATAATAAAAAGAGAAGCACTTATTTCTCCGACTGCTGGAATCTGCTCCACGAATCCCATCTTGTCTGAGAGCGTCACCGTGTCTTCAAAAGAAAATTTTCCAAAGCAAAGCCGGCGTCGAAAAAATTTGCGCTCTGCTACCTGTTTTTCTTCAAGAATTTCGCTCTGTTCCAATCCATCAATATACACATGAGGACGACGACTAAAGTCTTCTATTCCGCGCATAAAAGCTTCCGGAGTAAGCGGAGAGTCCAACTCATGCGTATGCGCAAGAATATAGCCAGTCATGCTAATTTCCCTTCAGTTTCCCGCTTTGAAAGTGTCTTTCAAGCCACTGACTATAACGACTCATCAGGAAGCTGGAGAAGAAGTAAATGGCTGCGATGAAAATGTACCCCTCACGGAAAAAGTCGCGCCAAACAGCATCTCCCAAAGCCAATGCAAGGCTTCCTGTGAGATCATACATTGAGACAACAGTGACAAGAGACGTATCCATGAACGTCGACAATAGACTATTGACAAACGCAGGGATCACAGCGACGAGTGCCTGCGGGAGAATCACATAAACATACTTTTGGTAATACGACAGTCCCAAAGAATCCGCTGCAAAAAACTGTCCGGCTGAAATTGTCTGCAGTCCGCCTCGCACAGTTTCCGCCATATAAGCGGCCTGAAACAGGACAATTCCCCAAACAACACGCCAAAACGGATCAATCCGAACATCTGCGGGCAACCAAAGAGGGAAAACAAAGCTTGCAACGAACAACACCGTAATAAGCGGAACGCCTCGCACAATCTCGATGTATCCGATTGAAAGACTTCGAACTACCGCTAATCGACTTCTCCTTCCAAGCGCTAGAACAATTCCGACTGGAATCGACAGGGTCATCCCGAGCAGTGTCAGGATAACAGTCAGAGGCAACCCGCCCCAACTGTCGGTATCAATTTTTGAAAGGCCGAACAGGCCTCCGTACATTAGAGCAAAAAAAACAAAAAACGCGGCAAACCATCCGACGGATATCAGTTTTGCCCCGGTTCGAGTCCAAAACCTTGGACAGGCGGTTGCGACAAGCATGGCGAGAATAACAGTCACGGCAACAGCAGGACGCCACTGCAACTCGTAGGGATATCGTCCGAAAATAATCAATCGCCACTTTTCAGCAACAAACCCCCAGCACGCCCCAGATGCAGCATAACAAGCTTCGGGATCAGGGCGAAATACTGCGTTGGAAACGCTCCAACTAAAAAGATAAAAGGATGTGATGCAAATAAGAAAGCCGATAACAAGCGTTACCCCGGTCGCAAACCGAGAATAAAAAAAGTTCGCACGCAACCGATCCCACAGAAGCAATCCTTTCTCCGTTCTCATAATTTCACCGTGGCGCCTGAAGCACACGCGCATTAAGTGCGTTCATACAAACGCTAATGACCAAATTTAGAACCAAGTAGACCGTCATGATGATGACAATCACTTCAAGCGCCTGCCCTGTTGAATTAATAGACATATTCCCCACAGCCACCAAATCCGGGTAACCAATGACAACCGCAAGCGAAGAATTTTTTGTCAGATTCATAAACTGACTTGCCAACGGAGGAATGGCTAACCGCATGGATTGAGGGAAAATAACGTAACTAACAACCTGCGACTTTGTCATTCCCAACGAGAGCGCCCCATTCCATTGTCCTCGGGGAACGGCAAGGACTCCGGCACGAACAATTTCTGCAATAGAAGCCGATGTGAAAAATGTCAGTCCGACCCACAATGCCAAAAATTCCGGCGAGAGAGCAGCGCCTCCTTCAATTGAAAATCCCTCTATAACGGGCTTGCTCCAACCTCCGACAAATCCGAAAGAAATCCACGTGATCACGAAAGAAAAAAAAGCCGCTCCTATCCCCACAAGTGATGCGACTAATTCCGTCATGTTTTTAAGACACCGCTCTCGAACGAGCATAAAAAACAGGACAGCAATAACGAAAGAAAACAAAATAGCAGAAGTCCCCTCTTGAGGAACGGCAACCTGCAAGCCTGCTTTGGAAAGCAAGGCCCACTGTCCAAAGTGCAAAGCATCGTCAGATACTGGCAAAAGTTCCGTAATGACAAGATAAATTGCGAAAAGCTGAATAATGAGCGGAATGTTGCGATAAATTTCAACGTGTGCCGTTCCCAGCGCTCGTAAGATTGGATGCTCGGCCAATCGCATGAGTCCAACCACTACTCCCAGAACTAACGCCGAAAAAATGGAAAATATTGACACACGGACGGTATTGATCATTCCGACAACAAACGCATGCCACATGGCATCCGTCGATTGAAAAGCGACCAGAGATTCACCAATGTCAAAGCCAGCGGAATTAACCAAAAAAGCAAATCCGCTCCGAATGTGCCGAGCGGCTAAATTCTCGGATACATTTCCAGAAAGCATGCAAACAAAGAACACGACTGCAACAATCACCACAAGTTGAATCAACCAGTCTGAACGCCGTCGCGCCGCTTCCCTTTTTCGCCACGCATCATCGCCGATTTTTTGTTCTTCGGTTTGTGCCTTCATAAAAGATTTCCATTGATAAGAACGGGCATTATACGAGCAGGGAGCAAAAGAATTCCCGCGCAACTCGGGAGGAGTTTACGCGGGTTCAAAAGTACACCTTCAGCCGTTAACGGATCGGCGGTGCGTACATCAAGCCACCATTCGTCCACAAGTTATTAAGTGCTCTGGGCAAATTCAGCGGGGTCTTCGGTCCGAAATTAGCTGTCCAGCTTTCTCCGTAATTTCCCACCTGCTTAATGATTCGATAAGACCAATCCTTATCGAGTCCTAGAAGCTTACCCGTATCGTCCCCCGTTCCAACCAAGCGCATTACCTGAGGATTCTTGCTCTCAGTTCTCGCCTGGTCAACATTGGCTCTTGTTAAACCATTTTCCTCTGCTTCCAGCATCGTATAGAACGACCAACGAACGATTTGGAACCACTCGTCATCTCCTCTTCGAACTGCCGGGCCAAGAGGTTCTTTCGAGATTGTTTCAGGAAGAATGACATAATCTTGAGGATTGCGAGCCCGAGTTCTTGCCCCAGCCAAATCGCTCATATCTGTCGTGTACACCTGACAACGTCCAGACAAGAAAGCCCCCTGTGTCGCTTCCGTTGTGTCAAACATTACCGGCTTGTATTTCATTTTGTTTGCTGTGAAATAGTCTGCCAGCGCTTGAACTGAACTAGTTCCGGACTGCACGCAAATTGTTGCGCCATTCAATTTCTTTGCACTTGAAACTTTCAAACTTTTTGGAACGAGAAATCCCTGACCGTCGTAATAATTGATCGCAGCAAAAACAACGCCCAGACTTGCGTCTCGCGTAAGTGACCACGTTGTATTGCGCGCCAAAATATCCACCTCGCCCGACTGCAGAGCAGTAAAGCGTTGAGGCGAAGAAAGAGGAACAAATTTAACTTTGCTCGCATCCCCTAAAACAGCTGCCGCAGCTGCACGACAAGTGTCAACATCCAGACCACTCCAACGTCCTTGCGAGTCTGCAGCAGAAAACCCTGGAGCTGCCGTATTAACACCACAAATCACCTGACCGCGAGCCTTGACGGCGTCAAGCACAGGCCCTGCCTGTGTACAAAGCGAGGCCGTTCCCAATACAACGGCGACAGAGAGCGCACTTAGCTTCATAACAACTAATATCCTCGTATAAAAGAAAAAAGAATTTCAAACTCCGTTCTTAAGTCTACCCAACCAATCGGAAAGGCTCCTGACTTTGTTAAGAGAAAAACGATTTTTTTGAATTATTCTGTCTCTTGCCAGTTCTTCTAATTACTTTCTCTTAGTTTCCCCTTTGTTTTCTTTTTGCTTTTTGCTTTTGCTGCCAGCCTCTCGCTCAGGAAATTCGAAATTAATTTTCCCACTTTTCTTATCCAAAACGAGGTACGCCTTAAATGATCGATGTGTTCGATTGCTTATGAATCCTTGTAAGAGAGAACTCTTGCCCTCTTCAAGAATTTTTTTACATTCTTCGGTCGAAATAGGCTGTTGCAGAATCACACGACCATACCGAAAATCGCATTTACGTTGTCCTGTCGTATGCTCACAAAAATATGACGTTGTCCCCTGCAGGATGCGCCCTCCGCATTTTGGGCAGACTCCAATCACCGGCAAGTTAGCAATATCCTTTTCATCTGACGATTTCTCTTCTTGCCCAAAGTCAAACTCCAGCTTTTTCTCTGAAGAAAGTTTGAGTACTGCAGCAAATGGGCGCCCCATTTTGCTAATAAACCCTGAAAGGGGACCAACGGTTCCTTTTTCAAGCAGTTCCTCAATCTCTTCAACCTCAAAAGTTCGACCCCCCGGGTGCTTCGGAAGACTGAAATCGCACTTGGGATTTACACAAGAAAACCGTCGATATGTTTCGACAACTTCTCCTCCGCATTTTGGACACCGGTGCTTCAAATGGGCGGGATTTTCCACCGGCACTGTTTCCCCTTTATACTGTTTTACAGTATCTACAATGCTTGTGGTCATCTCTCGGATTTCACACATGAAATCCTTCCTTTCCAAATTGCCTCGCTCAATTTGCGACAACTTATACTCCCACTCCCCCGTTAAAGCCGGATCGGACAAAACGCCTATACCCAATCCCTTAATAAGCGTAAAGAGTTGTTGAGCCTTAGCGCTTGGAATTAGTTCCCGGCCTTCCCGCCGCATATATCTCTGTTCGATAAGATTTTCAATGATCGCCGCACGGGTAGCGGGTGTTCCGAGTCCTTTTTCCGCCATTGCCTCTCGAAGGTCTCCGTCCTCAACCAATCTTCCTGCACTTTCCATTGCAGAAAGCAACGTTGCTTCTGTGTACCTTGAAGGCGGTCGCGTCTCGAGAGCGTTTTCCTGAACCGATGTCGTCTTCGCCGTCCTTACGTCGCCGAGCGGGCACAGCGATTGGCCGGTTCCGATCTCAGATCTTCCGTACACTTCCATCCAGCCGGCAGAAATAAGCACTTTCCCTTCTGTTTTGAAGCAATCCTGTCCAATCTTCGTAATTCGCGTCGTGACATCGTACTCGGCCACAGGAAAGAAAACAGAAATAAACCTTTTTAAAACAAGGTCATATACTTTTTGCTCCGCTTCTGTAAACACCCCTCTAGGAGATTGAAGAGTCGGGATAATGGCAAAGTGATCACTAATTTTCGTATTGTCAAATATCCGCTTAGAAAGCCGAACCCACTTTTCTGCAACAACTCTGTCGGCAAATGAACCAAGCTCCTCATTTGCAGAAAGAACCCCCAGTGTTTTATAAACCGTTTTTATATAGTCTTCCGGCAATACACGAGAATCGGTTCTCGGATACGTTAATACTTTATGTTTTTCATAAAGTGCCTGTGCTATAGAAAGCGTTGTTTTTGCGGAAAATCCGAATCGATTGTTTGCCTCTCGTTGCAAGCTTGTCAAGTCAAATAATTGCGGAGGCAAACTAGTCGTTCGCTTGCTAATTTCCTCTATTTCTCCTTGTTTCCCCTTGATTCGATCAATGATAGCCTCTACAACAGAGTGATCAAAAATGCGTTCCGCTCTTGCGTCCGCATTGTTTGGTTCTTTTTTGAAATTTGGGTTAAACCACCGACCGGTATATTCAGTCGTTCCGCAAGAAAAATTGGCCTCTAATTCCCAATAATTTTTAGGCTGAAAATTTCGAATCTCATTTTCGCGACGAACAACAATCGCAAGCGTCGGCGTCTGAACGCGACCAACCGTCGTCAGAAAAAATCCTCCGTCTAAACTGTTGAATGCCGTCATGGCTCGAGTTCCATTGATACCAACAAGCCAATCTGCCTCCGAGCGAGAACGGGCCGCATCAGCAAGCTTTGTCATTTGCTCGTCCGATCTCAAATGAGAAAAAGCCTCCTTAATTGCTTCCGGAGTCATTGACTGCAACCACAAGCGCTGAATCTTCTTCTTCGCCTTCGTTGCCTGCATGATGTACCGAAAAATCAACTCCCCCTCTCGGCCAGCATCACATGCATTGATGACAACCTCAACATCCGGCCGACGAAGTAATTTCGCAAGGCTTTTCAGTTTTTCGCCCGATTTTGCAATCGGTTTCAAATCAAACGTCGGAGGTAATACAGGCAAATGGGCAAATGTCCATTTACCCCGCTTGACTTCATATTTCTCGGGACAAGAGAGCTCCAACAAGTGTCCCAATGCATTCGCCACAATCCATCCATTGCCTTCGTAGTAGTCATTTTTCTTTTTCATTCCGCCCAATACTCGAGCGATGTCCGTGGCTACCGACGGCTTTTCCGCAATAATCAACTTTGTCATATTTTCTCCAGGGTTTATGTCCTGTTTTTACATTTTCCAGGACTTCCCTCTCTTTTTATAGAATAGCCATACTTTAAAAAAAAGAGAAACTGCTCGGAACTCTTTTTCTTCAAACTCGCCTTTTCGGGAATCTTCTCCATTCTGACTTTCTCCTTTAAATGCCTTAAGACAGCATCCCGTACTTCATCCCTCGTCCAAGTCTCCACTTTTCATGTTTCGAATCGGTTGTCTCATCCTCTCTCTTTGACTGAGGCACAAGAAATAAATGCAATTTTTTCCGTCAATACCTGATTGGTTTGTTTTGCCTCACTTTAGATTGGACAACTGTGAGTTTTTTCCCTTTTGTTTCTTTTTTTTGTGAAGACCTTGTTTAGAAACAGATAGAATAGGAAGCATTCGGACTTTTTCTGTTCTGATCTTTTGGAGAAAATTATTGTGGCTGTGTTGCCGATCATTGAATACCCCGCAGAAATTCTTGCAACTCCCTCTCAGACAGTCACTGAATTCAATGACGAGCTCCGACGTCTTGCTGCAGACATGGCGGAGACCATGTATGCCGCTCCAGGAGTAGGACTGGCGGCCCCTCAGATCGGCAAATCAATCCGTCTTGTCGTAATTGATATTTCTGATGAAAAGAACCAGTTGCTCGTTCTTGTCAATCCTGTTGTTACCGCACTAACAGAGGAACTCATCGAGGGAGAAGAAGGTTGCTTGTCTCTTCCTGATCTGACAGAAAAAATAAAACGTCCTGCAAGAGTGCATGTATCAGCATCCAATCTCGATGGAAAACCCATCGAGTTTGACTGCGATGGGTTATTGTCAGTGTGCGTTCAGCATGAAGTCGACCACCTGAACGGGCATGTTTTCATCGACCATTTGAGTCAACTCAAACGAACTCGTGCTATCGCAAAGCTCTCTAAATTGCGTCGAGAAAAAAAGCGAGAGAAAAAGAATCACACGGCTTAACGCAAAACACCGCTGTAACAATGCTGAGCCACAGCTTCACCGATCCTTCCAAGAAAAACTTCTGGCAGGTCGTGTCCCATTCCGTGAACAACCAATAGTTTTGCGTTTTCAACACATTGGGCTATTTCCTCCCCAGCCCTCAACGGCAGAAGCGGATCAGCATCACCGTGAACAACCAACGTTGGAGTAACAAGTTGACGCAACTGTCGGCATCGATTCCCGCCTGCAAGAATTGCCATCAGTTGCCGGCGAACCGAATCCTCCGAAATATTGGCCTCATTAAAAATCTGCAGATATCGCGCAAGCTCAACTCTGCTGTAGCGAACATTGGGGCTTCCAATCTTCTTCAGTAACGCCTCGAGACAGCTATAACGAACAGCACTGTCTTTTCCTGTCGTACAGTTTTTCAGAACTGCCCGAACAGCTCCAATTTTCCCCAGTCCCGTCCTCGGATTGCCGCTTGCCGAAGAAATACACGTCAAAGAAATTACCCGATGGGGAGCCCGAACTGCCAGCGCTTGAGCGATCATTCCACCTAAAGAAAATCCGGCAACATGCACGCGATCAAGTTTTAACCTGTCCAAAAGGGCTTCTACATCCGAAGCCATGTCATCCATAACGTACGGAGCCCTAACAGAACCGCCTAACAAATACAGAGCAATTGATTTCGCTAGAGTCCACGTCGAAACTTTCTCCTCACAATGCTCACTGTTGCCGCAGTCTCTGTTGTCCGGAGCTATCACATGCAATCCCTTTCGGACAAGCAATTGAATCAAACTTTCAGGCCAAGCCGCTGATGGCATTCCAAGCCCCATTAAAAGAACAATCGTCGGCAATGTCGGGTCTCCGTACTCTTTCCACGCCAAACGATAAATATGATTCATCCTAAATTCCTTCCGTTTTAGTTTTCTTTCTGTTGAAGCTGTGTGTCTGATTTACCTGCAGAAAGGGGTGAAACGGTAAAATCGGTCTTTCTATTATATTGGTGCCAGAGGTCTCTATGCGTATTGCTTTCGCTGGAACTCCAGAATTTGCCGCAACAGCTCTTCAGTCTCTTATTGACGCTAACCACGAAGTCGTTCTTGTCTTGACTCAACCCGATCGTCCCTGCGGGCGAGGAATGAAACTCAAAGCTTCTCCTGTCAAGCAAATTGCACAAAAACACGGAATACCTGTTATCACACCGCAAACACTATCCGTAAAAAAAGATCCGGAAAATGCAGAGTTGGCATTGTCCCAATTAGAAAGCTCCGGTGCAGATGTTTTAATTGTCGCCGCTTACGGACTTATTCTTCCAGAACGAGCTCTTTACGCACCCCGTGGCATCGGAGCTAAAAAGGCTTTTAAAGCACTCAATATTCACGCTTCTCTTTTACCACGTTGGCGCGGAGCAGCACCGATACAGAGAGCGATTGAGGCAGGAGATGCTTCAACCGGAATTTCAATTATGAAAATGGAAAAGGGATTGGACACGGGGCCTGTGCTTTTGACAAAGGAGATCCCGATTCTTGATACAGACACAGCTTCCACTCTGACGGAAAAGCTAATGCACATCGGCGCCTCATCAATTGTCGAAGCTTTGGATTTAATTAGTTTTCTTACTCCTAAACCTCAGGATGAATCGAAAGCGACTTATGCGAAGAAAATTCTCAAAGAAGAGGCTCTTATTGACTGGAGTCTTCCAAGTCTCGCCTTAGAACGTCGCTGTCGCGCCTTTTTTCCTTTCCCTGGCCTTCGCACTGCTCTTCATGGAGAATCTTTCAAAATTTGGGCAGCTCGTTCCGTTGAAGGGACAGGAACCCCTGGAGAAACTCTTTGTTCACAAAAAGAGCTCATCATCGCGTGTGGCAACGGGGCTCTTCAATGTCTTCGACTTCAGAAGGCTAACAAGCCAATTATGGATGCCTCCGCCTTTCTGCAAAGTTTTCCCCTCATGCCTGGAGACATACTGCAATGAGCGTTGTTTTCTCTCGTCTTCTTGGCTCTGCTGTTCAAGCTCTTTCCCGATTTGAGGAAGGAGAGACGCTCGACAATGCGGTTGCAAGTAGCACTTTCGGTGACGAGATTCGCCCTGCTCTTCAAGCTGTTATGTACGATCTCGTTCGCCGCTATTTTCTTTGTGATCGTCTTGTAGACCTTCTGGTCACACGGCCTCCGTCGTTACTCATCCGAAGAGTACTTATGGTCAGTCTGAGCGAAATGATCACAACTCCGCAGAAAAGCTATGCGATCGTTAACGAAACAATCATTTTTGCCAAATCCCACCGATCTCTTTTTCATGCAACGGGATTTATCAACGCCTGTCTCCGGCGCTATTGTCGAGAAAAAGTTGCTTTGACATCCGTAGCGATGGAGGATCCTAGAGTTCGTCACAATGCCCCTAATTGGTATTACAAAAAATTGGTGAACGACCTTGGAAAAACATCCGCCGATCAGTTGCTTGATCTTGCAAAAATCCCTCCCCGTTTGGTGCTTCGAGTCAATCGACGACGGCTTAGTCCTGAAAAATGGTGTGAAATAGCCAAGGAAGAAGGTGTTGTCGCAACGCCGCTCGGCAAAGACGGAGCCCTGGTCTCCATTGCCTCGACCGTTGACAAAATCCCGGGATTTCGTGAGGGACTCGTCAGCGTTCAGGATGCTGGCGCACAACTTGCCGCCCAATTTCTTTCTCCAAAGGACGGAGAAACAATTTTGGATGCTTGTGCCGCCCCCGGAGGAAAAACAGGACATCTCTTAGAAATTGCGGATGCAAATGTTCTGGCGCTTGAAGTCAATCCTCAACGAGCAAACCTTATCTCTGAAAATTTGACTCGCTTAAATCTTCAAGCTTCCGTGATGAAAGCTGATGCAACAAACCCTGCTGATTGGGCAGGTAAAAGACGCTTTGATGCCATCTTGCTGGATGCCCCTTGTACAGCAAGCGGAATCCTTCGCCGTCATCCCGATATTGCTTTCTTACGACAACCGCAAGACATTGATTCGCTTGCAAAACAACAAAAGAAACTTTTAGAAGCACTTTGGCCCCTCCTAAAGTTTGGAGGAAGGCTTTTGTATGTCGTATGCTCAGTCTTCAAGGAAGAAGGTGAAAAGCAACTTGCAGATTTTTTAAAACGTCATGCGGATGCGCATGGGAAATCACTCGGCCCTGGGCTTCCAGCGTCAATTACGATTCTCCCTTCCGACTCTGAACACGGCGTTTCCGGAGAAATCCTTCGGGTAAGTGATGGCTTTTTTTATGCGCTATTGACAAAAGGATGATTAGCATGGTTTCACGACGACTGCTGTGTAGCTCAATGCTTGTTGCTCCTTTTGTCGCGGCAAATCCTTTCGGCGTCCGTGCGCAGTCCACAGACGTTCAGTTGATGGGAGCCCAAATTCAGCGGATTACTGATGGAAATTCAACAGGCCTCTTGCTCAGTGTCAACTGGGAATTTGACTTGTCTCCAGTCCTAACCGACTACCTTAGACGCGGAATTGCTCTTTATTTTTCTTATGAATTCAGACTTCTAAAATCCCGCGCTTTTTGGTTTGATAAAACCATCGCCACATCCACCCTTCTCCAGCGACTCAGTTACAGTCCTCTTTCTAGACAACTGCGCCTCTCCAGAGATGGTCTCGTTCAGTCCTTTGATACCCTTGATCAAGCTCTTTTGTTGTTAAAAAATATTCGCGGATGGATTGTTGCAGACAACGAGGCAATATACAGTCACGATAATGTTCTTGCCGAGACGCGAATGCGTCTGGATTTGCTTCGTCTTCCAAAACCCCTTCAGGTCACGATTGGCGGCAATTCTGACTGGGCCCTAGAGAGCGACTGGGAATCTATTCCTCTTTCCAGGCTTTCTGACAGAGACTAAAGGATTCTTCATGCAACGAGGGTTGCGGTTTGCGTTTTTTGGTGTTGTCATCATCGGCGTTTTTCTGTTGATTCACGCCGTAGCAGGCGGCGCTGCGTCGACGGGAATAGGCCGTTTTTTTCCCGCCCTGAT
Organism: uncultured Sutterella sp.; assembly: GCA_964509205.1. GTDB lineage: Bacteria > Pseudomonadota > Gammaproteobacteria > Burkholderiales > Burkholderiaceae_F > Duodenibacillus. The sequence goes on along the minus strand of CAZDVW010000010.1, from coordinate 34,756 downwards.
TGCACTTAATGTTCTTACAACAATCATCCTCTTCATCATTGTTCTACGACGAGGAATAAGCCTGTACTTTAGATGGCGTGCCCATGCTTTTGGTTCTCGAATGACGGTGCGCCTAACGTGTGCGATCGCCGTGATTGCATTTGTCCCCTGCATGGTTCTTTACCTTGTTTCCGCCCAATTTATCGGCCGGTCGATCGATTCTTGGTTTGATACCCGCATCGAACGCGCTTTAGAGGAAGGCGTCATACTGTCAAGTGACATCCTTGAAAACGAAAGAAATCGATTACTTTTTTTTGCAAGAAGAGCCGCATTGACTTTGGAAGACCTTCCAAAAAGTCAATGGGATGCCGGCATTGAGAAGTTGCGAGAAGATTTTGAAGCTGACGTTGCGCTTATTTTTCAAGCTCAGGGAAATATCACAAATTCCTCTATTTCTGCTAACTCGCAAGTCAAAGTTGATATTCCCCTTGCACCTGAATTACAGGATTCTCTCGAAAAAAACGGATTTTCTCTTCTTGAAGGAGAATCTTCTGCACCAAAAGATCCGATGAGAATTAGAACACTCGTTCCAATCTATCCGGCGTTAACATTGGGAGAAAATTATTTCTTACAGTTCTCAAATGCTGTCCCTTTAAAGTTTGCCGAAGGAGCCCGCGGACTCGTCGAAGGTTCCCGCGACTACCAAGAACTTGCTCTATCTCGCGAATCTCTTCAAACGATCTACCGAATATCTCTCACCCTCACAATGCTTTTAACTTTGCTCGCGGCCATTGTGGCAGCGCTATGGTTTGCACGAACAATGACAGAGCCTGTGATGCAATTAGCGCTAGGAACAAAAAAAGTTGCCGACGGCAATCTTGTTCCTATTAGAGAATTTATGGGCAACGATGAAATTAATGAATTGACTCAATCTTTCAATTCCATGGTGGCTCAAATCGCAGAAGCTCAAAAAAACATCGAAAATCAACGATTAGCAACCGAGAGATCCCGTGCATACCTTGAGAGCGTCCTGTCAAACATTTCCGCCGGGGTATTGGTTTTAGACGAGTCGCTTGTCGTCCTTATGGTAAATGCCGGTGCCAATACTATTCTGGCTCCGACGCATCTTTCTCCGGGAGACAGTCTTTCAGACACAGAACCCAAACTTTGTGAAGCAATCTCTGATCAAATCCGTATTGCAGACACCGGAAGTTTTCATATCGATCTCGAACTCTCTAGGAAATCCAATTCAAGCATTGCCTTATTCATTCGAGGATCTCGGCTTGTGCTTGAAGGTACTGTCGGCTGGGTAGTCGCATTTGACAACGTATCAACAGTCATTGATGCTCAAAAAGCTCAAGCCTGGAGTGAAGTTGCAAGACGCTTAGCTCATGAAATTAAAAATCCGCTAACACCTATTCGACTCGCAGCAGAAAGATTGTCGATGAAACTGCAAGACAAACTCTCCCCTTCAGACGCTGCCCTTCTTGCTCGCTCTACCTCAACGATCATCAATCAAGTCGATGCCATGAAAAAAATGGTAAATGACTTTCGAGACTTCGCAAAATTGCCTGCTCCGAACTTAAAAAGCACAGATTTAAACGCTCTTATCGATGACATGGTCATGTTCTATCATTCCGGGGGCATTCAACTTTCTCATTCGTTTGAAACGCCGCTTCCCCCAATTCAGGCTGACTCAGCTCAATTGCGTCAAGTTCTTTTCAATCTGATTGGAAATGCCATTGAAGCCTGTTCGGATTCAGACAATCCTCTCATTCGCATAACGACACAATCGGTAATGCAGGGAGAAACGCCATCTGCCATCAAAATGACAATCGAGGACAATGGCCCAGGATTTCAATCGACCGTTTTAGCCAAAGCATTTGAACCCTATGTCACAACAAAACCAACGGGAACTGGACTTGGCCTTCCGATGGTAAAGAAGATCGTAGAAGAACATAAAGCAAAAATTTCTATAGAAAATAGACTCTCGGATGCAGGAAAAATCCTTGGGGCGCGCGTTACCATCGTCTTTCCGATTGAAATTTAATTTTCACGCCTTCAGGCTTTTTTATTTGATCTAAATCAAACAATTACTCCCGTCCGCTATCATTTCGCAGTATTATCGGCCGACGTTCTTTTCTTTTTTTTCTTGGACACTTGATTGGCATCGCTTTGTTTTCAATCTTATTTTTACCGCAAAGAGTAAAGCATCATGGCGAAAATTTTGATTGTTGATGACGAAATCGGCATTCGCGATCTCCTCTCGGAGATTCTCTCTGACGAGGGATATGCCGTTGAAGAAGCGGAAAATGCCGAAGTGGCTCGCCGTAAAGTTGCGCAATCTAGTTTCGACTTGATCCTGCTTGATATTTGGATGCCCGACATGGACGGAGTGTCGTTGCTTAAGGAGTGGAAATCCGACAAACAGTTCGATAGCCAGGTCATCATGATGAGCGGACATGCAACGATCGAAACTGCTGTTGAAGCTACGAAATTTGGCTCTTTGTCTTTTTTAGAAAAGCCCATTTCCATGCAGAAGCTTTTGGAGGCCGTTCGGCACGGAATTGAGGTAAAAAATCGCATTCAAGCGTTTGCCAAGTACCGAACTGGAACTCCTTCTACTCCTGCCGCTCCTGTTATTGCCAAACCTGCCGTCCCAGCAACCCTACCGAGAATTCCGGTTCCGGGAACCGATGTAGTGATTGATTTTAGTGCCTCCTTACGAGAGGTTCGCGAAGCTCTTGAGCGCGCCTACTTCCTGAAATTAATCGAATTTGAGGAACACCAAATTACTCGCGTTGCCAAGCATGCCGGCCTCGAGCGGACACACTTATACCGAAAACTCAAAGCTCTTCATATGGATATTCCTCGCCCTTCCAGCGTCACGAGGGGCATTTCCCATAAGTAGCATTCTTTGCCCATGCGCGTTTTGATCCTTGGTGCAGGTCATACTGGCAACGCTGTTGCGCAGACTCTTGTCTGCGAGTCCAATGACATTACTGTTGTTGATGTCAACGCTAATCGAATTGCCCAACTGCAGCGGCGTTACGACCTGCGCGGAATTATTGGCGATGCCGCAAGTCCCGCTGTTTTAAGAGAAGCCGGAATTGAGGATTGCGACATTCTGATCGCAGTGACAGCAAGTGATGAAACAAATTTGGTTGCCTCTCTCTTAGCGGCAAAGCTTTTCAATGTACCTACACGCATTGCACGCGTTCGGCGCAATGAGTTAAGCAACTATCCAAGTTTGCTTGGAAGTGACGGCTTTCACATCACGAGCACGATTTGGCCGGAACAAGCTCTTACAGATGCGCTTCTACGCCTGATTGAATTTCCAGAAGCACTCCAAATTGTTAATTTAGCCGAGGATCTGCTGTATCTTGTCTCTCTTCCAATTGATGAAACAAGCGGCCTTTCCAAAGTCTCGCAAAATGTTCTCCAAGAGAAACTTGATCAAATTCAAGCCATTAAAGTCGCCCTTTTCCGAAAGGGCAAACTACTTGACTCTGGCCGTTCACTAGAAACAGGTGACGAGCTTCTGGCAATCGTCAACAAGCCCCGTATTCGTGAATTGATTCACCTTGTCCATCCAAAGGAAAATCAAAATCGGAATCTCGTTCTGGCCGGCGACTCCTATATGGCGCTTCGTATTGTGTCTGGGATGAAAGATCGTTTTAACTGTAACGTGAAGATTTTGGAAGAAAGCGAGAATATTGCGCACGAAGTTGCGCGACATCTTCCCGAAAGGACTCTATTGATTAGGGGATCTCACCTGCAAGAAGAGGATCTCATTAATGTCGATATTGACACTTGTGATCTTTTTATCAGTCTTAGCAGTCAAGACGACGAAAACATAATGGGAGCACTGCTGGCTAAGCGACTTGGCGCGAAGAGAGCAATCGCATTGATTGACAACCAAACTTTTGCCGACCTCGTCCGAGAGACAAACATCGACGTCACAATTTCCAAAACCCAAGTCACTTTAAGCGAACTCCTCCAGTATGTGAGGCATGGCGATATCATTGCCGTACACGGCCTGCGGCATGGGAGTGCGGAAATTCTTGAGTTGATTGCGCATGGGTCTCATGGAACATCGCAAGTTGTCGGGCGAGCCATCCGAGAAATCAAACTTCCAAAACAGTCAAATATTTGTGCCGTTGTCCGAAACAACGAATTTTTGCCAGTCTCTCCAGATTTCATCGTAAATTCTGAAGATCGCATTATTGTTTTTTCTGGAGATAAGCGTTTATTGCCAGAAATCGAAGCTCTCTTTTCTGTTGATGTCAATTTCCTTTGAGGTTACGTATGTTTATAAAACTGCGTTATCTCCTTTTTCCCGTTTTGAACATTATCGGAATCATCCTTCTTTTGTTTTCCTGTGTTCAACTTTTCGGACTTATTCTTTCGTTTTGCTTTGGTGACGGAGCCGCTTTCGGTTTTTTCGCAGGCACTATTCTTACCTTTCTTTGTGCTACTCTTTTTATTCTGCTTACACGAAAAGACAAACGCGATTTGATGCCAAGGGACGGTTTCTTATTGGCCTCTCTTCTTTGGTCAATTCTTCCTCTTTTTGCTTCAATTCCACTGGTTTTCTTACCCGACGTTTCCTTGTCGGAAGCCTATTTTGAGGCGATGAGCGGCATTACAACAACGTGTGCCACTGCGTTTTCTGTCGATTACCTTCCTGAATCAATCAATTTCTGGCGCGGACTGCTTAGCTGGCTTGGCGGCATGGGAATCCTTATTCTGGCTATTGCTCTGCTTCCGTTAATGGGAGTTGGCGGTTCTCAGCTTTTTCGTCTTGTAAGTCTTTGCCAATCAGTCCCTTCCTTCTCTTCCTTATTTGGTATTGGAACAAATAAATCTTCAATTGCAAATACGGAAATCGGAACAACAATCGAAGCAACAAAGCTCACCCCAAGAATTGCCAGCACGGCAAAAGGCCTTTGGTGGATCTATTTTGCCTTGAGTATCTCCTGCGCATTGTTATACAAACTCGCTGGGATGTCTTGGTTTGACTCGATTGTTCACTCTTTTTCCACTGTGAGCCTCGGAGGATTTTCCTCCCATGATGCGAGTTTCGCTTTTTGGGCTGACCCTACCATCAACCTTATTTGCGTTATTTTCATGATAATCAGCGGAATGAGTTTCTCCCTGCACTTCCTTGCATGGAAACGACGTTCTTTATTACTTTATCTGCAAGATCCCGAGTCAAGAGCTTGGCTTTTTGTTCTTGCCATCGGCATAGGCATCGTAACCCTTGTATTGCATGTCAGTGAAACCTATGATTCACCAAAAGAAGCCTTCCTTTATGCCCTTTTTAACGTAGTAAGCGTGGCTTCCACAACAGGGTTCAGCAGCGCCGATTACAGTCATTGGCCCATCTCGGCCTCCATACCGATGCTCTGTCTTGCTGCCTTTGCCACCTGTTCCGGCAGCGTCGGAGGAGGAATTAAAATGGTGCGAGCACTCATCCTTCTTAAACAACTGTCAAGGGGATTCTTACAAACGCTTCACCCTCATGCCATCCTTCCGCTCCGAATCAACCGAGTACCTATTCCTGACTCAATCGTATTCATGGTTTTGAACTTTCTCTTGCTGTGGATTGCCACTTTAATTGCAGGAGGCCTGTGCCTAATCGCATCGGGCATGGATGCCGCATCAGCTTTTTCCGCTGTTTTTGCTTGTCTGACGAACACCGGTCCAGGCCTTGCCAGTGTCGGCCCGGCCGTTAATTACGGCACCCTTTCCTCTCCGCAGCTTTGGCTATGTGCCTTTTGCATGCTGGTGGGGCGATTGGAAATCGTGACAATATTTGTTATTTTCACGCGAGAATTTTGGCGAATCTAAGGGATGCCCCACATGACGGGCACTTGCTTCTTAATCGATTCTCGAATCATCTCCCGAAGAGGAAATGTTCGCATCCCGAAACTCACATAGTTATCCCGACGTTGCCTTTCTTCTTCAACATCGAAAGATAATGAGCCGCGTCCAGCCAATTCGCGTTTTCGAAATTCCTCATCGCCTATTGCCTTTTGTTTTTTTTCGCGAGCAACCTCTTCTTCTAGCAGATCGAGAATTTGCTTCAACTCATTTGGCGGCCAGCACCCTCTTTCCGAGTAAGAACAACGAACAACCTTACAAATTTCCTGGAATGTCTCCGGCATCAAAAAAAATCCACCAGCACACTTAGATCGAAATTCCAACAAAGCCATTGTGGCGTCCTTACAACGTTGCTAACTAAAAGAATCTTATCACAATTTATTCAAGATACAAGAAAATAAGAGGTGATTAAGCGAAGTTAATGAATTTTAATACGAATTAATAAAAAGTTAACACAATTCCTAGTCACATCGAGAAAAAAACATCCCGATACAATCGGAGATTGGGATTTTTGGATTTTTGGGGGTTTTGTGACTACTTCGATCCTTATTATTGCGCATGCACCGCTTGCCTCTGCCTTCAAAGAGTGCGCCGCGCACGTGTATGGCTACGACGAACACAGTCTAAATAGTCTTCTCGCAATTGATGTCTCACCAGATGCCGATCCTGTTGCTGTTGCTGATTCAATCAGCGCCAAGTTATCTGCTGATCTGTCTGCAAAAGGATCTACTCTGGTTCTAACCGATGTAATAGGGGCATCGCCTGCCAACATAGCAGAGCAACTGTTGAGACACGCCGACACCGTTCTGATCACCGGCGTCAATCTGCCGATGGTGCTCACTGCCGTTTGTCATCGGAACAAACCGTTTGACCAACTCTGCTCTTTGGTTAAAGAGGCAGGTAGTTTTGGAATCACAGTTCGCAAATCCGCCTAGACATCTTCACAAAGGAGTTATCTTTTCCTATCAAAAATCTCTTTCGACTATTGCTAAAGTTTCCAGAAACTCTAGTATTACGCTATTAAGAACTGGCTTTCCTTTTTCACGATATGCTCGTCAAAATAGTTACTGTCAAGAATCAATTGGGTGTTCACGCTCGTCCCGCTGCCCTTCTCACAAAAACTGCCAATCTATTTGAGTGCGCCATTCGAATAAAAAAGGGGAGCAAATGCGCGGATGCAAAATCGATCCTCGCTGTCATGACTCTCGGCGCCAAACACAATGACACCCTTCGTCTGGAATTTGAAGGAACCAATGAAATTGCAGCATCAGACGCAATCGTAGCCTTGTTTGATTCTCGTTTTGGAGAGGAGGAATAGCGCATGACAGACGGAACTTCCTTAAAAAAGAGCAGCGAGAAAGAAAATTCAACGGAGTTGAACAAGGCATCCCCTGCTCAGGAATTTGCTCTTACCGCAGACGATCCGCATCAAGATCATACGGAAGTTGCATCTGACAAAGCTTCCGAAGGGACGGCAGGAGAGGAAGCACCGCTCCAAGAGCACGAATCAAAAACATTTTCAGGCGTTCGCATTTTCTCGGGCGTCGCACTAGGCAAGGCACTGAAATGCTCTTCCGAAACTCTGAGCATCCCTCACTTCGCTATTGATAAACCAAAAGTCCGCTCTGAATCCCTTAGGCTTCGCAGTGCTTTTTCTGCCGTGACGCAAGAGCTAGAGAATCTTGCAGAAACTCCTTTGGAGGGAGCCCCTGCTGAAGCAAGCGCTTTTCTCGAAATGCACTTGCAGATTCTCTGTGATGAGTCCCTAATCACAAGCACTCAAGACATTATCGGCGAAAGACTTGTCAACGCCGAATGGGCTCTGGAACTCAAACTAGAGGAACTTCGCAAAACCTTCCGTGAAATTGACGACGAATACTTGGCTGAGCGTATTGATGATATCAGTGATGTTTTTGATCGAATCCAACGGGTTTTAACAGGGCGCAGGCAGCTAAGTGACGACGTTGAACTTTCCATCGGGGGCGACTGCATTATCCTGTTTGCAGAAAAATTGAGTCCAGCCGATATCATTGTCCTTAAACGACGTTACGACGAGGAATTTTCCGGACTGGTCTTAGAAGCAGATTCTGCAACCTCCCATACCGCTATTCTTGCCCGGTCTCTTGAGATTCCTGTTATCGTCGGTGCCGCTGGCGCTGTAGAAGCAATCGAGACGGATGATCCAGTTTTGCTGGATGCAGCAAATAGTTTCGTCACGATCTTTCCTAGCAAACAAACCATTGATACCGTCAGTGCACGCCTTCGTGAAGACAAGAAAATCCGCAGTCGATTGAGAAAATTACGGCAAACGGAATCAAGCACTGTCGACAATGTTCACATTCACCTTTTCGCCAACGTCGCATTGCCGGAAGACGCAACAGACGCTGTAAATGTCGGGGCTGAGGGTATCGGTTTGTTCAGGAGCGAGTTCCTCTTCATGAACCGCAAGACACTTCCGACTGAAGAAGAACAACTTGAAGCCTACCGACGCGTAATCCGCCCCATGAAAAACAAACCGGTGGTCCTTCGCACGATGGATCTAGGGGACGACAAGTTAATTGATGTTGTTGCTAACGACGAATTTCAACTCAGCAGCACAGAAGAATTAGCGCTCAATCTTGGTAAGCGGGGTTTCGGATTCTTCCGTTCCCATCCCGCTCTTTTTGATACACAACTTCGCGCTATTTTACGGGCTGCGGCAGGATCCGATGCTCGCCTGCTACTGCCGATGATTGTTCATCCTTCGGAACTTGATTTTGCTCGTGAGCGACTCGCAAAAGCAGAAGCTGACCTGAAAAAACTCGGCCTCAAATATAAGAAAGACATTCCCCTGGGAGCCATGATTGAAGTACCGGCTGCTGCAATCTGGATTCGTGCCTTTTTGCCAAAACTCGATTTCATCAGTCTAGGAACAAATGATCTGATCCAGCATACGCTGGCTAACAGTCGCCACGATCCCTCTGTTAATCACTTGAAAGCTGCCCGGCATCCCTCTGTCCTTTACTTAATCAGGCATGTCACAAAAGAAGCGCAGGATGCAAACGTTCCTGTAAGCATCTGCGGAGAAATCGCTGGAGAGCCTGAAATGCTTGAACTTCTTCTCGGTCTCGGTCTGAGAAATTTTTCAATGGAAAGCGGACGAATCCTCGCTTTGAAGGAAAGGATATTAACGACAAGTTGCGCAGACTGTGAGAAGAACGTGGCTAAAATTTTCCGTCTGAAAGATCCGAATCAGATGGAGGAAGCAATTAATTCTTTACATAAACCGCTGTGAGGATTTATGAAAGATCGTCCTCTCGCTCTAGATGAAATTGAAACGCTGGGCGAACTGCTAGCAAGCATCCCTGAACCATCAATTCCTATGGAACCAGATGGTCTTGACGGTTTTCTGACAGCCATTTCCCTCATGAAACACCCTCCTTTGGCGGAGAAGTGGCTTCCTCTGGTTTTGGATGTTGACGGGCATGCTCCGGCGTACAGCAGAATTGCTCATTTTTCCGAGTTGAAACAACTCATCTTCAGACGAGGAAGAGAACTCGAAGCTGCCATTCTTTTGAAGAAGAATATCGATCCTATCCTCTTTGAAGAAAATGAATCTGAGGACCCTTTTTTTGCATTACGTCCCTTTTCAGACGGCTTTTTACTCGCCTGTTGCCTTTGGCCAGAACTTCTTGAAATGAGAAATACTGCGGTTCAAGCTGCTCTCGTTGGAATCCTGCGTTACTCTCACACCGACAAAGAAGACGACGTGAGCCACGCGCTTCTGGCATCCATCGACAAAGAAATCCCCTTCACAAACCTAGATGAAGCTCTTGCCGATCTTCAAGCCTGCATTGGTGAAATCGCTGAAGTTACGAGGAATGTACATTAACAAAAGGGCAAGAAATTCTTAGCCGTCTTCCTTGGAAGCCAACTTTTTCCGTGCAAGTCCTGCTGCAACAACCAAAACCAGCACCGGGATTCCCATCCCAGCCGTTGCGACGAAAAAATAAGAATACCCAACTGTCTCGACAGCAATTCCAGAAAAACCTGCAAGAAATTTTGGCAAGAACAGCATAATGGAAGAAAAAAGAGCGTATTGCGTCGCAGAATAGGCTTTGTTTGTCAGACCGGACAAATACGCGACAAAAGCAGCACTTGCTAGTCCCCCCGCTAAATTATCAGCGCTGACCGTAAAAATTAAAAAAGTCAGACTGTGACCAATGCTTGCAAGTACCGAAAAAAGGAGGTTCGTTGCTGCAGACAGTACCGCGCCAATGAACAGTGTTTTCATCACTCCCATCCGCAAAACCGCAATACCGCCGACAAATGCCCCCAAGAGTGTCATAACAACGCCAAAAACCTTGCTGACAGCAGCGACTTCCTGCTTAGTGAAACCCAAATCCTGATAAAAGGGATTGGCCATAACCCCCATTACAACATCACTGATGCGATACGTAGAAATTAACGCCAATATAACCAGCGCCCACCAGCCGAAACGAGAAAAAAAATCATAAAACGGCAAACAAACAGCTTGGTAGAACCACTGTGAAAAAGATTGGGCTTTTGGAATCGATCTTTCCTGCTTGGGCTTAGGGCTAAAAACCGTCGTCAAGAGTCCAATGAACATGCTCGCAGACATCACAAGATACGCAACACTCCAGCCTTCGCCAGGCGCCCCATCAAAGGCTCCTGCAATAGCCAGTGCTCCGGCTCCGGACCAAAGCATTGCTACTCGATACCCGGTTTGGTATGCAGCAGCAAACGCCGCCTGCTCTTGTTCAGAGCCGTTTTCTATTCTGTAAGCATCAATTGCGACATCTTGAGTTGCACCGAAAAAAGCCGTTAACGTTGCAAAAAAAATCACTGAAGGCAAATCCTGCCCCGGCTTTAAAAAAGCCATACATCCTAACGTCAGGATCAATGCCGTCTGCGTCAGAGCAAGCCACGAACGGCGTCTCCCTAAAAGACTTGTCAATACTGGGATAGATAAGCGATCAACCAAGGGAGCCCATAACCATTTCATCCCCCAGCACAATCCAATCCAACTCATAAATCCTATTGTCTTTAGATCAACTCCTGACTCACGAAGCCAAAAACTCAGCGTTCCAAGAACAAGCAAAAGGGGCAACCCAGAGGAAAACCCCAAAAAAAGCATACGTATCGTTTCCGGTCTTCTGTACACGGACAAAACGCTCTGAACTCCGGACATCTTTTCGTCGGTCATAAATCAGCGTCCTGCGAAATCAAACACCCAAGTCCATGTCCCCGGCAAAAGATCGGACGGCATTGTCAATCCCCCAAAACTTTCTCTGTGAAGTGAAACGACTCTGTTGCCCGCTGCCGCAATCATGCGTTTGACTTGATGATATTTTCCACTTGAGATAGTCATGGAAATTTCTCGCTCAGAAAGAGCTTCACATCGAATCGCTTTTAAACATTGATCTTCATCTCTCAACATCACGCCAGAAAGAAGTCGTTCAACAAGCAAATCGCTCACAAGATGCTTTACACCTACTCGATATGTTTTTTCAACATGACGTTTCGGATGTGTCAGACGATGATTCAACATCCCGTCATCTGTTAACAACAAAAGTCCTGTCGTATCCGCATCAAGTCTGCCGACAGGTTGCACGCCCCGCCTTCGCAACTGCGGAGGAAGAAGACTAAGTACACTTGGATAACTTTTAGGTTTTGCAGAACATTCAAAATCGGTCGGCTTGTTAAGCATTAACACCGCTTTTTCTACATATGGCCAACTTTTTCCGTCAACGCAATACCACTTTCCTTCTGGGTTAATCTCTTCCTGCGCACTTTCAAGTCTTTTTCCATCAAACACAACTCTTCCCTGCTCAATCAAGACTCGGCACTCATAGCGAGTCCCGAATCCTTGAGAAAAGAGCATCTGTTCGAGTTGCATTAAATCCAATCTCCCTCATACTCAATCGTGAGCGGGGCATGATCTGAAAATTTTTCTGCCTGATAGATATTTGCCAACGATGCCATCTGTGCTATTCCTGGTGTTGCAACCTCATAATCAATTCTCCAGCCGACATTCTTTTCTCTAGCACGTCCTCTTTGGCTCCACCACGTGTATTGATCTGGCCTGGGATCTAACCGACGAAACACATCTACCCAACAATCCCCATCAAAGCATTTGGAGAGCCATGCTCGCTCTTCGGGTAAAAAACCCGAGTGTCTGAGATTTCCCCTCCAATTAGCTAGATCTATTTTTTGGTGGGCAATATTGAAGTCTCCACAGATAATCACCTCGCGTCCGCTGTTGCGAAGCTTTTCCATATGAAGGAAAAACTGCTCCAAAAAACGGTATTTCGCCTCCTGACGAACTTCACCGCTGGTTCCAGATGGAAAGTACGCAGAAACGACTGACAGCTTGTCGAAATCCACGCGCACATAGCGTCCCTCGGCATCAAATTCTTTCTCCCCAAAGCCGATTTGAACATCATTCGGCCGCTTCCGAGACCACAAACCACAGCCTGAATATCCTGCCTTTTGTGCACAATGAAACCATGCCGCATAATCATCAGATTTCTGACATTCTTGAGGAATATCCTGAATCTGGGCCTTAAGTTCCTGAACGCACAAGATATCGACCTTTTGAGTTTCAAACCAAGTCCAAAAACCCTTCCTCAAAGCAGAACGAATACCATTGGCGTTAAATGTCATCACACGCAACATAAAATTCTCTTTCAGGAAAAAACTTGCTGCCCTTCTGGTTTATCTAGTTTCCTTTTATTCCTTTCAATGTCTCTATGCAGACAACTTTTTCCGCAGGATGTCATTGACCTGTTGAGGATTTGCCTTCCCTCGCGTTGCCTTCATTGCCTGACCAACGAGCGCATTAAAGGCTTTCTGCTTCCCGCTCTTAAATTCCTCAACCATCTTGACATTCTTTTTAAGAATTTCATCGATGAGGAGCTCAATGGAACTTGCGTCAGAAATTTGTTTTAATCCTTCGCTTTCAATAAGGGAATCGACCTCTGCATCCTCTTTGGTCCAAAGCAAACCAAAGAGTTGCTTGGCTCCTTTTGCATTAATCGTTCCGTCTGAAAGCCTATTGAGAATCTTTGCCAGCGTTTCTGCTTTCACCGGACAGGTTGAGTAATCCATGCCGTCTGACGTATGGACAGCCGCAGAAACCTCCCCCATGACCCAATTAGCGACAAGTTTTTTGTCCTTTACCAATTCTCCGGCCTTACAAAAATAGTCAGCAACCGAACGGCTTGAAGTTAAAACCGAAGCATCATACTCATTCAGACCGTAATCCCGAATAAAGCGTTGACGCATCTGATCTGGAAGTTCCGGCATTTCCTTTGCAACCTCTTTTTTCCATTCCGGACTAATAAAAAGAGGCAACAAATCTGGATCCGGAAAATATCGATAATCCATCGAATCTTCCTTGCTTCGCATCTCTCGCGTTTCATTTTTATCCGGATCGTACAATCGCGTTGCTTGGACAACCGTTCCGCCGTTTTCAATGACATCAATTTGGCGACGTACTTCGTAATCAATCGCTTCTTGCAAAAATCTAAATGAATTGAGATTCTTGATTTCGCAACGTGTGCCTAACTTGGTCTCCCCCATCCGTCTAACGGAAACGTTCGCATCACATCGGAAATTACCTTCCTGCATGTTTCCATGGGATATACCAAGCCAAACAACAAGTGCATGAAGCGCTTTCGCATAGCCAACAGCCTCTGCCGAACTGCGCAACTCTGGCTCCGTAACAATTTCCAGCAGAGGGGTTCCCGCACGATTCAAATCAATACCTGACTTTCCCCGCAAGATCCCATGGTTGCTCTTGCCGGCATCCTCTTCTAGATGCGCTCGAGTAATATTGATCGTTTTAACGTAAGGACTCTCTCCCTTGGGCTCAACCGTAAATGTCAGTTGTCCTCCCTTGACAATAGGATGATCAAATTGACTGATTTGATATCCTTTCGGCAAATCTGGATAAAAATAATTCTTACGATCAAAAACTGACTGCTCTGCGACTTCCGCCCCAATAGCAAACCCAAACTTCATTGACCGTTCTACGGCTCCTCGATTAAGCACTGGCAGCGCTCCGGGCAAAGCAAGGTCAATGTAGCAAGCTTGTGTATTTGCCTCCGCCCCAAATGCTGTTGAAGCACCAGAAAAAACCTTAGACTGGGTCGAGAGTTGAACGTGCGTCTCTAACCCTATGACTACTTCCCACTGCATGTTTTCCTCCGTTGCTCCTTACTGTTTTTTAGGATGGCACACATGCCATCTTGTCGCCTGCTGATAGGCATTTGCAATCCGAAGCATTTTTGCCTCTTCAAACCGAGGACACATTAATTGCACCCCAATGGGACGACCGTTTGAATGGATTCCACACGGCATGCTCATACATGGGAGCCCCGCCAAGGAGGCAGGAATCGTATAAAGATCGCTCATATAAGCCGCAACAGGATCGCTTTTGGCTCCGAAATCGAATGCTGTCGATGAGGTAACCGGACTCAAGATAGCATCCACGCGTTGAAATGCCTCTGAGAATTCGTTGACTATCAGACGCCTCACCTTCTGTGCTTTGATGTAGTAAGCGTCATAGTATCCATGAGACAGAACATATGTTCCAATCAAAATACGTCTCTTTGGCTCTGCTCCAAATCCTTCGTTTCGACTCTTTTTAATCATATCCTGAATATCGCCGTATTCTTTGGATCGATACCCGTAGCGAACACCGTCAAAACGGGACAGATTTGAGCTTGCCTCCGCGCAAGCAACCACGTAATAGACAGAAACTCCCAGATCTGCATTCGGAAGCTCAATATCCACAATCTCTGCGCCCTGCGCCTTATATTCTTCAATTACCTTCGCAATAGCGTTGCCAACTTCCGGATCCAAGCTGTGATTAAACCACGCACGAGGGATGCCAATCCTGATACCTCTCACCCCCTTTTGCAAATCACGCGAAAAATCCTCTGTCTGGACATTTTCACTAGTTGAATCCCATGGATCAAATCCAACCATGTCACCCAAAACCCATGCAATATCCTCGACCGTATGCGCCATTAACCCGGCCGTATCGAGACTTGAGGCAAAAGCAATCATCCCTAAACGACTTGGTCGACCATACGTCGGCTTTACGCCTGTGACGCCACAAAAACTCGCCGGCTCTCGAATCGATCCTCCTGTGTCCGTTGCCGTCGCAATCGGAGCCAATCCTGCCGCTACACAACTTGCAGAACCGCCAGAACTTCCACCAGGAACAGCGAGTGAATCCCACGGATTAAATACCTTCCCGTACGCCGAATTCTCATTCGCAGATCCCATAGCAAACTCATCACAATTCAGCTTTCCGAGCGTCACCATGCCGGCTTGCTTGAGTTTAGAGACAACCGTTGCATCAAATGGACTCATGTAGCCCTCAAGCATTCGACTCCCTGCTGTCGATGCCCACTCTTTCGTTACAAAAATATCCTTATGCGCAATTGGGATTCCTGTTAAACGACCTGCCTTCCCTTCTGCAATTTTTTTGTCCGCTTCCTGTGCCTGCGCCATCGTCACTTCTGGACGAACGTCAAGAAAACAATTTAAACCCTGAGCGTTTTCAACTCGGTTTAAGTACTCTTTTGCCAATTCTTCGGCACTTACCTCTCTCTTTGAGAGAGCTTTGGAAAGTTCAACAACTGTATGAAACTGAGTATCTGACATCTGCACTCCTATTCAACAACCCGCGGAACAATGAACATTCCTTCGTATTGCTCAGGAGCGTTTTTCATGTTCTCTTCTCTATTGTCACCAAAAACAACCTCATCCGTTCGTAAACGCTGAGTGTCATCGTGCGGGTGCATCATCGGTTTAACTGTTGTCGTATCAACCGCCTGGATACGCTCAATCATCTTAAAAATGTCATTTAGTTCACCCTGTACCTTAACGGCCTGCTCACGATCAATATCAATGTGCGCAAGTTCCGCGATACGGTAAACATCCTCTAAAGCAAGAGCCATAACAGTGTCTGCCTAATTCAAAAACAATGGTCAAACGAACCCTCGAAGGTCATCATTTCCTTATCAGCCCTCCGTACGATTCCACACTGTAATCATAGTCTATTTACCCCAATTCTCTTGAGAATAGCGCTATCCTTTCCAACCATCTTCCCACTAATTTTGACACTCGTTGCTCTTATGCTTTCTTCTCGACAGCTTGCAATCCTTCTTTGCCTTAACTTCCCCGTGTTTCTTATGGGTTGTTCAAGCTCTCAGGCATTATCCAAAGCAGGCAAGTTCTATGACCACGACGGACCGCCTGACTCTTCTTATTCGATCGAATTCAAACCACATACCAAACTTAAAGTTGAAAAACCACACAGGGCAGCCAATAAACCCTATGTAGTTATGGGAAAGCGGTATTACCCCATGACGGGTGATCGTTCTTTTTCTCAAACGGGTACAGCGAGTTGGTACGGAAAACAATTTCATGGCCGAAAAACTGCTATCGGCGAACGCTATGATATGTTTGCGCTAACAGCAGCACACCCAACAATGGAACTTCCGAGCTATGCCCGCGTCACGAACTTGGACAACGGAGCAAGTATCATTGTCCGCGTCAATGATCGCGGTCCTTTCCTCGGTGGGCGAATAATAGATATGAGTTATGCGTCTGCCGTCAAACTGGGTTATCACAAAGCAGGAACAGCCAAAGTCAAAGTTGAACGAATCACAAGGCGCGACATTGCTTCGGGAAATGTCAACTTACGAGATAGCTTTTCCGATACCGGATCATCACAAGAAAACTTATCTGCGACAGCGTTGTCGACAGGAAAGTCTTTGAAAGAGATCGAATTGGAAACGCTTTCCTCTTCTAACCAATCCAATACCCTCATCGCAGATCAAAAGAACCAAGATTCCGCCGGTGCTTCCTCTATTTCCGATCAACAAACCGATAATTTGCCGGCAATCGCTTCGGGAACTGTCGAAGTTAGTTCTGTAGCGGAACAGCCTTTTGATGCTATTGAGTCTCTGATTAAGGAACAAGAGACTTCACAAAGCCCCCTTGCTTGGCATGTTCAAATCGGTGCGTTTTCTGATGAAACAAATGCTCGTGAAGTGGCCGCTCACGCTGAAATGATGCTCTCAGAAAATGAAATCTCTGCCAAAGTGCACATTCTTTTTGATAAAAAACTGTATCGCGTTCTTATCGGATCGATGACTGAAGAGACTGTTGCCAGAACCTTTTCTGAGCGAATTAAAAACTTACTTGGTGTAAATGCATTCATTATTCAGAGGTAACTATCCATGTTTTCGAAAACAGATTTTCTTCTTAAGAACCTTTGGCATAGTGAAACCCTATGTGCTCTTAAAGAATTTGTCAGCATACAAAGTCTTTCTCCTTCATTTGATCCAGACTGGGAAAGACACGGAGAGCTTCATAAAGCAATTGAGATTGCAAAGAGTTTTGGAGAAAAACTTCTTAGCAACATCCAATTTGAAATTCTGGAATCCCCTGGCAGATCTCCATTATTGTTCTTTGAAATTCCTGCTTTTGGGGATTCTGCAAGTCACGGTGACGTCCTTTTTTACGGACATTTAGACAAACAACCTGAGGGCAACGGATGGAGCAACAACAGATGTCCTTTTTCCGCAACCCAAGAAGATACTGTCTTATACGGTCGAGGTGTTGCCGATGATGGCTACAGTTTTTACTCCGCCGTGAGTATTGCGAAGGCCTTGGAATCCGGCGGTCTTTCGCATCCAAGAATTTGGGGAGTTTTTGAAACTTGCGAAGAATCCGGCTCCTTCGATTTTTCCCACTGGATGCAACTCTTAGCTCCACGATTGAGCAATGTTGCGCTGATTCTTGTTCTCGACGCAGGCTGCATCGATTACTCAGGTTTATACGTCACGACAAATTTCCGCGGCATCCTGAGAGCAACATTGAAGGTGAGCGTGCTGAATCACGGAGTTCATTCCGGGGTTGCATCTGGTATCGTTCCTGACTCCTTTATGATTGCTCGAAACCTGCTTGACCGTCTCGAGGACAGCTCCTCAGGAAAAATTCTTGACAAAGCCTTTTACACCACTATCCCTGCAACTAGATTAGAACAACTTCGAGAAAAAGCAAAACGCATTACTTCGTTTAAACATGATTTCCCTTGGATTAACGCCCCCATCACGCTGTCGAAGACTATCGAAGAAAATCTCATTGCGCAGACGTGGCTACCGCAACTAACGATCATAGGAGCACAAGGGCTTCCCGACATCAATAAAGCAGGAAATGTTCTGCGCGCATCCACCTCATTGAAACTTTCATTACGTCTGCCCCCAATGATTGATTCCCAAGCGGCAGAATCTGCTTTGAAAAGGATACTCCTTGACGATCCTCCCTTCGGAGCCAGTGTCGAATTATCTGACGTTTCATCCTCTGAAGGATGGAATGCTCCAGAAGAAGCTGAATGGCTTTCTCGAGAAATAAATGATGCCAGCCTAGACATTTTTGGAAAACCAGCTGTTTACTCAGGTGAAGGAGGTACATTATCTATTTGCAATGTTTTTCAATCGACTTGTCCGAAAGCCCAATTTCTGCTTACCGGTGTTCTTGGACCCAATTCCAATGCTCATGGTCCGGATGAAGCATTGCGTCTTGATTATGTCGAAAAACTATGCTGTGCTCTGTCTAGAATCATCGTGCGTGTACCCTGAGGAGACTAACACACACAACTATTTTGTCGTTTTAGATCACGGGAAGTTTGCGGAATTATTTCTCGGAATACTTTACAAGCTCAAAAGAGAAAAACCAAACTTCCCTTCTCCCCTATTTTGACGATTTTCGAACAAAATCATGTCCTGAACAACAGTGCCAAATCATCCCGCCTTTACGATCGATCTCTCAAAAGGAATCGTTACCTGATCCGCACCCTTTCAGGCTAGCATGTACAATGGACAGTCTATCTTTCTTTTCGTCGCACCCATTTGTGATTTTCTAAATTATGAAATCCATGAATAACTTGCCCTTGGAAAACCCTCCTACAACTGAGACTAGAGTTCGAGAAATTCCTTACAACTACACTTCTTTTTCTGATAAGGAAATTGTCATTCGCCTTCTCGGCGAAGACAGTTGGACTCTCCTGGCAAGTTTACGTTCCCTCTCAAGAACGGGGCAGTCTGCAAGAATGCTATTTGAAGTTCTTGGCGACATCTGGGTTGTTCAAAGAAACCCTTACTTACAAGACGATTTGCTACAAGATAAAAAGAGGCGTCTCCTTCTCATCAATGCTCTGCGTCATCGCTTGAGTGAAATGAACAAGCGTCGTAAAGCAGACAAAACGGAGGACACAGAAGTCGGCAAACTTATCGAGCGTGCATCCCTTGCTGTCGATAATTTTGAGAAAAGTTTCACTGACGCGGCCAAACTGCGTAATAAAATTTATCGAAAACTTAAACGTTATACCCATAAAGACAACATCCGTTTTGATCCTTTTACACGAGTATCACACGTCACAGATGCTACGGATTGGCGTATTGAATACCCCTTTGTTGTTTTAACCCCTGACAGCGAATCAGAAATTCCTGCCATCATCCGCTCTTGCATTGATCTAGGTCTTGTCATCATCCCTCGCGGAGGCGGAACGGGTTACACAGGCGGCTGTGTTCCGATGAGCGCAATGAGCGCCGTCATTAACACGGAAAAACTCGATTTTATCGGCCCCGTTTTTCAGCAGACACTGCCCGGTCACAGTACAACGACGCCTGTAATTGCCACAGGAGCCGGTGCCATCACTCGACAAGTCATGCAAGCCGCCTCTGCTGCAGATCTTGTCTTTTCCGTTGACCCTGCCAGTGCTGACAGCTCAACAATCGGCGGAAACATTAGCGAGAACTCCGGCGGTAAAAAGGCCTGTCTTTGGGGAACAGCTGTTGACAATCTTGCCAGCTATCGCATGGTTAATCCATCGGGAAATTGGGTTGAAGTTGTCCGTCTTAACCACAATTTAGACAAAATTCATAAGCAACACACGGTCACTTGGGAAATCACCACTCGAGACGGATCAGATAACAATCCTGCAACAGCTAAGATTCTCAAAAAAGAACTTCTCACGATTCCAGGAACGACTTTTCGGAAAGCGGGACTTGGAAAAGATGTATCAAACAAGTATCTTGGAGGACTTCCTGGAGTACAAAAAGAAGGGTGCGACGGTTTAATCACCGCCGCGACATGGGTTTTGCACAGACTTCCTAAGCTTGGCCGTACCGTTTGCCTCGAGTTTTTCGGCGCTGCCAGTGAGGCTGGTCCGGCCATTGTTGGTATTACAGAAATGCTCGACAGTCACCCCGAAGGCTGCATGTTGGCCGGACTTGAGCATATGGATGACAGATATTTACATGCCATCGATTATCCGCCAAAAACCCAACGCAATGAATTTCCAAAGATGGTTCTTGTCGGCGACATTGTTGGTGATGATGACTCTGCGTTAGACCGTATTTGTGAAAAAGTTGTTGCCCTTTGCGAAAAGCATAATGGCGAGGGTTACGTTGCAAATACCCCAGAAAAACGATTCCAATTTTGGCACGAGAGAAGCCGCACAGCTGCAATCAGCGCTCACACAAACGCCTTCAAACTCAACGAAGATGTTGTCATTCCTCTGAACAAAATTGGGGACTACACAATCATCTGTGAGCGCTTTAACATCGAGTGCTCTATTAAGAATAAACTGGAAATGGTCGATGCTGTTGAGTCCTACTTGAAAAAGAAGGAAAACATCGCCTTGTCCCCAACAAATGAATCCCAAGAGAAACTCCTTGTTGAGGCACTTCCGAAGGCCCTTCAGTTGCTTGAACAAACTCGAAAACGTTGGGTATTTATTCTTGAAAATCTCGATTGTCCTCTAAAACAAGCTCTCGCAAAACTGAAACCCCTAGGCGTTCATATTCTCGCTAACTCTGTTAAATCTTATGGGACAGATTCAACTCTGTTCAATGTTGTTTACGATCGCATTTTGCGCATTTCTTGGCACGAAGAAGTTCGTTCGCCTTTGGCAAAAATTTTCCCCAGTAATATCTTTGAAGAGCTAATCGAAACCATTGATAAACTCCACGATAAAGTTCTTCGCGGTCGTGTCTTTATCGCTTTACACATGCATGCAGGCGATGGGAATGTTCATACGAATGTCCCTCTGAACTCCGATAACTATGCAATGATGCAACTTGGAGAAAAAGCGATCTCTCTTGTCATGAATGCCGCAAAAAAACTCGGCGGTTCTATTACCGGAGAACATGGAATCGGCTTAACGAAAATCGCTTTTGTCGATGAAAAAGATCTACTTCCCTTCTATAACTATTTGGATCGTGTTGACCCGCAGCGTCACTTCAATGCAGGAAAGCTTCGGAAAGAAAGTGGTCTTACTAATGCCTATACACCAAGTTTTAACCTGCTCGGAGCAGAGTCGCTCATCATGCAGCAGGTTCAAATTAAAGCTATCAGTGATTCCATAAAAAACTGTCTTCGCTGCGGCAAATGCAAACCGCGCTGTACAACCCATGTACCAAGGGCAAATCTGCTTTATTCTCCTAGAAACAAAATTCTTGCAACATCCCTGCTTATTGAAGCTTTCCTTTATGAGGAACAGACTCGCCGCGGTTTAAGTCAGCGTCACTTAGAAGCCATAGAAGATCTTTCGGATCACTGCACGCTCTGCATGAAATGTCGTCCCGGCTGTCCTGTGAAAATCAACTTCGGTGATGTGACGATTCTGATGCGGGATCTCTTGCACAATTCAGGACTGAAGCACTTACAGCCGGCAAAAGCCGCAGGAATGGCCTTTTTAAATCTTCAAAATCCAAAGGCTGTTGAAGCTGCCAGAAAGGCTCTAATCCAATTTGGATTTAATGCCCAACGCAGTGCTAATCGTCTTCTTTCCGTTGCAATTCAGCCCGCCTTAAAGCGCCCACCAAACACAACGGGAAAACAACCCTTTGTTGAACAAGTAATTACGCTTGTTAATCGAAAACTTCCGAAACCTCGTCTAACAAAGACCATGCGTGCCACCCTCGGGCTAAACGACCAGACACGCGTTCCGATTATCCGAAAACCGGAAGCAATAGATTCCGAAGCCGTTTTGTACTTTCCTGGGTGTGGAAACGATCGTTTATTTCCAGAGGTTGGAATTGCAACACTTGCTTTGCTTTATGAAAACAATGTGCAAACTGTCCTCCCTCCTCGTTACATGTGCTGTGGTTATCCTCAAAGAGGAAACGGACAAGGCTCTTTGGCAGAGAAACTCATTACAGATAATCGTGTCTTATTCCATCGTATTGCCAACACACTTAACTACTTAGATATTAAGACAGTTGTCGTCAGTTGC
Organism: uncultured Sutterella sp.; assembly: GCA_964509205.1. GTDB lineage: Bacteria > Pseudomonadota > Gammaproteobacteria > Burkholderiales > Burkholderiaceae_F > Duodenibacillus. Next base: position 12,567 of record CAZDVW010000010.1, on the reverse strand, counting down.
GGAACTTGTTTGAAACAACTGAAGGAGTACCATTTCGAGCAAATATTCCCTGGGTGTCAACTCATCGACATACATGAATTTCTTGCGCAGAAGAATTTTTCAGTAAAGGGCGACGAAGGAACGCGGTATTTGTACCACGATCCCTGCCATTCTCCATTTGCTTCTCAAAAGCCGATAGAAGTAGTCAACAAGCTCATTTGTCCTGGAGATACAAGCCGAGTTCTTCAAACCAATTATTGTTGTGGTGAAGCAGGAACATTCGCTGTCGGCCGTCCGGACATAGCAACACAGGTGCGCTTCAGAAAAGAAGAAAATATCCTTCAGATGCGCTCAGAGCTCTCAAAAGATAACTTTGACGGCAATGTAAGAATCTTGACAACCTGCCCTGGATGTTTCCAAGGGATGAGCCGTTATTCGCAGGCAACAAAAACAACTTCTGAGTTTCTTGTCGTCGAGTTGGCTCGTATGAAACTGGGAGAAAATTGGTTAGCGTCCTTCATCGAAAAAGTACAAAAGGACGGTATCGAAAACGTTTTGGTGTAGAGTAACCAGACACTCCTGCTGTCCTAGAACAATAAGAATTCACACAACCATCAAAAAAGGTCGGTTGTGTGAATTCTCGCCTCTCCTCTCTTTTTCTTAATTTTTATGGCAACTTTGAACATCTTTCAGCCCGTGCCGAGTTGCTAATTTAAAAAGTTCATCAGCCTGATTTTCATCAAGTGATTGAAAAATTAGATTGACCTTTCCAGAAGGTCCGCCGAGTCGTTTGATAACGCGAATACCTGAAATTTGCGGAGCTTTTCCTGATTCAATATAAGTCAAAGCTTTGCTTTCAGTGTCAAATTCCGCAATTTCAATCCCTGGTGCCATCACTCCTCGTTCAATGGGGCGAACTCTTTTGAAGCCCTGTTGTTTCAATTGTTTTAAAAACGCTCTGAGTGACGTCTTATTCTCAAGCGGTCCAAGAAAAACAATGAACCTTTCTGGTAAAAAATGATCACTAATAACAACCTGTCTCTGCAGCCCTCTTTGACGCAAAAGAGGAGCAATTTGCTTTACAGCTTCGCTGGAAATAGGTCCTAAAACATAACATTCTTTAGACGACTCAACCTCGATTGTTTTACCTTCTGTTTTAACTTCTTTTTCTATCGTAGAAGACTGAAGTCTCACTTCCAAAGGAACAGTTATCGTGACAATGCTTTGTTCGCTCTGTAAATGCTCATAAGCAAGATAACTGAACAAAGCAAGCAGTACAAAAAACAAAAAAATAATAGTTTTTTTCATGGACGACGTTTTAATTCAATTTCGCCCGCAAGGACAGCCCATGCAACACAAGATTATGTTTTTGAACAGCCTCAGGAAATTCCTCCACGATATACGGTGCAAGTAACGGAGCTGCGCCTCCGGCAAAAACAATCTTTGGCTCAAATCCTTTTTTTCGCACGTACTGCCGCGCATGCTCAAAAACGCCTAAATGCGCCTCTATGATCCCTGTACTAATGGCTTCTTCCGTATTCAATGGAAAATTTTCTCTTTTTCCAATCCTGTTGTACCTGCATCTCGTCGCTCCGGTTAAAGCCGAAATCATCAAAGACGGTCCCGCTAATATGCGTCCTCCAAAAAATTCCATTTCATCTTTTCCAGGAAGCACCGTATCAATGGTCGTTGCAGTCCCTATCTGGGCAATTAACAGTGCTTGATTTGGAAATAAACTTACTGCGCCGATGGCTGCATGCCAACGATCGCTTCCAAGTTGTCGATAGTTGTTATATAAGTTTTTTAAACGAAATGGTCCATTGAATATTTTTTCTGATTGGAGCCATTCCCAATTTATCTGGTGCAGGTTGAAAAATTTTGTTAAGGACAACGCTAAAGCTTCACTCGAAACCATACAACCAAGAATACGACTCGGTTTCAAATCTCTCCATTCGCTTAGTAACTCATTAGAGGCAATGGAGGATCCTGCATGTACGCATGTGTGCGGTTCCTCTGGAGCATCCGATGTAGCCCATTTAAGTGCGGTATTACCCAAATCAACCAATAGAACTGTCACTCTTCTCTTCCAGAATAAATTCCGAGTGTTGCATCTGAAAAGGCATAGGTCTGACTATCCCTTTCCAAAAGCAATTCCCCCTTCTTGTTAATTCCTTTTTCTACGCCTTTAATTATCCGACCTTTTGCATCAGAAACAAATACACAACATCCAAATAGCGCATCAAACTGATTCCATTGTTCAGAAACCCTTTGTAATTCTGTTGTTGAAAAGTCTTCCACTGAGCAAACAACAGAGTGAACAAGTTCTGCACAAAAAGATATTTTTCTTTCTTTCGATATTCTTAAATATGCATGATTTACATTAGATCCAGAAAGATTTATCCCGATTCCGATGGCAAAGTTTTTATTCTTTCCCCCTGACTGTGTTGTCTCACAAAGAATCCCTGCAAATTTTTTTTCATTAATCCATAAGTCATTAGGCCATTTAATACGAACAGCTGGATCAATCTTTTGGCACAACTTCATCAAATTCCATCCCAAAACAGGCATCATTTCAGGATAAGGCGTTTTTTTAAACCCTCCGATGCTGATGAGTATTGCATCATCTTCGTTTTCCCAAATTCTCCCGTGAGTTCCGCGTCCCTTTATTTGGCTGTCCGACAAGCAGACAACTATTTTAGAAAAACGGTTCTCTTTAAGGATTCTTTTAACGTCATCGTTTGTACTTTCCGTTTGCCTCTTCCAAGACACAACAAACTCAGAACCTAGCAATCTTGAAAGTTCTTCCTCTTCATTTCCTACATACACCTTTTCACCTCTTTGAGTGAACTGGAAAAGCTTAACGCGCTGAACAAACAAAATACGTAAAATAACAGCATGTTAAGGAATTTTCTTTTTTTCTGTTCTGTAGCACTCCTCTCTGTCTTTTCGACAAATGCTTCAGCAACTATCCAATTAGACGCTCCTATCGGAGTGCTCATTGACGGCGAAAGCGGCGCTGTCATCTTTGAAAAAAATTCCCGTACTGCAGTGAATCCGGGAGATCTGACATGCTTAATGACACTGTACACTGCTTTAAAACTATCCACAGCTTCTAAAAGTAACCTTAAAGATCCCGTAGACATCCACTATCAAGATACTCAAGTATCTCAAAGTTCCAGACGAATTTATCTCGTTTCCGGGATGAAGGTTCCCCTTGAAACACTGTTGCGTGCTGTTTCAGTTCTTGGCGCAGAAGATGCAGCCTTAGCCATAGCTCGTTTTCTCTGCGGAAGCTACGAAGCATTCGGTGAAAAAATGAACTTTTATGCACAACAACTCGGCATGAAAGATTCTTTTTTTTCTTCTCCTATTTCTTCCGAAAATCAAAAAACTTCAGCCCTCGATCTTGCTTTGGTTTCAAATCAAATTCGAACGGAATTTCCCAACGCTTTCTCTTGGTTCTCAGAAACAGAGTTTTCTTTTTCTGGTCATACTCAAAAAAATGGCAACTTGTCTCTTTGGAAGAGTTCTAGTATTAACGGAGTGATGGCTAGCGCTTCCAACCTGAATATTATTTCCTCTTGGTTGAGGGTTGAAAATGGAAAAGCAACCCCCCGTTCCCTGATAAGCGTAATACTTCAAGGAAAAAATCGAGAAAAAACAATCGACGAATCATTTAACCTTCTGCGCCAAGGATGGATTAATTACGAAACGATTAAACTTTTTGAAGATAATGCGACGATTGCGCGCTTGGATGTCCTAAAAGGAAATCGCGATAAGCTTGATGTTGGTTTTTCAAAAGCTGTTTGGGTAACTGTTCCGCATAAGTTACTCGTCACACGCGGAACTGGTGGATTCTCAACACATGTTGTTTATATGCACCCTATTGTTGCTCCCATAAAGCAAGGAACCCGCATTGGAACTCTGCAAGTGAATTTTGAACAAAAAATGATTGCAACTTTTCCGCTTTACGCCCGCCATGACATTGGAAAGGGTAGTTTTATTAGCAGGTTAATTGACTCTGTGCGGTTACGAACGGAAAAAAAGTACACTCCATCAAAATGAAAGAAACAGAAAAAGCCCTTTTAGAGTTTCCAACAGTTTTTCCAATAAAAATCATTGGAAATAATACAGGCACGTTCCAGAAAGAAGCTGTCGATGCGATTAGATCAGTACTCAATCGCCTTGATGAGTCTGCCGTCAAAATTGAGTACTCGAAAAATAAAAAATATATATCCCTGACAGCCTCTGTTCTTGTCAATTCTCAAGGTCAATTAGACTCTGTCTACCGTGCGCTTACCTCGCTGAAAGATGCGAAATTTGTCTTATGACCTCAAAAGAATCTAAAGAAAATTCATATACAGCTTGGTTAATCTGTTGCAGACCAAAAACATGGGGAATTTCACTTTCTCCTGTTGTCGTCGGTCTCGTATTTTCCTTTTGGCATCTTCATGATTTGAATTGGTCTATTGCTCTTGCAACAGCATTACTCTCCATTCTTATGCAAACAATTTCTAATATGGAAAATGATGCTGCTTATACCAAAAGAAAAGCGGAAAGAACAAATAGAAAAGGTCTTCCTCGAGCAACATCCCTCGGGCTACTTTCTATTCAACAAGTTGAAAAAGCAATCTTTTTTCTAATTGGACTCACAATCATTGATACAGGCTATCTTTTATATCAAGGAGGCTGGATCATTGTATTGATCAGTTTAAGCTCTGTCATCGCTGCCTATTTTTACATGGGAGGCTCAAAGCCTTTAGCCTATACCCCGTTTAGTGAAATTGTTTGCTTTACATTTTTCGGTCTTATTGCTGTTGGTGGGACTTTTTTTCTGCAAACAAAGACGCTTGAACTTGATGTGGTTTTAGCTGGATGTGCAGTCGGCTCACTCGCAAGTGCTGTTCTCGTTGTCAATAACTACAGAGACATCCACCACGACCGTTCAGTTCAAAGAAACACATTAGCTGTTGTTATCGGAAGAAAAAAGACAAGGCAACTTTATGCCTGTCTCTTATATCTTCCTTTTCTAATTTGCATCTTGATAACAGCACTGAGCCCAACACTCTTTCCAATAGTAGCAACTCTTTTATTGTTGCCAAAGTGCCGAAACTTGGTTAGAGACCTTCAAATTTTAGAAGGTAACCAATTAAATTCCGTCTTATTTTCAACCGTTAAACTCGAGCTTTTGTTCTCGCTACTTTTGTCTTCTCTTATTGTTTTTTCGGCCTTCTTACAATACTCTTTACTGGACTGATTGTTGTTCCTGAACAAATTTCATTCGCTCTTTAGTCTCTTTTTCCGTAACAATTTCAACACAGGACACAACACGAGCCACTCCAGAAGTTGAGGCTGCTATCTGACAAACTCTTTTATTTTCTTGTGCTGTCAAAATTCCAATAAGATAGACGATTCCCCTGTCGACAGCAACCTTCATTTGGTTAAGCTCAACCTTTTGATCTGCAATGATTCTTGCTCTCACCTTCGTGGCTAAAGCAGAGTCCCCCATCCGCTCAAAAAATCCTGCATTTTCTTGAACACGTAATTCGTTAATCACTTCGCGCACATCTTTATTGTTGGAAACAATAGTCATCGCTAAAGACTTCGCCTGTTCGCTAGGCACTTCCCCAGTCAACAAAACGCGCCGGTTATAAGCTGTGACAGTTATGTGTTCCTTATTTTCCTTACCAAGCCCTTGATCAATTTCATTCGAAAGTTTTTTCTCAAGGAACGTATCATCAACAATTGTCCCTGTTGTCCGCCTGTCGACAATCGTTCCGACGGCTGCTGTTGTTGCGTAAGTTGCACCGCCAAGTGCAATGGCTGTACAACCACTTGCAACAATGCAAACTAAGGCACATGATGTAATAGCAATAAAAGCTTTTCTCAACTTTAAATCTCCACAATGTGCGTAACTTTGTTAGTTTTCTGTGAATATCTTACACAGATACTGCATAACTTTTCTGACTTTAAAGTTTTCTAACATTTTCCTCACACAAACTACCAATCATCTAACAGGATTTTCCTTAGTTTTTAAAGGGGTTGTCTAAGTGCTAATCCCATAAAAAATAACGATTTTTTTACTTTTTCCACAGGAACGACACTTGTTATTACTGTTATTGTTTTTTTATTGTAATTCTTAATCAATATTAATAACAGTTATAAATTTCGGATTCCGAACGGGATCAATACGCTCGGAATTGTGCTTTTTGTTCCCTCGAGATGACGGATTTGGTCATCAAAGAAGATATGTGGCTGAAAAGCATCTAAGACACTCTTTTTCGGCATACCATCCAATAAAAACAATTCTGCTGCACGCATGCCAAAGGATTTCAGTGTCGTAATCAATCGCTGTTCGCTAGGGGCTCCACGTGCTGTTACGATGGCAACTCGAATGTTGGATTTATAGTAAGGATTTCCTTTCCCGTTGAGTTCATCTATCGCTTGGAATTTGGCTAATTTCTTAAAGAGTTGATGCAAAGGTCCGGGAGAATGAGGCGTAGTCTTTTTTTCTTGTTCTCTTTTTTCAAATCCTTCAAGGCCTTCTTGTTGAAAAGTTTTTTCTGATTCGTCATCAACAATGACACCATCAAAATCAAAAGCAATGCGCAATTCTGTTTCTCTTTCAGCCTCTTCTTTTGGCATTTGAGCTGGTAACACAAGTCCAGCGGGAAGACCAAGGTTAATCGCATTTATGACATTTTCTTTATTAGCACTAAGAAAAAGAGAAGCGTTATAGGCTGAAAGGTAAGGGAAAGTAGATTGCCCTGATGTAAAGGCACCTGCTTTGATCGGTAGGTTGTAATATCGACAAGAGGAAAAAAAACGTTGTCCTGTTTCCGGAGAGTTGCGGCTGATTACGATCACCTTAAACGAATCAGGACCATAAATTTCGTTAAGAGAAAGAAGACGCTGGACGAAAGGAAATGCGACTCCTGGTTCAAGAGGATCATCTTTATGTAAAGTCTGGAATTGACGATATGCCTCAATTCCAGACTTTTCAAACAGAGCATGTTCTTCTTCTAAATCAAATAATGCTCTTGAAGAAACCGCAATAACAAGTTGTTCATTGTTCGGTTCCATAGGTTGATATTCCTTTAAATATCAATATTTGCTGCAAATAAAGCATTTTCTTCAATGAATGCTCGTCTGGGTTCAACCTCGTCCCCCATTAACATTGAGAAGATATCGTCGGCTTTGCTGGCATCTTCCAAGCGAACTCTCAATAAACGACGTGTTTGAGGATTCATTGTTGTTTCAAATAGCTCTTCGGAATTCATTTCACCAAGGCCTTTGTAGCGCTGTTTTCTCACACCAGATTCGGCTTGAGAGAGAAGCCAATGCACAGCCTCTCCAAAGTTCTTTACAGGTTGAGAATTGTCACCGCGTACGATGCGGGCTCCTTCCTTAATAAGCCCTTTTAGTATGGTTGCTGCTTGAGATAAAACACCGTAATCCTTCGACCTCAAAAACTCAGGCTCAATGTAGGAATGATGCGTATTGCCGTAAACATGGTGACTTATGCGCAAATGCCAGCACTGTTTTGTCTGATTAAATTCAGCTTCTGTACTAATTTCCGGGTCGCGCATTTCTTCGGAAAGATTACTTGCGCTCTCTTTAGCTTTTTCTTCATCGTCGAGATTCACAGATACGCCGGATGAAATAGCTAACAAAGCAGAGCGATCAATGACTTGACTGAGTCTGTCAATGGCAGCTTTTGATTGTTCAAATTCAGTGATCAGTTTCTCAAGCTCTGTTCCTCGAATGCTGGCTCCTGCATTAAAGTCTTCCTCTGACCTGTATAACGCAGCGTCTTTTAGAGCGATATCTAAGAGATATCGAGACATCTCATCATCATCTTTAATGTAAATCTTCTTCTCAACATTATTTTTATCTCGACCACCTGTGAAAATTCCGTAAAGGGGTGGCTGAGCAATATAAACGTGACCGTTCTCGATTAATTGCGGCATTTGCCGATAAAAAAATGTTAGTAAAAGGGTTCGAATATGAGCTCCGTCGACGTCGGCATCCGTCATTAGAATAATTCTGTGGTAACGAAGTTTTTCAAGGGAAAAATCGTTTTTTAGTTGTGTACCAAGAGCCAAAACAAGCGTCTTGATCTGCTCACTGTCAAGAAGTTTGTCAACTGAAGCTTTCTCAACATTTAGAATTTTTCCGCGCAACGGAAGAATTGCTTGATATTCGCGATCTCGCCCTGTTTTTGCGGATCCTCCAGCACTATCACCCTCGACAAGAAATACTTCACTGGATGCAGGGTCTTTACTGGAACAATCGGCAAGTTTTCCCGGAAGTCCGCCACCAAAGATCTGTTTGCGTGTGACTTCTCTCGCTTTTCGGGCTGCTTCCCTCGCTCGTGCGGCACCAACAATTTTGTTGCAAATATCTTTTGCCTGATCCGGATGCTCTTCAAGGTAGGTTGATAACCCCTCGCTGACAGCCGAGTACACGGCTGGTTGAACTTCACTTGTTACAAGTTTGTCTTTTGTTTGAGAACTAAAAGATGGTTGCGGAACTTTTACAGACAAAACACATGTCAATCCCTCGCGCATATCTTCGCCGGAGATTTCAAATTTATCTGTCTTTTTCAGAATATCGTTGTTTGCAATGTAATTTTTGAAAACTTGCGTCATGGCATTTCTAAGGCCCGTGACGTGTGTTCCTCCATCTCGTTGCGGAATATTGTTTGTGTAAGCTGCGAGTGACTCGTTGTAAGAGTCGTTCCATTGAAAAGCCACTTCAACATAAACAGGAACCTCTTTATTGTTGTCTTTTGCTGTTTTCTGTTGAATTGTTTTTTGAATATAAATTGGATCTTTATGAATCGGGCTGCGTGTCGTGTTTTTAAACAAAACAAAGGACTTTACTCCTCCTTCACTTTCGAGAGTAATGTGTTTTCCCGTTCGTTCATCGGACAATTGGATATCAACTCCGGAGTTTAGGTACGAGAGTTCTCTCAATCGCGTCAAAAGAGTGTCGTAATTAAACTCTGTGATGGGCATGAAAATTTCCGGATCCGGGAAAAAATGAACCTCCGTTCCCCTTTTTGATGTCTCTCCTAAATCTTTCATGGGAGAAATACGGAAAGTTTGCCCTGTTGTAGGATCTACTTTTTCCTCGATAATTCTGTCAACTACCGAGCCATGTTCAAATCGCAAAGCCTTTGTTCTTCCGTCTCTGTGAACAACGAGCTCGAGCCATGACGCAAGTGCATTAACGCAGGAGACGCCAACGCCGTGCAAACCACCTGAAATTTTGTAGCCGTTATCATCAAACTTGCCACCAGCATGTAATTCCGTTAAGGCAATTTCGGCCGCTGAGCGCTTAGGATTGTGTTTATCATCAAGCTTGATGGCTGTTGGAATGCCACGACCGTCATCAATGACGCTTACGGAGTTATCCATGTGAATCGTAACGAAGATATTCTTGGCAAAACCTGCCATAGCTTCGTCGATTGAGTTATCAACAACTTCGTAAACAAGATGGTGTAATCCAGATCCATCGGATGTGTCACCGATGTACATTCCTGGGCGTTTTCTAACAGCTTCTAACCCTTCTAAGATTTTGATGTTTGTTTCATTGTATGCAGAAGAAGCCTCTGCCTTTTTATTATCTAGGTCGCCCATTTTTGTCGACGTTCTTCAGTGAGATAGTATTTGAACAAATCCAACGCCAACGAAAAAAGGAGTCTTCTCGTTGGCGTTAAGAGAATAATTACAAAGAGACCGATCAGATACGCATCGGCATTAACACATAGCGGAATTGCTCGCTTTCCGGCATTGTCAGGAGAGAAGCACTCTGCGCTGATGAGAAAGAGAATCTGACATCGGAATTTCTTAGATTGCTTAGAACATCCAGCAAGTAAGTCACGTTAAAACCGAGATCAAGGTTTTCTCCGGTGTAATTAATCTCAATATTTTCAATAGCCTCCTCCATATCAGAGTTAATACTTTGAATTTGAAGTCGACCGTTTGTGATAAGCCACCGTAATCCTTTGAATTTCTCATTAGCAAGGATAGCAGCACGCCTAAGTGCACCGATTAGGCACTCTCGGTTGATCAAGAACACCTTGTCGTTGTTTGTTGGAATCACACGGTTGTAGTCGGGGAACTTACCATCAATCAATTTGGTAAGAAACTCGATATCACCAAAAGAGAAGCATGCGTGCTCATTGCCTATTTCAACCTGAGTCAGTTCATCTGTGTCAGGAAGTAGTTTCATGAGTTGTAAAACTGCTTTACGAGGAATGATTACTTCAACCGGCTCTTCTGTTTCAACTTCACAAATAGTGTCACAACAAGCCAGGCGATGACCATCTGTTGCGACAGTGCGAACTTTATCCTTCTCGATTACCAAAAGCAGTCCATTCAGATAGTACCGAATGTCTTGTTGTGCCATGGCAAAGTGAACCATTTGAAGAAGATACTTCAGCGCAGAGGCCTTTATCGCAAATTTTTTCCCTGAAACTATTCCAGGAATAGAGGGGTATTCATCTGCGTTGAGCTGTGCAAGAGTAAAGCGGCTCATTCCTGCTTGCAGAACGACTTTCTTACCTTCTATATCAACAGAAATAGGAGATTCAGACTTTGGCAGAGCATTTAAAATCGAGATAAATTTTGCGGAAGGAACGGTAGCTTTAACCGACTCCGATCCAGCCCCAACAGATGCATGTGTCTTGATTTGTATATCTAAATCTGTTGTTGTGAAGGTCAGCGATTCCCCACTTTTTTCAATCAAAATATTCGAAAGAATTGGAAGGGTTTGACGACCCTCAACAATACCTCCGACGACAGTCAAAGGTTTGAGAAGAGCCTCGCGACCACACTCAATGAATTGCATAGAAAGAAATCTCCAGAAGAACCGCTAAAAAACGAATATACCCTCCACTATTCTATATAAAAAATCAGTCTATCGAGTGTAAATTTGAATGCCTTTTTAACTCTTGATTCTCTGATTCAGAAGGTGAATATCATGACGCAGTTCTTTGTCAGTTGAAAGCAATCCTGAAACTTTTCTCCAAGCGTATAAAACAGTTGTGTGATCTTTTCCACCAAACATAACACCGATTTCTGGAAGGCTCTTTTGCGTCAGTTCTTTAGCAAGATACATAGCAACTTGACGGGCACGTGAAATTGCCGCTGTTCTTTTTTTAGATAAAAGATCAGCAACCTTGATCTTGTAATGTTCGCAGACAGATTGTTGAATGCTTTCAATCGTAACAGGCACAAGACTGCGTTGGAAAACATTCTTTAGTGCATCAGAAACTGTTTGAAGCGTGACGGGAACCTTGTGAAAATGTGTGAAAGCTAAAATTTGTTGCACAGCTCCTTCTAACTCTCGGACATTGCTTCGGAGGCGTTTGGCAATTTCTTCCGCAACATTTTCTGGCATGGATAAGCCAGAGCGCTCGGCTTTGTTTAAAAGAATTTGGACACGCATCTCTAATTCCGGGGGCTCAACTTCTACTGTGATCCCTTGTGTTATACGACTTAGGAGGCGTTCTTGAACCTCTTTTAAATCACGAGGGTACGTATCACTGGTCATAACGATCTGTTTGCCGTGAGGAACCATGTGTTCGAATACTTGAAAGAAGCTTGTTTGAGTTCCTTTTCGATTTGTAAAACTCTGAATATCATCAATCAGAAGAAGATCAAGATTCTGATAGCGATTTTCAAAGTCGCGCATAGCTTGAAAATAGAGATTTTGATCTGTACTAGAGAGCCTGATGACTCTAGTAAATTCTTCTAAATATTGCTGTGCGGAGACGCACAGAACGCGGCGAGAAGGATTGTTTTTTAAAAACTGATGACCAATTGCATGCATTAGGTGGGTTTTTCCAAGCCCTACTCCACCGTAAATAACTAAAGGATTGTAAATTGGCTTACTAGAACAATTAGCAACTTGTAGAGCCGCTGTAAAGGCCATCTGATTTGCTTTGCCCTGTACAAAGTTTTCGAAGGTTAATTCGGGCAGAAGACCGGAAGTATCGCTAATGGTTCTCGTCGTGGTTGCTTGAGATTCCTCTTGAGAATAAGAGGCTACATTCCCTTTTACGTTCTGGTTTACACACCATAAGAGCGAAATATTTCCATCTGCTAGTCGGTTGACAATCTCTGAGATTTTTTTTGAATAAGCTGTTTTTAGCGCAGAAAGTTTTGCGTTTGAAGAAACAAAAATCTTGAGTTCTCCGTTAGAAAGCATGCTTTCGTCTGCTTGAAGTTCCTCAAACCAAGTAGAAAACAGTTCAGGTGAAAATTCGGTTTTAAGTTCATCAAGACAGCGTAACCAGAAATCAGACATAACGTAAAAAGGGGTGTGAAATAAGCTGGATCAAGAAAGATTTTTGCGGCGATTCTATAGGGGAAAGGAAAAGTTATCCACAGGGTACAAGATTGAAAAATATTACAAAATTAACGATAAATACAATTCTTAGTGGAGAAGAAACTAGTGCTTACCAAATCTTGGTACAAGAAAAAAACTCACAGGGATAAAAGGTTAAGGCACTGTTTCTTTTTTCACTACTGTCCAAAATAAATTTTTGGACAGCAGAGCAAAGCGGAGCGCAAAAAA
>CAZDVW010000009.1:0-65816 GCA_964509205.1 uncultured Sutterella sp. | reverse complement strand
TCACCGAGAGCCGTAATGGAAACAACGGCCGGTGCTCGGATTCCCCCGATTTGAGCCGTGCGAGTTGTGTCCCCGCCGAGAAGCGGACAATTTGCCTCTTTAGACAACTCAGTGAGCCCATTTGAAAAAGCATGAAGCCACGCATCATTGCGCTCAGGCAATGCAATCGAGAGGAAAAAAGCACGCGGAACGGCACCGCAGGCAGCCAAATCAGAAAGATTGACAGCAAGTGCCTTATAGCCGATATCTTCCGGCCGCGTTGACACAGGGAAATGCACGCCAACCGTCGTCATGTCCGTTGTCACGGCAATGCGCGTCATTCCTGCATCAATGATGGCACAGTCGTCACCAACACCTTTGCTTTTCCACGCTCCGAATACGGCATGCGTAAAGTAACGATCAATAATGGAGAATTCGCCGGCTTGAGTCATTTCATACTTCCTGCTTTAAAAAAACGCCCGAGTAACCTGCAAAGGCACCTCGGACGCTCTGATTTCTTGCTCACAAACTCTCACTTCCTGCGAAGGGCGGCCGTTTCGTCAGGTCGTACGTCAGCAGCAACCTTATCGAGGACTCCGTTAACAAGCTTATATCCCTTGTCTGCACCAAACTGTTTAGAAAGTTCAACAGCTTCGTTAATGATGACGCGATACGGATTTTCCGGACGATGTTTCAATTCCCATGCACCGATCATGAGACAAGCTCGCTCAATCACAGAAAGACGGGCAGGATCCCGATCCACATGCTTGGCCAAAAGTTCCATGAGGCCATCGCGCTCAGAAAGAACGCCCTCAAGGATCTCACGATAGAAATCCTTATCACAGGTCTCAAAATCCTCCGACCCGAGTTCCGTGCCGAAAGTAGCATCGGCTCCATCGGACAAAACATCCAAAAGTCCGGCACTGATGCTCGAAAAATCTGCCTCCGGATCAATGACAGACTGATAGACGCCCAAGAGTGCAAACTCACGAGCTCGTCTTCTAGCGCCGCCGAGCGGCAAATGTTGTTTATTCATTGTCGTCATTCTCTTCCGACTCATCTGCAAAGTCATCGATTGCCGGAAACTCCTCAACGAGGTTGGCCATTTCTACGGCGCACTGCGCACAATCGGTTCCTTTAATTTTTGTGCGCTCCTTGCACTGTTCATCCGTGTAGCAGGTAAGAATGCCGTTGGCCACGGGAATGCCGTATTCCAGAGCAACGCGCGAAATGCCGGAGGCTGACTCATTTGCCACAAGTTCGAAATGATACGTCTCGCCCTTAATCACAGCACCCAGCGCAATCAATGCATCGTACTCACCGGTTCCTGCCAATTTTGCAAGAGCAAGCGGCGTCTCCAGAGCCCCGGGCACAGTCACTTTCGTAATACAGTCCTCCTGCACGCCCAATCTCTTAAGTTCTGCCAGGCAAGCCTCATAAAGCTCTTTTCCGGCGTACTCATTAAATCGCGAGACAACAATTCCAATCTGGAGCGACCGTCCGTCCATGTTTCTTTCAATGATATCGACTTTTGACATTTTTACTCTCCCTTCGCGCTCAGACGCGATGTTCGCCACCACTGCTCTAATTCTAGATTAGATAAGGTCGTTTTCGGCACCTTTAGCCAGGCTCATCATGCGTTCTACATACCGAGCAATGACATCAACCTCAAGATTAACCATATCCTGTGCATGGAGATTCTTCAGCGTCGTAACAGCCATCGTGTGCGGGATGAGATTGATGGCGATGCGTGCGCCGACTGCCGTATCCTCAACCGAATTGATCGTAAGCGACACCCCATTGATGGCAACGGAACCCTTGTATGCAAAATACGGGGACAATTTCAATGGCGCTCTTACAACGAGTTTGAAGCTTTCCTCGATTTGCTCCATGGACTCAACCTGCCCGACTCCGTCCACGTGTCCGCTCACGAGATGACCATCCACACGGTCTCCCAACCGAAGCGCCTTTTCCAAATTCACTTCGCCGAACGTATCCAAACCGCACGTTTTTGAAAGACTCTCGGCACTCACGTCAATCTTAAAAGCCTCTGCTGTTTTTTCAACAACCGTCATGCAGGCTCCGTTAACGGCGATGGAGTCACCGATATTGACGCTGTCGAGCCCGAAAGACGGCGGACAAACAATCGTCAAACGCACGCCTGCTCCGAGTTTTTCCGGTTCCCGTACTTTTCCGACCGCTTGAATGATTCCGGTAAACATATTCCTAATCCTTTTTGTCTTAACTCTTTTTTAATATAAGCCGAATGTCCGCCCCGATGCGGCAAACGGAATCAAACTCCCACCTGTCGACGGCGTCCATGGATGCCTTTGGGGCGAAATCGGCTAATGCAAGCCCTTTGCCCATAAGAGCCGGCGCCATATAAACAAGCAATTCATCCACGAGTCCTGCCGATAAGAGGGCACCGTTTAAATTGGCACCAGCCTCAACGTGCAATTCGTTCACACCTCGGCGTCCGATTTCTTTCAGAACATCTTGCAAATTGAAATGCCCGTTTTGGTCAACCGAAAACGGCACAACCTCTGCACCGGCACAGACAAGCTGCTGCATTTTTTTCTCCGAGACAGTTTCCGAAACAAACAACACCGTTTTCTTCCCAGAAAGAAGTGCTGCATTCGTCGGAGTTTCCGCTCTTGGATCAATCACATATTTCACAGGACTCGGGAAGCCGCCGCTAAGCCGGACATTCATAGTCGGATTATCCGCAAGGATCGTTCCGATTCCTGTGAGAAGCCCCTGAGCTCTCGCTCGGTACAGGTGAGCATCCGATCGTGCCGCTTCTGCCGTGATCCACTTGCTTTGTCCGTTCTCCAGTGCCGTACGGCCATCTAGCGTCACAGCAACCTTCAGTCTCACCCACGGGCGTCCGCGGACGATGCGGGAAAAGAAACCGGCATGCGCTGATCGGGCCTCTTTCTCACAAACGCCAGCTTCGACTTCAACACCTCCATCGCGCAGAATTTTTGCACCGGCACCATGAACAAGCGGATTTGGATCGTCAACGGCGTACACCACCCGTGCGATGCCCTCGTCCAGAAGCCGTCTGGCACAAGGAGGCGTGCGCCCCTGATGGGAACAAGGTTCAAGCGTCACATAAGCCGTTGATCCGCGCACCGAAGTTCCGGAGCGTTCGGCCGCCTCAATTGCCTCAATTTCAGCGTGATTGCCACCCGGAGGCTGCGTATGCCCGCGAGAGATTTCTCGTCCGTCTCTGACAAGAACGCAACCGACAGAAGGGTTCGGAGCCGCATAAAAGCGCCCAAGTTCCCCTTCTTTCAACGCCAGTTGCATCCAATGAACATCTTCTTGATGCATGCGCTGACCCTCTAACGTTTTTTTCTGTCGATTTCCTCGAGTTCTCGCATGAGCTTCTGAAATCCTTCCGGATTCTCGACATTGAAATAAACGCTTGCAAAACGGATATACGCCACCAAATCCAATTTTTTCAGTTGTTCGAGGACGAATTCACCAATCTGCATCGAACTGACCTCACGCTCGCCGAGCGTTCGGATCTGTTGCTCAATCATGCCGATAGCTTCTTCAATGCGCTCATTTCCGACAGGGCGTTTCCGAAGCGCAAGCTTCATCGAGGCTCTGACTTTGTCTCGGTCGTATTCTCGTTTTAATCCTGTTCGCTTCACGACAGACGGCATATTGAGCTCAACCCGTTCAAATGTCGTAAAACGCTTTCCGCACTGTGCACACTGACGGCGACGGCGGATGGAGAATCCGTCCTCACTGGCACGCGAATCAACGACAGACGTATCTTTCGTCTTGCAAAAAGGGCAACGCATGAAACCAAACCTCCCTAGTGCTCGTACACCGGAAAACGTCTTGTCAGTTCAAGAACTTCGGAACGAACTCGACTAAGCACTTGTTCATTTTCGGGAGAATCCAAAAGATCAGCAATTAAATGACCCACGAAACGCATCTCTTCTTCTTTAAACCCGCGTGTCGTCGACGCCGGAGTCCCGAGACGGATTCCAGAAGTAATGGTCGGCTTTTGCGGATCATTGTGGATAGCATTCTTGTTGACCGTAATATTGGCATGACCAAGCAACTCTTGCGCCTGTTTTCCCGTCACGCCCTTACTGCGAAGATCCACCAGCATCACGTGACTCTGCGTACCGCCGGAAACAATTCTCAGTCCTCTGGATTCGAGTGTCTCGGCCAATGCTTTTGCATTTTTTACAACCTGAGCGGCGTAAGTCTTAAATTCGGGTTTAAGCGCCTCGCCGAAAGCAACAGCCTTAGCCGCAATCACGTGCATCAAGGGACCGCCTTGCGTACCGGGGAATACTGCTGAATTGATAGCTTTCTCTAATTCGGGCCGAGCAAAAATAACGCCTCCTCTCGGTCCGCGAAGACTCTTATGCGTTGTCGTGGTAACAATGTCTGCATAGCCAAAAGGCGTCGGATAAACGCCTGCAGCAACCAGCGCCGCATAGTGGGCGATGTCAGCCATCAGCAACGCACCAACTTTATGTGCGATCTCAGCAAAACGTTTGAAATCAATCTCGAGAGAATAGGCCGATGCGCCAGCTACGATAAGTTTTGGTTTTTCCTGAAGAGCAAGTCTTTCAACTTCATCGTAATCAATGCTCTCATCGTCCTTGAGTCCGTAACTGACAACTCGGAAATAACGACCCGAAAAATTCAGATGCATACCGTGCGAAAGATGCCCGCCGTCAGCAAGACTCATACCCATGACCGTATCACCGGGCTGCAAAACAGCCATAAAAGCGGCCATATTGGCTTGTGCTCCGGAATGCGGCTGAACATTAACCATCATGTCAACGCCCAAAGGATCGCAGAAAAGTGCCTTGGCACGTGCGATCGCCAACCGCTCCACTTCATCAACATATTCACAGCCGCCGTAATAACGCCGTCCCGGATAACCCTCGGCATACTTGTTCGTCAAACAACTTCCCTGCGCCTGCATGACGGCCGGACTTGTATAGTTTTCGCTTGCGATGAGTTCGATGTGCTGTTCCTGACGGAGTCGCTCTTGTTCAAGATATTTCCAGAGTTCTGGATCCGTCTGTTCAATCCTCTTATTCTCAAACATAGTTAACCTCATTAAAAGATAGAATCACTTACAGAAAACACAAGATATTGTTTTCCTAAAAACCAGTTAATCCGATTATAGTGTGTTGCGCTTAAAAGCGGAGTTGACCCGCCTTTCTCTGCACACACAGAAACGACAGAAGATTTCTCCTCTGAGAAAAGGTCTTTTTTCCTGAACGAATTCCCTTGCGGCCTTCCGCAACAACCGCCGCCTTAGCGGTCTAAATCACTTTGAATGAAGCCGTTTCGATGTCTTTCTCACCAGAATCCCCGAAAAAACACCTTCCCTTTCCTGTCATTTCTTTGTGTGTTTTGGAGATTTTTCTGATTCTTTAAGGAGGTCGCGTATTTCTCTTAAAAGGAGCACATTCTCCGGAATCGGATCCGGCGTCTTTTCTTTAACTTCTTCTTTCTTCTCTTCGACCAATCGCTCAAGCTTCTGCCGCGTTTGTGTGACAAATTTAATTAAAAGGAAAATCACAAACGCTAATAAAACGAAGTTCACGACCGCCGTCAGAAAGGCGCCATAGCCGAACACCGTTGCACCGGCCTTTGTGAGAGCCTCGTACGTTTCTGCTCCGACATAATTTTCCGGACGGCGGAGCACAACAAACAGATTGGTGAAATCCGGTCTGCCGACAATAAACCCAACCAAAGGATTGATAATATCTTTGACGAGGCTGTTGACGATCGATGAAAAGGCCGCTCCGATGATAACGGCGACGGCAAGATCAAGGACATTTCCCCTTGAAATAAACGCTTGAAATTCCTGTAAAAATTTTCGCACGATTTCAATCCCGCAAAACGTTGCAAATTAATTCTTTTTGGACCAGCTGTCGCGCAATCCGACTGCCAAATTAAGCACAGGCTTCTCTTGTGTGTGATCCATGCGATCCGTTACAAAATACCCCGTTCTCTCGAACTGGAAATGCTCGTCAGGAGCCGCCTCAGCAACAGCTTTCTCCACATAACCGTGGAAAACACGCTTGCTCTGCGGATTGATGAGCGTACGATAATCGGGCGCCGCATCCGGATGGGCTTCCGTGAAAAGTCGGTCATAAAACTTCAGGACGGCCGGAACCACAGAGGCAGCATCCAACCAGTGAATGGCCGCTTTCGTTTTCACAGAATCCGCACCCGCCGTTCCTGTCTTTGTTTCAGGCAAATACTGCGCATGCACGCACACAACGCTTCCGTCCGCTCCTTTTTCAAAAGAAGTGGGAACAATGACATATCCGTAGCGCAACCGCACCGGTTTCGCCGGACTCCCGTCTGCCGGAACAGTGAGTCTGCGATACCCTTTCGGCGGAATCTCTGCAAAATCATCCGCCTCAATCCAAAGTTCTCGGCTCATCGTAATTTCCCGAGTTCCCATCTCCGGTCTTTGCGGATGGTTGGGAGCCACAAGAGTCTCACTCTTTCCTTCCGGATAATTGTCCAAAATAAGTTTCAAGGGACGCACAATCCCAAAGCGTCTCGGGGCATTTGTTTCAAGATCTTCGCGAAGACACTGCTCCAAAAGCGAGTAATCAATCCAGCCGCCGGCTGCACGCGAAACACCGCAACGCTCGACAAAATTTTGAATCGAGCGCGGCGTAAATCCGCGACGGCGCAAACCCACAAGCGTCGGCATTCTCGGATCATCCCAGCCGTCCACAAGTTTCTCATCGACAAGCTGAATAAGCTTGCGCTTGCTCAAAACAACATACGTGAGATTGAGTCGATTGAATTCGTATTGATGAGACAAGAGGAAAAAATTCTTCCGAACAACGGAAAGCGCACTCTGCAGTAGCGGTGTAAAACTTTCTGCGTTCTGCAGAATCAGTGAAAAGAATTCCTTAGCGCTCGGCTCTGAAACGGCCGCAGGAATTCCTGCATTCTTCCAAGCCTCGAAAAGGGAATTCATCCGAATCTCCGGTTCGCTCTTGCCAAGTTTTTCCCTTGCCTCAAAAGCGGCCTTCACGAAATCAACAG
Source organism: uncultured Sutterella sp. (assembly GCA_964509205.1). GTDB lineage: Bacteria > Pseudomonadota > Gammaproteobacteria > Burkholderiales > Burkholderiaceae_F > Duodenibacillus. The sequence goes on along the minus strand of CAZDVW010000009.1, from coordinate 58,775 downwards.
CAAGCGGGTCTTTCCCCTGACTCATCGCAGAAATTCGATCAACCGCCTCTTTAAACTGCGGCGTCCGCAAAACGGGAACAATCCGTTCAAGCGCCCAATCATAAAAAGCCCTTTGGTCATCAAATTCGAGCGTACAGATCGAGTGCGTTATGTTTTCCAACGAATCCTCAATCGGATGTGCAAAGGTATACATCGGATAAATACACCATGTGCGCCCTGTGGCCTGATGCTCTGCGAATCGGATTCGATAAATGGCCGGATCCCGCAAATTGATATTCGGAGAGGCCATGTCAATCTTTGCGCGCAGAACCATGGAGCCTTCAGGATGTTTCCCAGCCCGCATCTCTCGGAACAGTCGGAGATTTTCCTCCACACTGCGGTTTCTGTACGGAGAATCCTTTCCCGGCTCTGTGAGAGTACCGCGGTTTTCACGCATCTGATCCGGCGTCTGTTCATCAACATACGCATATCCCGTTTTCACGAGATACTCAGCAAACGCATACATATACTCAAAGTAATTGGATGCGTAGTACAAATTATTTTCCGCACCGTTTTTCCAGTCGAATCCAAGCCAACGAATGCTTTCTTCGATAGCGTCCACATACTCTTGATCTTCCTTGACGGGGTTCGTATCATCAAAGCGCATATGACAACGACCGCCGTAATCGTGAGCGAGTCCGAAATTCAAGCAAATCGCTTTAGCATGTCCGATGTGCAAATACCCGTTCGGTTCCGGCGGAAACCGAGTACGAATGCGTGCCGTGTCCGGCTCTCCTTTTTCCAATTGCTCCGAGTATGGTGCCGGATGGCCGCACCAGTAGCGAGGAAGATTGACTCCCTCCGCAAGGTCAGCCTCAATAATATTTCGGATAAAGTTAACGGGTTTGTTCTCGCAAACCTCTTCATTTTTCTTGACGTCAGGCATTCGTCCGTTCCAAAAAACAACGTGCATCAACGCACATAACCGTGCTTAAAAATCAGTCTCCGCGCCGAGAATCCGCAGTTCCGACGCATTGCGGAGTATTCTAGCCGAACAATCTTGCTGTCTAAAAGGAAATGGAAGAGATCCATCCATTCGAAAATGCGATGAAAAGAATGGCTCCGGAAAAAATTGACAGCAGCGGTCGCTTAAACCGCCACTGCAGACCAACGACCAAAGAAACGCTCAAGACTCCGGCAACTCCCAGCTTCCAATCCCGCTCAACCGTATCAAACAGACTCCCCAAGATCAAAAGAACCATAATGGACAGGGGAAGAAATTCCCCCAAATGCCGAATCCATTTTTGCTTTTGCAACAAATGGCTTCCAAGAACAAACGGAACAGCGCGAATGGCAAATGTAACCACGGTCATCGCCAAGACGATGAAAACAAGATACAGACTCTCAGACATCCGTTTCTCCCGACTTTTCTTTGCGCTGTCCCCACAAAAAGCCTGCAACGGCACACAGTGCGATAGAGACTAAAAGCGCTTGCTTCTCAAAGAAGAACCATGCTATCGGATACGCAATAAGCGCACACCAAAGCGACCAAGATGTCTTTCGGCATCTCCATTGTTCCGTCGCAAGCATGGCGAAAAGACAGCACAGCACAAAATCCATCCCGGAGAGTGCAATTTGAGCCTGCAATCCAATGCAGACGCCTAGGAGTGTTCCGACAATCCACCACAGCTGATTGAGAAAACTAAGTGCAAAGATCCGATCTGCACTCACTGTCTTCGGCAACGTCGTGACAAGAGAAAAAGTTTCGTCCGTGAGAGCAAACACGCAATACCATCGCTTGATTTTCCCAGCGTCAAGCCGATCCAGAAGTGAAATTCCATAAAAAGCGTGCCGCAGGTTGACAACAAAGGTCGCCAAAGCGATGACTGGAATCGAAAGTCCTGCCACGGCCATCGGAATCATCATGAATTGAGATGCGCCGGCATAAACAAACATCGACGTCAAAACAATGAACCATCCCGGCAAACCCGACTGAACGCCTAAGAAGCCGAATGCCGCGCCGATCGGCACATATCCTGCCATCACAGGGACAGAATCCCAAAATGCTTTTTTCCAATTCGACGACCTTTCTGCTGTCGTCGGAAGATCCTTTGTTTTCACAATGTTTCCAAGGTAACCTGACTGATGCGTGGGGCGGTATGATACGGAAAAACATGTTAATTTACCGCTTCGTATCACATGCTTCTTAAACGCCTCGTCTGTCTTGCCACCAGTGCTTCGATCGCATTAGCCGGTTTCCCCGCCTTTGCGAATGACCTTGACATGAATCTGCCAAGTCTCGGAACTGTTGCAGGGGCGGATCTGACGCTCACACAGGAACGAGAGTACGGAGAAGAAATCATGCGGCACATTCGAGCCGAAGATTCTTATCTGTCCGATGACGAATCCCTCGACTATCTGAATCGGCTCGGTTATCGGCTTGTCGCCGCCGGGAAAACTCAGCCCTACGATTTCTTTTTCTTTCCTGTTCGAGACAAATCACTTAACGCTTTTGCCTTGCCCGGAGGGTTTATTGCCGTACACACGGGGCTTGTTGTTGCCGCAGATAACGAAAGTGAATTGGCCGGCGTGATCGGGCATGAAATCGGACACGTTACGCAACGCCATATTGCGCGGATGATCGAACAAAGTCAGGGTTCGCTTGCTATGACGGTTGGATCAATTCTTCTTGCCATCCTGGCAGCGCGTACCGGCGGAAGTTCCGGAGGAAATGCGGCTGTTGCAATCGCCATGGGCACACAAGCGGCTATGATTCAAAATCAGCTTTCTTACTCACGCGATGCCGAACGCGAAGCAGATCGTGTCGGCCTTTCTAACCTGACCAACGCCGGATTTAATCCAAAAGGCATGGAAAGCTTCTTCTCGAAGCTCCAACAAAACAATCGCTACTACGAATCAGCGTCCTCCGCCTATCTTTCAACGCACCCCATGACGACCGAACGCATGAGCGACATGCAGAACCGGACGCGTTCTATGGCGGCGGTAAAGCACAAGGACAGCCTCGACTTCAAACTGATCCGAGCCAGACTGCGTGTTCTTCAGGAAACACGCTATGACGGCTATCTTGCGGTCTCTCGACAGTTTCAGGAAACCCTCAAGACAGCGGTCGGAGAAGACGCTGTTGCTGCGCATTACGGACTTTCTGTTGCTTATGAACGGCTGGGAAAACTTGATCTGGCTCTTGAACAGATACGGAAAGCCGTGTCGCTGGTCTCCGGGCAATCCATCCTCTTAGACAAGAATCTTTCAGAAGTCTCTTTTAGTCAAGCTAAGACACCCCAAGAGAAAAATGCAGCTCTTGCACTCTCAAAAAAGCTTGTCGATCGTTATCCGTATTCGTCCATGATTGCTTCCAGCTATGCGGATCTGCTTTTCAAAGCAGGAAAAAATGAAGATGTCATTCGGTTCCTTCGGAATCAAAAGGCATTGAGCAAACAAAATCCGGATTACTTCGGCCTGCTCGCACGCAGTTACGAAGCACTCGGAAAACGATCGCTGTCTTATGCGGCCACGGGAGATATGTATCTGCTTCTCGGCAATGACAGGGCCGCACTCTATCAGTTTGACAACGCTCAAAAAGTGGCTGACGCTGACTTCTACGCCATGAGCGAAATTGATGCCAAACTGCGAGCGATTCGTTCTCGCTTAAAAGACGAGAAAAAGCAGTAAATGCTCAAAATCTCAGGGCAACGCACTTGCGGTCAATCACCGAACCCCGACCCCGGCGGTTCATCGACGGCGGCCTTGTAAGCCTGCTCCGAAAACCGTGCCTTCCCTCTTAGGCTTTTCGTCGTCATTGTGCGAGAATTGCACCCCGAAAAAGAATCAGGTTTACACAATGGCTATTCAAGATTATTTGACACTCGCTCCGAGTACCGATGAAGTGATCGAAACCGACGCCGTGATCGTCGGCGCAGGTCCTGTTGGGTTATTTCAAGTTTTTGAATTGGGTCTTTTGGACATCAAAGCCCATGTCGTTGATTCCCTGCGCAATGTCGGAGGACAGTGCATGGAACTCTACCCGACAAAGCCCATTTACGACATTCCGGCCGTTCCCGTGTACTCGAGCTATGAATTAACAGAAAATTTGTTAAAACAAATTCATCCTTTCAAGCCTCTCTTCCATCTAGGACAGGAAGTAACGAAAGTGGCCAAGCGCGAAGACGGACTCTTTGACGTCGCAACCAGCAAAGGGACTCGTTTCCTATGCAAGGTCGTCATCATTGCCTCAGGAGTCGGCGCGTTCCAACCGCGCCCCCTCCGCGTTCCGGGAATTGAAAAGTTCGAAAATACCCAGCTCCACTACCGCGTGAGAGATCCCAGCCTTTTTTCTGGGAAAAACATCGTCATTCTCGGCGGCGGCGACTCTGCGCTTGATTGGACTTTAAATCTTGTCGGCAAAGCCGAGAGCGTTGTCCTTGTTCACCGTCGTGACGGTTTCCGAGCAGCGGATGCTTCTGTCGCAAAAATGCGCGAACTGTGCGAAAACTGGGAGATGCAATTCGAAGTTGGGCAAGCAACCGGCTTTGAAGAAAAAGACGGAAAACTCACTGAAATTCACATTACGGGCGGAGACGGCGTGACGCGGCGCATGCCGCTTGATCACTTGCTCGTCTTTTTCGGGCTTCAACCCAAACCCGGTCCCGTTGCAGACTGGGGATTGACTTTAGATCGCAAACAGATTGTTGTGGACACAGAAAAATTTGAGACATCTGTTCCGGGAATCTTTGCCGTCGGCGACTGCAATATTTATCCCGGCAAGAAAAAACTCATTCTTTCAGGCTTCCACGAATGCGCACTTGCCGCTTTCGGGGCAAGCAAATACGTTTTCCCGGAAAAGAAAACCTATCTGCAATACACAACAACCAGTCCGAAACTGCACAAAGTGCTCGGAGTGGAAACGCCAACATTTGATGATTAATCAACCCGCTGTTCCCCGGATGGAGTTCCGGGGAACGGTTTCGTTTCCCTGTCTTATTTTTCCTGTGCAAAATCCGAAAGATCTTTGCCTGCCAGTCTTTGAACCGTCCAACCGTGCATAGGTTTTGCGCCGATTGAGTGATAAAAACCCAAACTCGGTTTATTCCAGTCCAAGCAAGACCATTCCAAACGTCCGCATCCGCGTTCGAGCGTCAATTTTGCAAGAAATTTTAAAAGGGCTTTCCCATAACCCTTCCCGCGTTGATCCGGCAAAACAAACAAATCTTCCAAATAAATGCCGGCACGCCCCAGGAATGTCGAAAAATTATGAAAAAACAAAGCATATCCGACAGGACGTTCCTGATCAAATACCAGCAGTACTTCCGCCTTCTTTTTCTCGAAAATCCATTCGGTTAAAAGCGATTCGGTCGCTACAACTTCATTTTCAAGTTTCTCGTATTTCGCCAAGTTGCGAATAAACTGAAGAATGACGGGAACATCTTCGGGAACAGCAAAACGAATTTGGCCATTAAGCATATCCACTCCTGTATCGATATCGGCACATTATCCTATTGCGGCACTTTCACGGCTCTTGCTCACGTGCGCATTCCTACTCACTTCGACGCATTTCTTTTCCGACAGAAAATGACATAATCTCACCGCCATGAAAACATTTTCCTGTATTGCAATTATCAGCAAACCTGTCGAAGTTTTGACCGAGCATGTTCGGAAAGTTGTCAATCTTGTCCGAGCATCCGGAGCGACGGTTCTTCTCGACGCAAACAGCGTCCGTGATCTTGGAACATCGGAATTCCCTCCGTCAAGTCCCCAAGAGATCGCCGAACGCGCTGATGCCATTATCACCATCGGCGGCGATGGTACGATGCTCGGAGCCGCCCGCGCCTTTGCCAGACATGACATTCCGATCATTGGCGTCAATGCAGGCCGCCTCGGATTCATAACAGACATTGCCATTAACGAATTGGATTCTGTTCTTCCTGAAATGCTTAACGGACACTACTGCATAGACGAACGCCCGATGCTCGAAGGAACGCTCTGCCGAGATGAAAAACCCATCTTCACCTCATTGGCAACCAATGATATCGGCCTGTGTCATGGTCGGGCTCTCGGCATGGTGGAATACACGCTTTACGTGGACAAAACGGAACTCGCTATTCAGCGAGCCGACGGCATTATCGTAAGCACAGCAACAGGGTCAACAGCCTATGCGATGAGTGCAGGCGGTCCAATTATGCATCCGGCACTCGGAGCCATGCTCCTTGTCCCGATTGCGCCGCACACACTTTCAAACCGCCCCATTCTCGTTCCGAGATCTTCAACTGTCCGCATTGAAGTTACTGAGACAAGAAGTGCCGTTGCCAGTTTTGATGCTCAGGTTTTCTTTGACGTGCTTGTCGGAGACGTGCTTAAAATAGGAACGTGTAAAGATTCCCATTTCATTATGTTGCACCCGGAAGGTTTTAATCAGTACGATATGTTGCGTCGCAAACTCAACTGGAGCACTCTGCCGACAAACGATTTTCCCGTGCACCAAAAAGTCTCTTAATTATTGGCCATGCTCTCGCTCCTTAGTCTCAAAGATTTCGTCATCGTCGAGAATCTTGCAGTCGAAGCCGGCAAGGGGCTCACGTGTCTGACAGGAGAAACAGGAGCCGGAAAATCCATCCTGATTGATGCTCTGGAATTTGTTCTCGGGGCTCGAAGCGATATCGGTTTGATTCGGGAAGGCGCGCAAAAAACGGAGGTCTCTGCTGAATTCTCGCTTGGAAAATTCGCTCAGACTTGGTTGGAACAAGCCCAAATTGATGCTTCGGACACAGTCCTTCTTCGCCGCACAGTGGATGTGAAAGGAAGATCGCGTTGCTGGATTAACGGAACACCCGTTGCCGTCGGGCAAATGCACGAGCTTGGAGAAAGACTTTTAGGAATCCACGGCCAGCATGCTCATCAACTCCTTCTCAAGTCCTCCTACCAACTTCGCTTGCTTGACGGTTATGCCAATGTCTCCCAACCGCTAACGGAAGTGCGCCGTGCTTGGCAAGCTTGGCAGGCCGCTTTGCAGCAACTGGCGCAGGCAACGGAAGACAAGGAAAAACTGCAAAACGAAGCTGACCGCCTTGTTTGGATCAATGAGGCCTTAGACGAACTGGATCCGAAAGACGGAGAATGGGAACAACTTTGCGCTGAACAAACCGTTCTTTCAAATGCTGCAGACATTTCCGAAAACGTCAGAAGCGCTCTTGAATGCCTCAATGATGCAGAGACGAATGCATCCGGCCTTCTCGCTCGCGCCGAAACGCAACTCGCGCATGCGGCAAAATTTGACCCTGTCTATGCTGAGTATGCAAAAGCGATTTCTCAGGCTAGTTCAATCGTTGATGAAATCGCAAGAGATGCACAGCATCACCTTGATCACTGCTCTCTGAACGAGGAACGACTTGCTGAACTGAATGATCGATTGAATGCTTATTGGCGTTTTTCGAAAAAATTTCACCGCACTCCGGAAGAGCTCGCCACCTACCGAAAAGAAACAAAAAACAGGTTGTCTGAAATTGAGGAAACCACAAACATCGAGGCTCTGAAGAGTGCAGAAATTGCCGCTAAAAAGGAGTTCTTCGAGAAAGCGGCCCTTTTAAAACGTCTCAGGCAAACCGCAGCGCAATCCCTCTCAACCGCCGTTTCCGAACAAATGCAAAAACTCGCCATGCAGGGCGGTCAATTTCATATCATTCTGCAAGATTGCGACCCATGGTCCGGCGGTACAGAGCGATGTGAATTTCTCGTTTCCGGTCACGCAGGAACAACGCCGAGACCGCTTTCCAAAGTAGCCTCCGGCGGAGAAATGGCAAGAATTTCTTTGGCCATTGCCGTCATCACAGCCTCCCTGACTCCGTTTGAAACCTTGATTTTCGACGAAGTTGACAGCGGCATCGGCGGGGCTGTTGCTGAAGTCGTCGGAAAGTTGCTTAAACATCTCGGGCAATCCCGACAAGTACTTTGCGTCACACATCTGCCGCAAGTGGCTGCTTGTGCAGACACTCAGTGGCAAGTAACAAAAAGCACTGTCAACGGCGTAACAAGAAGTTCTCTTCGGATCTTGAACGATCAAGAACGCATTGACGAAGTCGCCCGTATGCTCGGCGGAATACAAATTACTGAATCCACAAAGAAGGCCGCCTCAGAAATGCTCGGATCCTCCTCTCTGTTCAAGGAGGATTAGTCCAGTGGCAGAGCCCTTTGCATCGAAGCAAATCCGCATTCTCGGCATTGATCCGGGACTTAATCACACCGGCTTCGGTGTGATTGACGTAACAGGTGATTCCACCGTGTTTGTAACGGCAGGATGTATCCATGTTCCGAAAGGAGAACTTTCTGCCAGATTGGGATTTATCCACGAGCAACTGGCTCGAATTGTTGAAGAAACACACCCCTCTCAGGCGGCGGCAGAAATTATTTTTCTTAACACCAACCCGAAAACGACTCTGCTTCTGGGGCAGGCTCGCGGTGCAGCACTTGCCTGCCTTGCAAGCAAAGGACTGCGCGTTGAAGAATTCAGTGCGACAAACATCAAAAATTCCATTGTCGGAACAGGACGTGCGAGTAAACTTCAAGTGCAGTCCATGGTCGCAAGATTGCTTCAGTTAAACACAGTTCTTCAGCCGGATGCCGCTGATGCATTGGCTTGCGCATTGACGTGTGCGCACACCATGAAAATGCAGCAACTCAAAGCCGCAACTGCGCAACAGCCCGTCAAGTCGGCCGGCCGCGTTCACGGCTCTTGCCGCACTGCTTGGGAAAAATTTATTCAAACCAGAGAAAAACCATGATCGGAAGAATTCACGGTCGCCTGCTTGAGAAAAATCCGCCACAGATTCTTGTGGATGTAAACGGCATCGGTTACGAAATTTATGTTCCCATGTCGACTCTGTACAACTTGCCTGAAATCGGTGAAGAGGTAACGCTTTTCACCCATTTTTCCGTGCGAGAGGATGCGCAGCTCCTTTATGGGTTCTTCTCCAAAAATGAGCGCGCGCTCTTTCGACTCCTTGTCCGCATTTCAGGCATTGGCCCCAAAATCGCTCTCTCGATTCTCTCAGGCATTTCTCCGCAGATGCTTTCCCAGGCTGTTTCCGAACAAGAGTCAGGTCTCCTGACGCGAATCCCCGGAATCGGGAAGAAAACAGCAGAACGCATCGTGCTGGAACTGAAAGGAAAACTCAATGAAACTTTCGGCATTGAAAATACGATTTCTCCTTCCAACAGTACGAAAGCCGACATCACAAGTGCTTTAATTTCTCTCGGTTACTCCGAACGAGAGGCTCTGCAAGCCGTTAAGGAACTCGCCGCCGACATCAGCGTCAACGACGGAATTCGCGAAGCACTCAAACGCCTGTCAAAATAGCGACTGTCCGATCAAGGTGAGGAACTTATGCAAAACGTTGAACGCATTATTGCAGGCGAAGCAAGTAACCAAAAGGAAGAGACAATCGATCGGGCACTTCGTCCGCTAAAACTGTCGGACTATGTGGGGCAAAGTGCCATCAAAGAGCAACTTTCGATCTTTATATCCGCTGCCAAACAACGTGGTGAAGCACTTGATCACTTGCTTGTTTTCGGACCTCCCGGGCTGGGCAAAACAACACTCGCCCACATCATCGCCCACGAAATGGGAGTCAATCTGAGACAAACATCCGGCCCCGTTCTGGAACGCCCGGGGGATCTTGCAGCCATCCTCACGAACCTCGAAAAGAATGACGTCCTTTTTATCGATGAGATTCATCGTTTAAGTCCGGTCGTTGAGGAGATTCTTTACCCCGCCTTGGAAGACTATCAAATCGACATCATGATCGGCGAAGGACCGGCAGCTCGTTCCATCAAAATTGATCTTCCGCCCTTTACCCTTATTGGAGCGACAACGCGAGCCGGTGCGCTTACGAATCCGTTGAGAGCCCGTTTCGGCATCGTCAATCAGTTGCAGTTTTACTCGACGACAGAACTCATGAACATCGTCAAACGCTCAGCCGGACTGCTCGGAGTCGAAATTGATGAAGACGGCGCACGTGAAATTGCGCATCGGTCTCGAGGGACTCCGCGCGTAGCAAACAGGCTGTTGCGTCGTGTTCGTGATTTCGCGCAGGTTAAGGGAAACGGGATCGTATCGAGAGACATCGCTGATGCCGCACTGAAAATGCTCGATGTCGACAAGTTAGGGCTCGACTCCGTTGACCGAAAGTTTCTCAGAATTATCCTGGAAAAATTCTCCGGAGGCCCCGTTGGAATCGACAACCTTGCCAGCGCACTCGGAGAAGATCGAGAAACACTTGAGGACGTCATCGAACCTTATTTGATCCAAAACGGATTAATTCAGCGCACGCAACGCGGCCGCATGGCCACAGCTACGGCCTACAAACACTTCGGTCTTATCGAGCCATCAGCCGCCCAACTTCCGAAAGATCTTTTCGCCGGGAATTAACCTTTCAGACTGCAGCTGTCTCATACAAAGACCTCAATTCCGCATGTGCCGGTACCGCCAGTCGCTATGTCCTGACTGAGGGCTCCTAAGAAAGAGAAAGCCCGCCTTGACGAGGAAGGCGAGCTTCTTGACGCTCCGAGCCAGATGAATTTTCACCCGATTGAAACGTGGGCATTGAGATCCTGCCGGCAGACCATCCGCATGACAGGAACTCTCAACATCCTCAGCATCACAAATCAAAGTGTTCAACCATTCTCCAGAGCAATTCCGCCCCAATCATGAAATCTTCCAATTTCATTGTTTCGTGCGGATTGTGCGAGCCGTTCTGGTTCGCTACAAAGATCATTGCAACCGGAACGCCCTTATTGCCGATCACGGCTGAATCATGCCCGGCGCCGCTTGCAAGCCGCTTAACGGGGATGCCGCACTTCTGAGCTGTCAAAGCCAGTTTCTCACTTAATGCAGCATCAACGCCGGCAGGACTTGTAACCAACAGGCGATCGAATTCAAACTTCACGCCGCGCTTTTGAGCAATTCGGTCAGCTTCTTCCCGCATCAAGGTCTCAAAACGCTTGACCGTATCGAGGCTGAGACTGCGCATGTCAACGGAAAACGTTGTCTCGCCGGGAACCACGGTAATGGCAGCCGTCGGCGCCGTCTTCAGCACTCCGATCGTAAAGACCAAATCCTCTCCTTTGGCAAGCCACTCATCCCAGTGTTTATCCATGCAATGAATCAATTCTGCTGTAGCCATTACGGCATCGTGTCTGAACGGCTTGTCAACGGCCCCTGAATGTGCCGTCTGTCCGATGCAGCGAACTGCTTTGTGCCGCACATTGCCGCGAATGCCCGTGACGATTCCGACACGCTCCGTTTTTGAACTGTCAAGCGTCGGGCCTTGCTCAATGTGTAATTCGACAAAGGCAGCGATTTTCTTCAGATCAACAAGCGGAACTCCGGAGGTAATTTTCGCCACGTCAATGCCGCAGGAAGCCATAAAATCACCGAGAGTCTTGTCTTCCGTACGGTGCTTTAAACTTGTTTCATTCGTGGTCAGCTGACCGGTAAAAGCCAAAGAACCGATATAGGCTTTTCCAAAGAAACTTGACTCTTCACAACGCATGACAAGAACAACATAATCACGCTTCGGTGTGTAACCCGTACGGCGCATCCACCAAGCGACAGCCAAAGCGGCTGTGACGCCTGCGAGTCCGTCATAATTGCCGCCTTCAGGAACAGAGTCTGCGTGGCTGCCTGAGACAAAAGCCGGAAGCGACGGATCTTTACCCGGAAACCGCATCCAAACATTGCCTGCTGCGTCATCCGTGATTTCGAGATTCAGCTCACGACCGACACTTTTCAAATACTCGATAACCTGGCATTCGACCTTGCCGTATCCCTGACGAGTGACCCCTTGACCGTCCGCGCTCATTTCACGAACAGTATCAAAGACTGTCTTACAAAAAGTTGCTCCTTCGTGTTGCAAATTTTCCGTCATAAAACTCCTGCCTCCTGCTTCTGAAAAAATCATTTTCCAAGGGAAGAGGATAACACGCAGACAACAGGAAGATAACCCTGCTACCGTCGCCCTAAAACAGCGGCAGACAACGTAGCCGGATCTGTGTATTCGACTTCAACGCCTGCCGGTATCCCTTTGGACAAACGTGTCACGCGCACAGAAGGAATTTGTTTTTTCAACAACCCCGCAATCATGTGCGCCGTCGTTTCTCCCTCCGCTGTGTAACTCGTTGCCAAAACAACTTCACGCACGCCGTCATTCACAATGCGTTCAAGCAGTTTGTGCACTCCCAAATCTTCCGGCCCTATCCCCTTTAACGGATTGACGCGCCCCATCAGGACAAAATAACTTCCGCCGTAAGAGACAGACTCCTCAATGGCCGCCATATCTGCTGGCGTTTCAACAACACAGATAACAGATTTGTCCCGATCAGACTTGGCGCAGATCGGGCAAATTTCCTCTGTGCACAGCGTATTGCAACACCGGCAGTGTCTGACTTTTGGAATCGTATCGTCCAGCGCGTTCAGGAGGTCCTGTGCCAAATCCAGCCGCGTTGTTAAAAGATCCGTCACAAGCCGAGATGCCGAACGCGGCCCGAGGCCGGGAAGACTTGAAAAAATCTCCGTCAATCGTGCAATACGCGGATCTGTCCCAGACAAAAGCATTTTTTCTCCTACATCGCACTGACAAGCGGTTCGTCAGGTGCAGCAAGACAACTTTCGAAGCCTTTCACAATAGCCTCGCTCGGAAGATTGCGTCCGATAATCACGACTTTGTTCTCAGGTTTTTTCTCTCCCCACTCTCCCAACGCATCTGCGCTAAAGACCATGTGAACACCTTGAAAGACCACGCGTCGGCTTGTTTCTCGAAAGTAAAGAACTCCCTTGTAGCGCAACATATCTTGTCCGTAAACAGCCACAAGGCTTTGGACGTATTGCTCAAAGCGCACCGGATGCATAGGCTTATCGGATTGAAACACAAATGCCTTGACATCATCGATATGGTGGTGCGGATGAACGGCAGAGAAAAACGACGGATCAATCTCAAGAATGTCGTTCATATTAAAGCCATAGATATCCAACACCTTGTCAACGGCCACTTCTCCCATATGCACCGCCTCAATAGGAGCGCGCGGATTAATAGCAACAAGGCGCTGCCTTAATTGCTCGAACTCTTCGGGTGTTACAAGATCCGTTTTCGAAACAAAAATCCGATCCGCAAATCCGACCTGATCTTTTGCCTCAGGCTGTTCATCGAGTGTTTTATTTCCATGCTTGGCATCAACGATCGTCACAACGCCGTCCAAACGGAAAAAACATGCGATCGCATCGTCCATAAAAAATGTTTGGCAAACCGGACCGGGATTGGCTACGCCCGTTGTCTCAATGATGACACGGTTAAAGTCAATTTCGCCCCTGTCCTTTCTGAGACGCAGATCCGTCAATATCCGTGACAAATCTCCGCGAATCGTGCAACAAATACATCCGTTATTCATTTGAACGATCTGCTCTTTATCATTCTGAACAAGCAGTTCGTTATCAATGCCCGTCTCTCCAAACTCGTTTTCGATAACGGCAATCTTGTGATGGTGATCCTCTGAGAGAATACTATTAAGAAGCGTTGTCTTTCCTGCACCCAAAAAACCGGTCAAGATCGTAACGGGAATCTCCGGCTCCGGCCCTAATCCCAAATTATCTTCCTGCATTTTTATCCACTTTCAGTTGAATTAATCGGAACACATCACCAAATGCATCCCCTTCAAGTACTCCCCTTCAGGATACGTCATTAAAAGCGGATGATCTGCACCAGCTCCGAACCGATCAACAGACCATACGTTTCTTCCTGCGTCAAACACGGCACCGGCAAGGATCTTTTGAAAAAGATCAACGTCAATCGCACCTGAGCAAGAAAAGGTCAAAAGATGTCCGCCCGAAGGCAACAACCGCATCCCGTTGAGATTAATGTCCTTGTATGCCCTCGCTGCACGTTCGACATGGTAGTGACTCGAAGCGAATTTCGGAGGATCCAATATAACCACGTCATACTTCTTTCCGGCCTCCCGTGCTTTTCTCAAAAACTCAAACACGTCATCTTGAATCCACTGCATTGATTCCTCAGACAGGGCATTGAGCTGCGCATTGTATTTCGCCTGAGACAAAGCTTCTGCCGAACTGTCGACACTGTCGACGGCATCCGCTCCGCCCGCCATCAATGCCAGCGAAAATCCGCCTGTGTAACAAAAACAATTCAACGCCCGCAGACCGCGTCCGTTTTGTTTGCGAAACTCGCGAGCCAAGTTCTGCGCAGCTAACCGACTTTCTCGCTGGTCGATGTAAAACCCTGTTTTGTGTCCGTTTCGCACATCAACGCCATAACGCACGCCGTCCTCGACAATCTCAATCCGTTCAGGAGGCTCTTCGCCTGCCAGAACTCCCGTGTGCAATTCAAGCCCCTCTCGTCTGCGCGTTGCCGCATCCGAGCGATCAAAAACCCCTCTGGCGCCCGTTATTTTCATCAAAAGCGCTGCGATATCGTCTCTGTGGCTCTCGACGGCAGCACTCTGAAACTGTGTCACAACCCAATCGCCGTACTGATCCACAACTAGTCCGGGAATCGCATCCGCCTCAGCAAAAACCAAACGGCGAGCATTCGTACGTTGCTTCAAAAACTCCCTCGCAGACACAGCCTGACGCAGGCGCTGCTCTAAAAATGCGGGAGAAAAAACGTTTTCAGAGGCACCGAAAGTCCACATCCGAACACGCAATGTTGATTGAGGAGAAAATCCGCCGATGCCTAAAACGTCTCCTGAGGCCGAAACAACGCGCACGAAATCTCCGCTCAGGGGTTCCCCCTTGATGCGTGCAATCGCCGTGTCATAGACCCACGGATGACGTCTTAAAAGACTCTTCTCCTTTCCTTTTTTCAGAACAACATCAATCATTCTTTTCCTTCCCTAAATCTGAACAGATCCCTCGAAAACGCAGACAGCCGGACCGCTTAAAAATATGTGCGAATTGATGGAAAGTTCGCCAACAAGATCCCCTCCGCGCATATGCATCGTCGCTCTAGAAGACAAAAAACCGCACCGATTAGCCAACGAAAAAGCCGCACAAGCTCCCGTACCGCAAGCTAACGTCTCGCCGACACCTCGCTCGTAAACGCGCAGTACGGCTTCGGTCCGCGATAAAACCTGCAAAAAACCTACGTTCACGCCTTCGGGGAAAGCCCCAGAGTGTTGCAAAGCAAAACCGTATTTCTCAATGTCGACGGTTTCCGCCTCGTCTACAAAACAGACTGCGTGCGGATTACCCATGCTTACAACACCAAATTGAACGATCTCTGATCCAATTTTTGTCCGATAAAGAGCCGCTCCGCCAGGTTGTGCTTCCGATTCAAAGTCATCGGAAAGAAACGGCACTTTCTTACTGTCAAAACAGGCACGCCCCATGTCCACGCGAACGGTACCGTCCTCAAGTATCTCCGGCTCAATAATGCCTGCCAACGTTTCGACGCGAATGCGACGTTTCAGCGTGAGCCCGTGTGAATAAACAAACACAGCAAAACAACGCGCCCCGTTGCCGCACATCTGAACCTCAGCTCCGTCTGCATTGAAAATGCGGTATTTAAAATCCGCATCTGCACGAGAACTCGGCTCAACCACAAGGAGTTGATCAAAACCAATGCCATAGTGCCGATCAGCCAGTCTTTGGATGTCTTTGCTACCCAAAACAAACTTCTGCCGTGTCGCATCCAAAACGATGAAATCGTTTCCTGCTCCCTGCATTTTTGTGAATTGCAGCATCATGTTTTTCAGGTATAAACGCTTTTTTCACCTTCCGGACGAGTCTTGAATCGACGATGCATCCAAAAGTACTGATCCGGGAACTTTAAAATCCACCGCTCAATCTCTGCCTGGATGCGAACGGTATCGGCCACGACATCGTCTGTCGGGAAATGATCAAGAGGCTTCGAGATATGCACGACATAGCCGGAATCCGTCATCTCCGTCACACAGAAAATCACCTTTGCTTTTGCAATGCGAGCAAGTTTGCTCGTTGCGGTCACGGTAGCCGCCTTGACTCCGAAGAAATCAATAAACTCCGAATGCGACCGTCCATAGTCCAAGTCCGGCAGGTAGTAAAAGGGAAGGTTTTGACGCATTAGGCGAATAATTTGCTTAACATCGCCCATTCCTGCTCCAGTCTTTTCAACGAGAATGGAGCCGCTGAAACGTTGCCGTCCCTGCAAAACCGCCTCATTCCAAGCTGCATTCTTCTGCCGCTGATAAAGCCCCGCTCCGCGAATGTACGTTGCCAGTGCCGTCACCGCCGCATCTAATCCGACAAAATGCGGAGCGATAACGAGAAGAGGATGCCCCTTTTCATTCGTGATGTTTTCCAAGCCTTCGATACGCACCAAAGAACGAACCTGCTCGACTGTGCCGTTCCAAAGATCTCCGTGATCAACCGCGGCACGCGCAATGTTGAAACAAAGCCGCTTAGCAAGAGCTGTCCTTTCCTCCTGCGTCATCGCCGGAAAGCAAAGCTCAAGATTTCTCAGAGCAATCTTGCGTCTCTTCGGCACAGCCCGCCAAAGAATGCTCGAGAGCACACGCGCTAACTGCTTGCGTCTTTCCATGCTCATTCCGGCAAATCGCTTAACGAGTGAGACTCCGATCGAACCGAACATATCGTTGATCACTTGCATTCAGAAGCCCCTTTATCCTGCGAATGATGTCCGGGACGAACAACATTTTTATATCGGTTGTAATTCCACAAATACTGTTCCGGCGTACGCAAAATAGCGCGCTCAATCGCTCGATTCATCAGTTCGGCATCTTTTTGCGCATCTCCGGTCAGAGGATCACCCATTACTTCCGAAAAAATCTTCCACCCTTTACCTTTCACGCGCACACACGTCATGACGACGCAGGCCGCATTGAATTGGCGAGCCATCTTCATCGGGAAAGTCATCGTAAATGCCGGCAAGCCAAAAAAGGAGGCCCAAACACCCTCGCCTCGTCCGGGAACCTGATCCGGCAGACAGCCGAGAACACCTCCGGAGCGCATACAGCGCACGATTTTCCTGACACCGGAAAGATCGGCAGGCGACGGATCCATTCCCGGACGCTCCCGGCTTCTTTTTACGAAAGGACGAATCAAACGATTTTTCGGCTCTCGATAAAGAATAGAAAGCGTCTTGTCCCGTTCCTTAAGTAGCGCTTCATAAACCGCAACGGGAATTGCTTCAAAACCGCCGACATGCGGCGTCATCAAAACAATGCTTCGTCCGGCATCGAGCAATGCACGAACTTGGTCTAATCCATTTGGCTCAAACTCAACCGCCTCGGCAATTTCCTGATTACTGCGCCCCCAAAGCCAACCGGTCTCTCCCGCCATCATCCCCATTTGTCTAGAGGATTCCCGTGCGATTTTTTCCGGCAAGCCGATGCGTTGAAGATTTCCTTGAATTTTTTTGCGGTATTTCGGCGCAACGTCATAAACCACTCCGCCAAAAAATGCACCGATTCGCCGCAACCCAGACAACGGGATACGGCTGACAGCCCAAAGTAAAAAATCAAGCATCGCTTCCATTTTCAACAGATCAAGTTCAGAAGCCGATAAGTACCAAACATAAAAAGTGAATGTACTAGTATACGGCGAATTTCGCTTCCGATCTTATTGAAAACAACCTTTTGCGTTATAGTGTCTTGCTCAATCCATATCCTTTATCAGGAGAGTCTGTGATTTCACTGCTTTCGCGCATTGGCATCTGTCTGTTTCTTTTCTGCACAAACCTCTCAGGAGCGCAAGCGTTGACGGCCACTCAGCCGAAAGACAAACAACTTAGCCCAACAGCTTTAGCAGAAGTGATTCTCGGTGAAATAGCGCTCCAGAGGAATCTTTACGCCGATGCTTGGTTTGCCTTTTTAGACGCATCCCGCCTCACATCAGAGCAAGAGCTTGCAGACAAAGCATACAGAATCGCTCTTGCTATGAAAGATCAGAGCAAAGCGACTCAAGCGAGAAAGGTTCTTGACCGCCTTGATCCGAAGAATGCCCAAGTTCTTCTGGAAGATGCACTCAAACAGTGTCAGGCAGGAAACCATAAAAAAACGCTGGAACTTTTAAAACAAGCCGCAAAAAAAAGCGACGATCCCATTTGGCTTTTCGAACAATTTGCAATCGGCTCCGAACAGTTCTCCGACAAAACGAGTCGCTATGCGCTCTTAAAAGAGTTTAGAAATTTCGTCGGAGAAAACGCTCTCGTTGAGCGCCAACTTGCCTATGCAGCAAAGTCAGCCAACCTTGAAAAGGATGCTCTTTCTCATGCACTGACTGCGGTCAAACTCGCTCCGGGAGATACTCAAATTTTGCTTGAAAGCGTGGATTTTGAGTTTCCTCTTTCCCCAGAAAAAGCCAAGATGCGGCTTGTCTCCCATCTGAAAACACATCCCCAAGACATTCACGCGCGCATTGCTTTCGCAAAAACGCTGGCAAGAACAAATCACCGTGAAGAAGCCGGCAAAGAATTGCGTCGGGCCATTTCCAGTTCTCCGTCGGACGCTCAGGTGTATTTCCTCTCTGGAATCGTTGCGCAAGAAATGAAAAGCCTCGATGTGGCTGTCGACTACTTCAACCATTACCTTACCTTGGTAGAAACCGACACGCAGAAACGTTTCCTGCCTGATCCGGCTTACATACAACTTGGCATCATTGCCTTAATGCGCAATGAACAGGAAACAGCTCTGAATTGGTTTTCTCGTGTCGAAAGAGGTGACAAATACATCCCTGCTCGCCTAAAGCAGGTTGAAATTTTGGAAAAACTCGGTCGAATTGACGAAGCCTGTCAGATTCTTACAGCCATTCGTACCAATCGACAGGAACAAAGAGCCGATTTTTTCTTCCTGGCGGGACAAATCCTATCCAAAGCAGAACGCAAAACAGAAGCCATGAAGTATTTCGACACGGCTTTGGAACTGGCTCCGAACAATGCAAGCTTTCTGTACAGAAGTGCAATGGTTTCTGAGCAAATCGGTTGGCTTCAGCAAGCTGAGAAACGATTGAAACGCTTCATTGCCCTTCGCCCGGAAGATCCCTTGGGTTACAACTCACTCGGTTACATGTGGCTTGACAAAGGAATTCGGACAAAGGAAGCCAAACCCCTTATTGAGAAAGCCATGCAACTCTCTGAAGGAAAAGACGGCTCCATTGTGGACTCCATGGGCTGGCTAAAATATCGAGAGGGAAAATACGTCGAAGCCGAAAAATGGCTACGTAAGGCACTGAGTCTTCACGGTGAGGATCCTGAAATCGTGTTGCACTTGGCTCAAACTCTCATCGCGCAAAAGCGCTACGACCAAGCTCGGGAGCTTTTGGTCGTTTTACTCCGAAATTATCCGGATAACGCTGAGGCCAACACTCTGCTGGAAAAACTATCCAAATGATGTTCACGAGACGTTCCTTATTACTTGCCGGCCTTTTCCTGAGCGGTTGTTCTTGGTTAAAACCCAATCCAGAAGAACCTGTGCGTCGCTTAACCGGGCAATTTTTGTTAAAAGATGCTCGAACCAACCAACGCTTCTCGGCACGCTACCGCATTGAGCAATCGCCCGACAAAATCCGCTTGGATATTCTCGGTCCGCTCAATGCCGTGCTGGCTCGTCTCGAATCCGATGGATCCGGAATAACCTTCACTGAAGCCGGAAAAGCCCCGGTCACGGAACGCGATGTTGATGCGTTTATGAATCGGACGCTTGGCTTTTCTGTTTCTCTCCCTTGTCTGCTTGACTGGCTTTTCGGAGAACCGGATTCAACGATACCGTTTAAATTCATTGAAAAAGATGTCTTTGAGCAATCCGGCTGGCGAATTCGAATTCTTGAAAGAGCAGAACAAAACAATCGCGTTCGGCGGCTTCAACTTGAAAAGGCAACGACATCTATTCTTTTAACCGTTTCCGATCCATGAACACAACGATTAAAAACCTTCCTGCTCCGGCAAAACTAAACCTTTTCCTTCACGTGACCGGACGTCGAGAAGACGGATATCACCTATTAGAATCCGTTTTTGTTCTGATCGATCTTGCCGACAGTCTTGACATCGAACGACTCGAAACCGGAGAGATTGAACGTACCGGCGACGTCATCGGAGAGAAATCTTCCGATCTGTGCGTCCGAGCCGCTCAGGAACTGGCGCAAGCAACCGGCTGCAAACTCGGAGCACGCATCCATGTGAAAAAGAGAATCCCTGCCGGAGCCGGTCTTGGCGGGGGATCAAGTGATGCGGCGACAACGCTGATGGCTTTGAATCAACTTTGGGGCTTGAATCTATCCAGGCAGCAACTGATGGCGATCGGTGCACGCATCGGCGCAGACGTCCCTTTTTTCCTTTTCGGCAGAAATGCTTTTGCCAGAGGCATTGGGGATAAACTCACTCCCATCCAGACCCCTGAAAGTTTCGCCGCCATCGCCATGCCTCCGAGTCCGACGCCAACACGGTTAATTTATACGTCACGACATCTGACGAGAAATACTCCTTCTGTTCAAGAGGAAGACTTCCTTCTTTTCACGGAAAAAAACTGGCCTTCGCTCTTCGGAAGAAATGATCTACAATCCGTCGCCGAACAAATCAACCCGGAAATTTCAACCGCGCTGACTCTTCTTGGAAAGGGTAGCCGCATGACCGGTTCGGGCTCTGCCGTCTTCATTCCGGCTGAGAGCCGAGAGAAAGCACAGTCGATTCTGTTGCATCTTCCTTCATCTTATCGGGGGTATGTTGCAAAAATTCTTCCCGTTCATCCCCTGTACAGGGACACTGTGGGGTAGAATACTGCGGTTTTTTGAATAGGGGTGTCGCCAAGCGGTTAAGGCACCGGATTTTGATTCCGGCATTCGATGGTTCGAATCCATCCTCCCCTGCCAGTCGCTCTTGAAAGAAAAACGAGCCTGTTTTTCCACAGAGGCGTTACCGGCGCCGCCTTTTTTGGCGGACCAACCTTGCCAACCGTGTTTATCCGCTTCACCGCCGTGCGGTGTTTGCGAAAGGTGTTGATCATGTCCACAATGTGTCCGGATGACGTTAAGATTTTTTCCGGAAATGCTAATCCGAAGTTAGCGCATGCCGTTGCACAATATTTGAACATCCCGATGGGACGCGCTACGGTGAATCGTTTCGCCGACGGCGAGGTAATGGTAGAAATCAATGAAAACGTCCGCGGTTCCGATGTCTTTATCGTTCAGAGTACCTGCTCTCCGACAAACGACAATCTGATGGAAGTCATGATCATGGTCGACGCTTTGCGCCGTGCATCGGCTCGACGCATTACGGCCGTGATGCCCTACTACGGCTATGCCAGACAAGATCGCAGACCGCGCTCCACACGCGTGGCGATTTCAGCCAAAGTTGTCGCAAACATGCTTCAAAGCGTTGGCGTGAGTCGCGTCCTTACCATGGACCTGCATGCTGATCAGATTCAGGGCTTTTTTGATGTTCCCGTCGACAACATTTACGCAACACCTTTGCTCTTAAACGATTTGGTTTCCCGCAACTATTCTGATCTTATGGTCGTCTCGCCCGACGTCGGCGGCGTTGTGCGCGCTCGCGCAATGGCTAAATTGCTCGGCGTTGACTTGGCCATTATCGACAAGCGCCGTCCGAAGGCCAATGTTGCGGAAATTATGAACATTATCGGTGACGTGAATGCCCACACCTGTGTCATTACGGATGACATCGTGGATACAGCCGGAACGCTCTGCAACGCAGCCGGCGCGCTCAAAGAACGCGGAGCAACACGCGTGCTTGCCTATATTTCGCATCCTGTCTTATCCAGGAATGCCGTTGAAAGAATTACAAATTCTGCGCTCGACGAGTTGGTCGTTACAGATACGATCCCGCTTAGCCCGGCGGCGCAGGCCTGCCCGAAGATTCGCCAGTTAAGCTGCGCACCTTTGGTCGGTGAAACGATTTCGCGCATTGCGCGTGAAAATTCCGTGAGCGCTTTGTTCACGGGAAACTAAAGAAAAAATGCATCGATTGAGGCTGGTCGCGGCCAATTCGATGTGTTTTTCCATTCATTTATTTTTTACTTGGAGTAATTGCTCATGAAAGTCATCGCTACAACGCGTAAAGCGCAGGGTACGAGTGCGAGCCGCCGCCTGCGTCGCGAAAACAAAGTTCCTGGAATTCTTTACGGAAACAACGTCGCGGCTACGCCGATTGAAATTGACCACAAAGAGCTGTTTTACGATCTTCAGAAAGAAAAATTCCATGCTTCTATCTTGACAATGGAATTGGACGGAAAAGACGAACTCGTTGTTCTTCGTGCATTCCAAATGCACCCCTATAAGAACCTGTGCATGCACGTCGACTTCCAGCGCATTGACCCGAATTCCAACGTGACAATGCGTGTTCCGCTGCACTTCTTCGGCGAAGAAACGAGTCCTGCCGTTAAGCTGGAAAATGGCTTCATCAGCCACATCGTCTCGGCAATTGACCTGAGCTGCCTGCCGAAAGATCTGCCCGAATTTATCGATGTTGATCTGTCCGGCATGTCAGGCACGGCCACACTGCGCGTCAGCGATCTGAAGTTGCCTGAAAACGTTAAGGCTGTCAATCCGGATCAGCCGGTTGCTACGGTTACAACGATTGCTGACGATGCGTCCGAAGCGTCTGCTGCCGC
Source organism: uncultured Sutterella sp. (assembly GCA_964509205.1). Taxonomy (GTDB): domain Bacteria; phylum Pseudomonadota; class Gammaproteobacteria; order Burkholderiales; family Burkholderiaceae_F; genus Duodenibacillus. Next base: position 36,164 of record CAZDVW010000009.1, on the reverse strand, counting down.
CGCTGCTGCTACGGCTGCTGCCGCTACTGCGGCTCCTGCTGCCGCTGCGGCACCTGCTGAAGATAAAAAGGCCTAATCCTCTTATCTTTCAGGGAAAAGGTTCGCCTGCCTTTAGCGGTCGGCGAACCTTTTTAGTTTAATCTTTGAGCCATGCCTATCTCTAACTCGATTCGACTTCTTGTCGGCCTCGGCAATCCAGGCAACGAATATGCCGGAACTCGACACAATGCAGGCTATGACTTTTTGGATGTCATCGCTTGTCACGCCGGGATTTTTTTCCGCGAAGAAACGAAATTTCTGGGACTCGTTGCCAAATTGCCGACAGAATCCGGCGATATTTGGCTTCTGAAACCGACGACATACATGAACCTTTCTGGCAGTTCCGTACAGGCCATGCGTGCCTATTTCAAACTCGCCCCTGAACAAATTCTTGTCGCTCACGATGAACTCGATCTTGTTCCTGGAACAATGAAAATCAAGCAAGGCGGCGGCAACGCCGGCCACAATGGGCTTAAAGATATTTCTGAAAAACTTTCAACTCCGAATTTTTGGCGGCTTCGTTTTGGGATCGGGCATCCCCGTATTTTCTGTCCCGGCATGCAGGTAAGAGATTGGGTACTGGGGCATCCGAACGAAGAACACAGAAAAGCCTTATGCCACTGTATGGATGCCGCCGAAAAAACGCTTGAGAATCTCGCTGCCGGGAAAATGGAAAGCGTCGAGCGCACAATTATGAAATACGCTCACCCTCTTAAGACGACTCAATCGGCGCAAAAGGAGACGTTGCCATGACCATTAAATTACTCATGAGCGCCTGTCTTGTCGGGCAGTGCTGCCGCTATGATGCGCGTTCCGTTCCGAGCATCGTTGACAAACGACTGCATTACATGCTCAATACCGGGCAAGTTGCCGTTCTTTGCCCGGAATGTTCAGCCGGACTTGATACACCGCGAGACCCGGCCGAGATCGAGGCAGGAAAAACCGCTGAAGACGTCTTAAATGGAAAAGCCAAAGTTCTTACAAACACAGGCAAAGACGTCACTGAATTCTATTTGCGCGGTGCTGAAAATTTTGTTGCGCTCGCAAAAAAACACAATGTTCGGATTGCCGTTCTTAAATCGAAAAGTCCAAGTTGCGGAGTTCACGACGTTTACGACGGAACACACACGGGAAAATTGATTCCCGGTCAGGGCGTCGCAGCTTGCGCTCTTGCAAAAATCGGTACTGCCTTGTACGACGAACACAAAATCAATGAAGTGCTTGACGCACTTGAATCTTAAGGAAAAACGATCATGGGATTGAAATGCGGAATTGTGGGATTGCCGAATGTTGGGAAATCGACCATTTTCAATGCTCTAACAAAGGCTGGGATTGCTGCCGAGAATTATCCGTTTTGCACGATTGAGCCGAACGTCGGCATCGTTGAAGTACCCGATGCGCGGCTATCTGCTCTCGCTAAAATCGTCAAGCCTGCACGCATCGTTCCGGCTACGGTCGAGTTTGTTGATATTGCCGGTCTTGTTGCCGGAGCCAGTAAAGGGGAAGGACTCGGCAATCAGTTTCTCGCCAATATCCGCGAATGCGATGCCATTGTTCACATTGTCCGATGCTTTAACGATGACAACATCGTCCATGTTGCCGGCAAAGTCAATCCCATTGATGACATCGGCGTCATCAACACGGAACTTGCTCTCGCCGATCTTGCCAGCGTAGAAAAATCGCTTGCGCGCTATCAAAAGCAAGCTCGGCAAGGGGGCGACAAACAAGCTCTGAAACTTGTACTGGCACTGGAAAAAATTCAGCCGGTTCTAAACGAAGGGAAGCCCGCTCGTGCTGTTGAACTCACGAAAGAAGAACTTGAGGAACTGCGTCCTCTTTTCCTTCTGACACTAAAACCCGTTATGTACGTAGCCAATGTCGACGAAAATGGATTTGAAAACAATCCTCTTCTCGATGCCGTTCGCTCTTTGGCCGCTGAGGAAAAAGCTCCCGTTGTTGCCATTTGCGCCAAGACAGAAGCTGAAATTGCCGATATGCCAGACGAAGACAAGGCCATTTTCCTCGCTGACATGGGCATGGCCGAAGCAGGATTGAATCGAGTCATTCGTGCCGGGTTTGATCTCCTTGGTCTGCAAACCTATTTCACGGCCGGTCCGAAAGAAGTTCGCGCCTGGACGATTCACAAGGGAGATACGGCTCCGAAAGCGGCCGGCGTCATTCACTCAGACTTTGAGCGAGGCTTCATTCGCGCACAGACGATTGCGTATGACGATTACGTCAATCTAGGCGGCGAAAAAGGAGCGCAAGAAGCCGGAAAGATGCGTGCCGAAGGCAAGGACTACGTCGTCGCCGACGGTGACGTCATGAATTTTCTCTTTAATGTCTGATGAGGAAAATCTCAGGTCTCCCCTACAAGAGGAGGAGACCTGCGCTCGCAGGAGCCAGGACAAATCCTTGCAGGGCGCTTAAAACAATAAAAAGAACAATCGGCGTCAGATCCAAACGTCCGATCATTGGAATGATTCTCCTTAACGGACGCAGGAAAGGATCCACAAGCGTTGCCAAAAGCGCATAGTAGGGCGAAAACGGATTGGCTACGAAACTCATGACGCAGTAAAAAATCAATCCCCACGTTAAAAGATCAACCGCCCAGCGCAGAACCAATGCCACGGGCGCCAACGCAAATGAGAGTCCTGTTGCCGGAAATCCCGTTGTCTCCCGTGCGATGACCGTCACAACCACGGCAATAAGAAGAGCAGAAACAAGACTTGCCCAGTCCCAATTTCCCTTTGGACGGAAAAGGTAGGCAATCGGATTAACGAGCCAATCCGTCAGTTTCCAAGCAAAACAAACCATGGGATCTCTCGGACTGATTGCCAATGTCCACAAATAGGCACGCAACAAAACGACGCAACCAAGAATGGAAGCAACGAGGTTGATCAGCCAAAACAAAAAACTCATTTCTTTCTCACCTTTTCAGACGACTGTGTGCTCAACACGTGCATTACGGTTCGCACGCATCATACTGGCTGCAATTCCGGGAAATGTCGGATTGCCGAACCTCTCTTTTTCACGCTCAAGCCGTTCCCAATCAAAGCCATAGCCCGGATCCGTTTTTCGCCCCGGTGCAACATCGCTGTGCGCGACGACTGCGGTAATCGGATAACGGTGCGATAAAGCGATCAACAGTTTAACAAGACTCGCATATTGTTCCGATTCAAATGCCGTGCAATCCGTTCCTTCCAACTCAATTCCGACAGAGAAATCATTGCAATTGTCTCGTCCGAGAAAAGAACTGAGTCCGGCGTGCCAAGCGCGATCGTTGCAAGAAACAAATTGCGTGATGCGACCTTCGCGAGAAATCAGAAAATGCGAAGAAACACGAATCCCCTCGAGATCAGCCAAACGAGGATCTTTTTTGACGTCTAAACAACCGAGAAAAAGATCCTCAACCGCTCCGGTCGAAAATTCCCCCGGCGGAAGGCTGATGCTGTGTAAAACAACAAGGCTGACCTGCTCGCCTTTTGGCCTTTCATTAAAATGCTCTGAATGGAGGCAAAGAACACCCTTACACCAACCGTCTTGCCCGATTGAAATAGGCATCTCACTCATCTTTTCTCCGAGCATTAGACCGACACGCTTCGGAACAGTACTTGACGCCAGAACCGAGAACGGCTTCATCTTCCGGGAAATGCATCCCGCAGATCGGACACTCGCACATCCGAACTGCAAAGTGTCTGTCAATTTTCTCTTTTTTCCCAAAAGTCCGGCCAGAACGTGCCATTCGAATAAGTGCGTAAAGAATAATGCCGAGACCAATAAAAAAGAGAATACGCCCCATCTTCAAAGACCTCACACTGCGAATTCAACGAGGAAACGATACACAAGATACGCAACGGCAAGGGCCACAGCTCCGATCCAGAACCAACAAAGCGCCTTTTTCCCTCTCCAGCCAAACCAATGTCGCCCAATCAGAAGTACCGCAAAGACTGCCCAGGCAATCCACGTCAGAATCGTTTTGTGGTCAAAACCGAACAAAACATGCGCATGCTCATTGGTTGCTTGGGTTCCGAAAAAAATGACGCCGCAAAGGCACAGGAATGCGCAGGCGATGATTCGAAACAACACGCGTTCCATCGCCAGCAGATCCGGCATATTGGATAACCACCCAAAACTCATGCTTTTGCTCGGGTGTCTCATTTGGCGAAACATGACCGAAAGCAAAACAGCCTGCACTCCGGCATCAATCGTGAAACCGTAAGCCAAAAAAGCAAACACTAAATGCGTCTTGAAAGACAAAGAAGCGTCAAGAGAAAATTCAACCCCAGGAAAAAAGCTCGGCAGAAGCGCCGCAGGAGCGGCCAAAAGAAGAACAAAGCCCATGAGAACCGTTACGCGCCGAATAAAACTCTCAACGATCACGACAAGACTCGCCGCAAAAAGAGCTAGCGACGTTGCTAATCCAAATCCGAACATAACGGTTTCGTTGGAAAAAACGCTCTGATAAACGGAAAGGCCGTGGAGCAAAAGAGCAAGAACAGCGCCGTAAAGCAACCCATGTCCGGCCGCCGCTTGCGGGGAACGCAAAATGCGCAAAATCAACGCTCCGTAAACGAGATACAGAAACGCAGCTGCCCAAGACAGAGAAATTGCTCCTTGCATCAAAAGTACCTCATCGGTTCATTTAGAATCAAAATCCACAACCGGATTTTCATTGCCGTAAAATGATCCCTGACTTTGATCGGTCACAGATGAACACGATTGTAGACAAACTCTCAAAAAATCGGCGTTTAGAACGACTTTAGCTTTTTCTCACTTCAGCACCTTATGTTTGACAATCTGACGACAAAATTAGCTCGCATTCTCAAAACAATGCGAGGGCAGGCAAGACTGACAGAAGAAAATACACGCGACATGTTGCGCGAGGTTCGGCTCGCTCTGCTTGAGGCAGACGTTGCGCTCCCTGTTGTCCGAGAACTCACAGCTCGCATCAAAGCCAAGGCACTCGGTCAGGAAGTCATCAGTACGCTTAACCCCGGTCAGGCTCTAGTCGGCGTCGTTGAGCGGGAGCTCACGGCCGTCATCGGAGGAGATCTCTCCCGAGAAGAACAAAGCATTCGTCTAAACGTCCAACCGCCTGCCGTCATCTTGCTGGCAGGTCTGCAAGGCGCTGGTAAAACGACAACTGCCGGAAAACTATCCAAATATCTCATTGAAACAGCCGGCAAACATGTCCTGACCGTATCGGCTGACGTTTATCGTCCTGCGGCTATTGAACAGTTAAAGACCGTTTCTGCCCAAGCCGGTGCTGAGTTTTTCCCGAGCAGTACTGAGGAAACGCCGATCCAAATTGCTGAAAAAGCACTCGATTACGCCAAGCGCCATTTTTTTGACGTTCTCATCGTCGATACAGCCGGACGTCTTGCCATTGACGAAGCCATGATGCAAGAGGTTTCTCAACTTGCAGAGTTTTTAAAACCGGCTGAAACACTCTTTGTCGTTGATGCCATGCTGGGGCAGGATGCCGTTAATACGGCTCGCTCTTTCAATGAAAGGCTGAACCTAACCGGCGTCATTCTCACGAAGCTTGACGGCGACAGCCGAGGCGGCGCCGCTCTTTCTGTTCGAATGGTAACTGGCAAGCCGATCAAGTTCATCGGCATGGGAGAGAAACTCGACGGATTTGAGGCATTCAATCCCGAGCAGATGGCCGGAAGAATCCTCGGCATGGGCGACATCGTTTCTCTTGTCAAAGACGTCACGAAAAAAGTCAATGTCGAAGAAGCTAAGAAACTTGCGGAAAAATTCAAATCTGGCAGCCGTTTTGACTTAGAAGATTTCCGTGCTCAGATTGCTCAAGTGAAAAACATGGGAAATTTTTCAAGTCTCCTGGAAAAACTTCCCTCCCAATTTCAAGAAGCGGCTTCACGCGTCAATGACGAAGCCGCCACGCGTTCTATCCGACACACTGAAGGCATTCTCAATTCCATGACCCCGAAGGAACGACGAAACCCCGATATCATCAAAGCCAGTCGGAAACGTCGTATCGCGGCTGGGGCCGGAGTTTCCGTCCAGGAGGTCAATCGCGTCTTAAAGCAATTTGAGCAAACGCGCGACGTGATGAAAAAGATGAAAAAGGGCGGGCTTAGCCGCATGATGCGTCATTTCGGCGGAGCCATGGGCGGCGGCTTCCCCGGCATGGGCGGTTTCCCTCGATAACAGGCATGCCGTTATGGCAAATAACCCCACTCGGTTCGACTATTTCGACACCCCTGCCGGCAAAACGGACCTTGCTTGGCAGAAACAAGTCTTTGCACGCTTTGCGAATCTAGCCGTTCCCTGCGCTTTACAACTTGGGGCTCCTGCGATTCCGGCTCTTGCACAAACACGAGCCTCTTTGAGAATTTTAGGTTGCGACCGCACTCCATTGCTCCGCGATCCGGAACTCTCGATGCTGTTGTGCGAGGAAAGCTCGGTTCCTCTTGAAACAGAATCCGTTGACCTTATTCTTTGGCCGCATGGATTGGATCGAAATCCGAACAGTTGCCAAATTCTTGCGGAAATCGCTCGACTTCTTTCCCCGGAAGGGCTTCTCGTCGTCACATTTTTTAACCGACACGGCCCTTGGAGTCTTCGCCGCAAACTTGCTTTCGCTCCCTCCGTCTTCCCTGACGATATCTGTCCCTGCACCGTTTCCTCTGCCAAGGCTCAACTCGTGCGTGCCGGATTAAGTTGTCAGGGCGGGGCTTTCGGTGTATATGGAATTGATCCGCAAGCCGAATTAGAAGGCAAAACTACCCTTGAAAAGGCAGGCGATCGTTGGTGGCCCATGTTTGGCAATCTCGTGGTTCTTGTGGCAAAAAAACAGGTTTCCGGATTGAAATTCGTCGGTAAAGCGCGTTTTTGCGCTCCTAAACTCGGCAGATTCGGTGCAGCGGCTGCCGGCAATTCCAACAAGGAAGCTTCATGACTGAAAAAGAACTGCATATTTGGACAGACGGCTCCTGCAAATTTAATCCCGGCCCCGGAGGTTGGGGTGTTTATATGATTTATGGTGAACGAAAATTCGAACTTTTCGGCGGAGAAGCTCAGACGACAAACAATCGAATGGAGCTCACCGCCGTCATCTCTGCACTAAAGGCCGTCAAACGACCTTGCCCAATCGTATTTCATCTTGACAGCATCTACGTCAAGGACGGCATTACCAATTGGATCCACAACTGGAAAAAGAAAGGCTGGAGGACAGCTTCGGGGAAATCCGTAAAGAATGAAGATCTCTGGCGCGAACTTGATTCCCTTGTAGGCGGTTTCTCCATCCGTTGGGACTGGGTTAAGGGACACGCCGGAGAACCCGGAAACGAGAAGGCCGACGAACTGGCCAACAAAGGGGCTGCTCGTTTTCTCTCACAGGAATAAACCATGCGACAAATTTGCTTGGACACGGAAACAACGGGAATGGATCCCAAAACAGGCGACAGAATTATCGAAATTGGGTGCGCTGAACTTCTGGGACGAACACTTTCGGATGAAAACAAATACTACTTTCATGTGTATATCAATCCCGAGCGGGATGTTCCGGAAGAAGTCGTGAAGATTCACGGCCTCGATAATGCTTTTCTCGCCGACAAACCTGTTTTCGCCGATATCGTTGACCAGTTTTTAGCCTTTGTGAGCGGTGCAGAGCTTCTCATTCACAATGCCGCATTCGACGTCGGTTTTCTTAATGAAGAACTTTCCCGACTCAATAAAGGAAAAATTGAGGATTACTGTCCGAAAGTCACCGACACCATGGTCATTGCCAAGTCAATCTTTCCCGGATTGAGAAATAACTTGGATATTCTGTGTACGCGCTACGAAATTGACAATTCCTCTCGTACCCTGCACGGCGCCCTTTTAGATGCCCGACTTTTGGCTGAGGTATATCTCGCCATGACGAGAAAGCAGGAATCGCTTCTCTCGGAGTTCGCCGGTGCCGACGATCCCCCGGAGCCCATTCCTGCCCCGGAAGCTTTCCTGACAGCGCAAGCAACGGCGGAAGAAATAAAAGAACACGAAGCCTTTCTCGACAAAATTGAAAAGAAGTGCAAAACCGGTTCTTTATGGAGACGACTCGACGATCGCTCCCCTTCGGGCAATACGTCAATAGAAAATTCTTAAATTGATTAATTGATCTTTTTTTAAGAATTTCCTTCTAAAAGCCGTTAAACTGATGCACCTTTTGTGCACCCATGAGATCTTCCATCGGCAAGACCTCATGAGTGGTTTTGTTGTCGAAAGAATTCATGATTAAACTCGAACACATCACGCAACGCTTCACCACTCCCGACGGAGGCGATTTCTACGCCCTTCGGGATGTTTCTTTGGAAATCCGTCAAAGGGAAATTTTCGGCATCATCGGTCGCTCGGGCGCCGGTAAGTCCACATTGGTGCGTTGCATCAATCTCTTAAACAGACCGACGCAAGGGCGCGTCATTGTTGACGGCACCTGCCTGAATGATCTTTCTGAAAAAGACTTAAGAAAGGCCAGACAGCAAATTGCCATGATTTTTCAGCACTTTAACATCCTTTCCACACGCACCGTGTATGAGAATGTTGCGTTCCCTTTGGAATTGGTCGGTCTTGGGAAGGAAGCTATTCGAAAAAAAGTTGAGCCGCTTCTTGAGTTAGTCGGACTGACCGAGCACATCCACAAGTACCCGTCTCAACTTTCCGGCGGTCAGAAACAACGCGTCGGAATCGCCCGCGCTTTGGCCAATGATCCGAAGGTTCTTTTGAGCGACGAGGCAACAAGCGCGCTCGATCCAGAAACGACTGTTGCGACGCTGGATCTTCTCAAACAAATCAACAAAGAACTAGGGCTCACGATCGTGATGATCACACACCAAATGGATGTGGTCAAACAGATTTGTGACCGAGTTGCCGTCATGGATTCCGGCGTTGTTGTCGAGGAAGGAAACGTTCTTGATATCTTCCGAAACCCGCAACACGAGACAACGCGAAAAATGGTTGGAACCGTCATGGCGCAAATCATTCCACCGTCCATGGTTGAACGTCTTCGCGCCGGCATACAGTCATCTCAGTCAGGCAATGCGGAACACATTCTTCGCCTGACTTTCGTGGGGGACGAAGTCGACCGTCCCGTTATCAGTGAAGCCTCGCGGCTCTTTAATGTTGACCTCAGCATTCTCCTGGCGAATGTTGATCAAATCCAGGGAAGAAACTTCGGCACACTGACCGTCATGCTGCAATGTTCGCGAGAAACTCTGGATCAAACGGTTGAATATCTGCGTGCTCAGAATGTCACTGTCAAGGAGATAACACAGTATGTCCTCTGAGATGTTGATGATGCTTTTAGACTCCTTCATCGATACCTGCATCATGGTAGGAGCATCTGGATTGCTCGGCTCTCTTTTTGGAATTCCGCTTGGGATTTTGCTCTATACAACTTCCCCGAAGGGAATTTCGCCGATGCCGATTTCTAACCAATGTGTCGGTTGGGTCGTCAACGCCGTTCGTTCGACCCCCTTTATTATTTTGATGGTGGCCATTATCCCTTTTACGCGATTCATCGCAGGAACTTCCATCGGAACGGCCGCGGCCATCGTCCCTCTGACAATCGCTGTCACACCCCTGATTGCACGATTGGTTGAAACAAGCCTCCGAGAAGTTGACGGAGGTCTTGTTGAGGCTGCGCTCGCAATGGGAGCTTCCAATCTTCAGATCATCGGCAAAGTACTTCTGCCGGAAGCCCTTCCAGGGATCGTAGCCGGTCTCACGATTAGTTTCATTTCGCTGATCGGCGCTTCTGCAATGGCCGGCGCCATCGGAGGCGGCGGTCTTGGTGACATGGGAATCCGCTATGGCTATCAGCGTTTCATGCCTGACGTCATGTGTGCCGTCGTTGTGATTTTGATCGCTTTTGTGCAGTCAATCCAAAGCATCGGTGACAAAATCGTTCAGAAACTACGTCACAAATAAGGGGAATTTTCGGGCATAATCCCTTCCTCACGCGGGCGTAGTTCAATGGCAGAACGAAAGCTTCCCAAGCTTTATACGAGGGTTCGATTCCCTTCGCCCGCTCCAAAATACAGAAGACGGATCCTTGTGATCCGTTTTTTTACGGATTCATTCTTTAAGCACACCATGAAAAAAGAGCTCTCGACTGAACAAATTGAGGAACTCAAAAAACGACACATCCGTAGCTTTGTCATGCGTCGCGGGCACATCTCTTGCGCACAGGAACGAGCTTTAGAGGAACTGCTGCCGAAGTATCTGGTTGCCTATGAGAAAAAATTCATCGTGCCTGAAACTCTGTTCAATCGCAAAGCTCCTCTCGTTCTCGAAATTGGTTTCGGCATGGGAGAAACAACGGCTGCCATTGCGACGGCACATCCGGAAATTGATTTCCTCGGCTGTGAAGTTTTTGCGGCAGGCGTCGGCGCTCTTTGCAAACGCATTGAAGAGAATGCACTCACAAACATTCGCATCGCCCGTCACGATGCCGTCGAAGTCGTGCGAGACATGATTGCACCAAACAGCTTGGCAGGCGTTCACATCTTTTTCCCTGATCCCTGGCGAAAAGCTCGTCATCACAAACGGCGACTCATTCAGGGTCCGTTTGTGAAAATGCTCGCCGAGCGAATTGCTCCCGGCGGTTACTTACACTGTGCAACAGACTGGGAAAACTATGCCGAGCAAATGCTCGCCGTCCTTCAAAGTGAACCTCTTCTAAAACGGTTTCACGAAGAAGGCAGTTCCAACATTCAGGCAAACCCCTTGTGCGAGCGTCCAAAAACAAAATTTCAGACTCGAGGAGAAAACCTCGGCTACGCCATTTGGGACTTCGTTTATACGCGGCTGTAAGCGGACGCCGGCCTCCTGGCCACAACAAAACACTTGTCCTGACACGAAGCCTCCTTTCTTCAAAAGGAGGCTTCTGAGTCTGTCAGCAGGTCTCGTTGCTAACCAATGCGGGAGATGTCCGCTCCGAGACCTTTGAGTTTCTCCTCAATTCGCTCGTAACCGCGATCAAGGTGATAAATTCGATCCACAACCGTTTCGCCGCGAGCAGCAAGACCGGCAATGACCAAAGAAGCCGATGCACGAAGATCCGTCGCCATAACATTCGCGCCTTCAAGGCGTTCGACGCCGCGAACGAGTGCGGTATGACCATCCACCGTAATATCGGCTCCCATGCGTTGCAATTCGGGCACATGCATAAAGCGGTTTTCGAAAATGGTCTCGACAACACGGCCGGAGCCCGAGGAGACGGCGTCCAAAACCATAAACTGCGCCTGCATATCCGTCGGGAATCCCGGGTGCGGAACCGTCCGAACATCAACGGCGCGTGAGCGGCCATCGATCTTGATCCGAATCCAATCCTTTCCCGTTTGAACCGTTGCTCCGCAGGCACGCAATTTTTCTATAACAGCGTCAAGCGTCGTCGGAGCTGCATGCGTCACAAGAACATCACCATGCGTTACAACAGCAGCACATAGGAAAGTTCCTGTTTCGATTCTGTCCGGAAGGATGGAATACTCACACCCGTGCAGATTTTTAACACCCTCAATTTCAATGCGTACAGTACCAGCTCCGCGAATTTTGGCTCCCATTGCATTGAGGCATCTGGCAAGATCTTCAACTTCGGGCTCTCGAGCCGCATTTTCAATGACAGTTTCTCCCTCTGCCAATGCCGCCGCCATCATAATGTTTTCCGTTCCAGTGACCGTGACCATATCAGTCACCACATTGCATCCCCTCAGGCGGCTTGCCTTTGCATCAACGTACCCGTGATCAATGCCGATGTCTGCACCCATTTTTTTCAGTGCCTTGATATGCTGATCAACCGGTCTTGCACCAATTGAACATCCTCCGGGAAGCGATACGCGTGCCGAACCAAAACGAGTCACCAAGGGGCCGAGAACCATCACGGATGCTCGCATCGTTTTCACAAGGTCATATGGAGCCTCAGTACTCGTTACCGCATCCGCCTTCAAGCGAACAGTGTCTGAATCAATTCGATCAAATGCAACCCCCATCCCAGCCAACAAACGTCCCATTGTCCGAACATCTGCCAAATCCGGCATGTTATGAAGAATCATTTCTTCTGAGGTCAGAAGCGACGCTGCGAGAATCGGCAAAGCAGCATTCTTAGCCCCTGATGCACGAACCTCTCCTACTAATCGATGTCCACCAACAATCCTGAGTTTTTGCATGAATATTTTCTGTGTCCTATTCGAGTTGTTCGGCTTCTGATTCAGAGTTTCCACAAACGTACAAAATGACAAATCGGACCATTTCCATGTCCGACATCAAGCTGATCTGAAGCCGAAATCGCTTGCGTAATAAAATCTTTAGCCAAACTCACCGCCTGGTTCATATCGCCTGTCTTTGCTAATAAGGCAGCTACAGCCGAGGAGAGAGCGCAGCCCGTTCCGTGTGTATTAACCGTATTCACACGCTGTGCAGAAAATTCAACAATTTTCTTGCCGTCAAAAAGCATGTCTCGGCATGTTCCGTCACTCAGATGCCCCCCTTTGAGAAGCACGGAACAGCGCTCCCGTGACAGCGAAAAAATATCTCGAGCCGCTTGTTCCATTTGTTCATATCGAGATACATCCCGCCCGAGAAGTACGCTCGCTTCCGGAAGATTGGGGGTTACGAGACTGGCCGTCGGAAGAAGCTCCTGCACAACCATCTGAACCGCTTTGTCACTGATCAGTTTATCTCCGCTTTTGGCCACCATCACAGGATCAAGCACAATCCAGCGAGGTCTCCAAAACTGCAGTCTTTCCGCAACGGTCTGAACGATATCCGCTTCGCCCAACATGCCGATTTTGACTGCATCAATGCGCACGTCGGAAAAAAGCGTATCGATCTGAGGGCGTACAAATTCAGAGGGAATCGGAAGAACACCCGTTACGGCACATGTGTTTTGTGCTGTAAGCGCCGTCACGACGCCGGCGGCATAGACGCCGAGTGCGCTCATCGTTTTGACATCCGCCAAAACTCCCGCGCCTCCGGAAGGATCTACCCCTGCAACAGCAAGAACATTCTTTACCGTACCTTCTGCCATATTTGCACAATTTCCTTCATCATTTTATCCGTCGCACCGGTATAACTCATCGCAAACCGTTTCGCCGCCTTTGAGCGTTTCTCAAGTTGTCCGTCTGTCAGCCACGAAGAAGCCAACTGCATGGCTTCTGCCGCCGTTCCGACCCGGTTTGCCGCACCCAGTTTGATTGCGTCTCTGGCCGGCTTCTCAAAATTAAACGTCGACGGACCAACGATGACAGGCACCCCGGCTGCTGCGGGCTCAATGAGATTCTGAGACCCGAAGTTACCGAAGCTGCCGCCCATAATACACACGTCGCCCAATGCACAGTTAAAACTCATCTCCCCCATCGTGTCAGCAAGCACAACCCGAACTGAATCCGAAAGCGACTCCAAAGAAGGTTCTTTCGTTTTTCTGACATACGAAATACCGCGTTTGCGCAAACAGTGCTCTACCTCGTCGAACCGTTGGGGATGTCTCGGAACCAGCCAAACTAAGGCGTCTTTTGGTAAAAAACGTATCGCATCGGCAAACAGTTCTTCCTCTCCTTGACGCGTGCTGGCAAGCAATACGATCGGACGCTTCAAAACGGCTTTGAGTTGGCGCGCTGCCTCTTGTTGCCGTGTATCCGGTCGAATATCAAACTTCACGGAACCGCAGACTAGTATATTTTTTGCACCCAAACTTTCAAGCCGTTGCTTATCCTCTTCGCTTTGCGCCAAAACAAGATCAAATGCAGAAAATGCCGGCCGCATCACGCTGATGAATCTGGCCGCCTGACGCCGTGATTTTTCTGACTCACGGGCATTCGCAAGGATCATCGGTATCGACCTGTTCTTGGCCTCATTTAACAAATTCGGCCAAACTTCCGTTTCCATGATTAGCCCGAGTTTCGGGCGTGTCTCATCCAAAAACCGTCCCATCAACTCCGGCGTGTCATACGGCAGATAGCACTGTTTTACTCGTCCCGGATACGCCTCAAGAATCCTTTTCCCTATTTCACGTCCCGTCGGCGTCATACACGTCAAAAGGAGTTCGCTTTCCGGAAAAAGCCGAAAGAATTCGGCAATGAGGCTTTTCGCCGCTACAGTCTCGCCGACGCTGACGGCATGCACCCAAAGTCTGGGGGCCGTTCCCGGTGTTGGAAACTTTCCGTACCCAAACCGCTCATCCCAGTGTTTCAAATAGTCCGGCTGTTTTTTGGCACGGTATCTGAGATAGACCTTTGCCAGAGGCAGAGCCGCACGCGTCAACATTCGATACAACCGACTCATCATTAAGCTCCGAACACGATTCACAGACATCTCAGTTTTTTGCGCCGCAAAGTGTACCAGCACCTGAGAACCACAAGCCAAACACTTTCTCTTATCAATCAAAATTTCCCTGCAACTCTCCGTTTTATATCTTCCGTCTTTTCGTCCCTGCAAATATATTGCTTTTCTGCCCCTCAATCTGTTCTTTTTATTGCTGATAGTCTTAGCGCATACCGCTAAAATGACGAAGCTTATGTCATTGCCCGTCATTTTCAACCTGTACGATCTATGGACAAACAATTACTCGCACAGAGACGCGTTCTCGTCGTCGGCGATCCGATGTTGGACAAATATTGGTTCGGCGATGCTAACCGAATTTCTCCGGAAGCCCCGGTTCCAGTGGTTCGCATCGTGCGTTGCGATGAACGACTCGGAGGAGCCGCCAACGTAGCGCTCAACGTCGTGAGTCTCGGCCTACAAACAACTCTGATGGGAGTCATCGGAGCAGATGACAACGGAAAGAAATTGACGGATCTGCTGACTCAAGCCGGCATACAGTCTCGTTTGACTGCGGATCCTTCGCTTAAAACCATCATCAAACTTCGCATTGTGGCTCGCCAGCAACAATTGGTTCGCATCGACTTCGAAGAACACCCTTCCGGTGAAGTACTCGCCAATCTCTTAGCTGACTTTTCCAAAATCATCGAAAACTTTGATGTCTTGGTTTTATCTGATTATGGGAAAGGCGGGCTTTGCCACATTCAAGAAATGATCAAAATTGCCCGAGAGAAGAACATTCCCGTTCTCGTTGATCCGAAGGGAGATAACTACGAGCGCTATGCCGGCGCAACGGTCATCACGCCGAATCGTTCGGAACTTGCTCTTGTGACAGGAACCTGGACCAGCGAAGAAGATCTTACGATCAAGGCGCAAAACCTTCGAAAAAGACTCGGGCTTCACGCTCTTTTGCTGACGCGTAGCGAAGAAGGCATGACACTTTTTACCGACGAAGGCGTTGAGACTGTCCCTGCGCAAGCACGTGAAGTGTTTGACGTGTCCGGAGCAGGAGACACCGTCATCGCCGTCACTGCTTCCATGATCGCTGCGGGAATCTCTCTGCAAGAATCCGTCCGAATTGCCAATCGTGCTGGCGGAATTGTCGTCGGCAAGCTTGGAACAGCCTCTGTCTCTTATAACGAACTTTTTGAGGAGTAGACATGTCCTATCTTGTCACAGGTGCCGCAGGGTTCATCGGCTGCAACAATATCCTGGCTCTGAATGCAGCAGGGATTACCGACGTTATTGCCGTCGACAACCTGACACGCTCGGAAAAGTTCGTCAACCTTGCCAAATGCGCCGTAACCGACTATTTCGATAAGGTCGACTTCATTGAACGCGTGCGCTCCGGAAGAGCTCCGGAACCCGAGGCTATTTTCCACCAAGGAGCCTGTTCCGACACGATGCAATCGGATGGGCGTTACATGATGGAAAATAACTACCGCTACACACTCGAACTCTTTGAGTGGGCACAGTCTTTAAAAATTCCGTTTATCTACGCAAGTTCCGCTGCGACGTACGGATCGAGTCCCATTTTCGTTGAAGACGTACGCTATGAATGTCCTTTGAATGTCTACGGCTATTCAAAGTTTCTATTCGATCAGGTTCTGCGTCACCGTGCTGCAAAATTGACTGCTCCCGTTATCGGACTGCGTTACTTCAATGTCTACGGCCCGCATGAGCAACACAAAGGACGCATGGCGAGCGTTGCTTTTCATCAGTACTTTCAGTTTAAAAAGGAAGGAAAAGTTAAACTTTTCGAAGGTTGTCTCGGCTACGGGAACGGCGGACAAATGCGCGACTTTGTTTTCGTCGAAGACGTCGTTGCGGTCGCAATGCATTTTTTGAACAAACCCGTATCCGGAATCTACAACTGCGGTACAGGGCGAGCACAGCCGTTTAACGATGTAGCCCTGAGCGTCGTGAATGCACTTTCTGAAAGGAAAAGATCACTCAAAGAAGCCGTCGATGAGGGACTAATCGAATACATCCGATTCCCGCAAGATCTCAAAGGAAAATACCAAGCCTACACGCAGGCCAATCTCGAAAAACTTCGCGCCGCTGGGTATACCGCCCCCTTCAAGAGCGTCGAAGAAGGAACTGCCAAGTACATGCATTATCTTTCAGAAATCTACCCGACAGGCGAATTCTGAAAATGCTGAAGCGAGGCATCTTTCTAGATCGGGACGGCGTTATCAACGTTGATCGTGATTACGTATTTCGGATTGAGGACTTCACCCTCATCGATGGGGTGTTGGAAGCCTGTCAGGAGTTAAAACGCCGAGGTTTTTCCTTGATCGTCATCACGAACCAGTCTGGAATTGCCCGCGGGTTTTATACGGAAACGGATCTGGCGAAACTAAACGCACATATTTTCAAAATCTTTGAACAAGCGCAAGCATCCCTTTCAGGAATTTATTATTGCCCGCATTTGCCCAATGCGCCAATTGAGGCCTACCGTTCAATTTGCCGCTGCAGGAAACCGGCTCCAGGCCTGTTCTTACAAGCGGCCGAAGAGCATGCTATTGATTTATCCAGAAGTTTTGCTTTCGGCGATAAGAACCGAGACCTTGAAGCTGCCGAACGCGCCGGAATTCCTGCGAGAATTCTTCTCGGAAAAAACGGTCTCTCCGTCCCTGAGAAAACAGGATCGGCTACAGGCACTGCCCGTAGCCTCCTTGATTCCATCAAACTGGGGTTAGTCAGTTAGCTTTTCGCCATTTGACAAATAAGGCGATAACAACAACCAAAATCGCTCCAATCACGCCGATCAACGTGTGATATTGCGTCAGTTGAGGAATTTGTTCAACCATCCAAGAGTCCGTCGCGATCATCGAACCGGAAATCCATCCGAGGAGAGCTCCGCCAAACCAAACAATCACAGGGAATCGATCGATGAAGGTCAAGATGATTTGACTGCCGAAAACAATAAACGGGATCGAAACAAGCAATCCAAAAATCACCAAAAGAGTCTGGTGAGCTTCATGTGCCTGTTGTGCCGCTGCTGCAATGGCAAGCACATTATCCAGGCTCATCACAAAATCCGCCACAATGACGGTTTTCACAGCCACCCAAAGTTTCGAACTGGAGGCAATCTTTTCTTCCCCTTCATCGGAATCTGGCAAAAGCAGTTTTACTCCAATCCATAAGAGCAATGCACCTCCGACGACCTTTAAGAAAGGCAAATCAAGCAACGCCACTGCACATGAAATAAGAACAACTCGCAAAATGATTGCACCAGCAGTTCCCAATACAATGCCCTTCACTCGCAGATTTCCCGGAAGTTCGCGACATGCCATCGCAATGACAACGGCATTGTCGCCCCCCAGAAGCAAATCGATCAAAATGATTTGTCCGACGGCACCCCAATGCAAATTAACAAGTAAATCGTATAAAGCCTGCACCGAACCTTAACTCCTAAATTCGTTATCTTCCCACACCGGAAGACGTCACGCATTGTATTGAAAAACAAACCCAGCTGATATACAAAAAAGAACCGTCTTCTTCCAAAGAGAAACTCACTCAAAAAAACACATTTGAGGAATCTTCAAAAGACGGCTCATTTGAGCTTCAGACTTATTCCGTTTTCGAATCTTTAATTACACGAAAGACAATATCATAGGGAAAGCCTCGGGCTACAAGAAAACGGATCTGGCGAGCCCTCTCCTTTTCGTTCTCTGCGGCTTTTCCAAAACGTCTTTTCCACACTTCTGAAGCTCTTTGGGATTCATCCTCCGTCTGTCCAAGTGCCTGCTCAATAACTTGGTTTGAGAGTCCTGCCTGCCGCATTTCTATTGAAAGGCGAGCATTTCCGTATCGCTTGGATCGCGTGCGACAAAGCATTTCTGCAAACCGTTGCTCACTCAGATAGCCTTTCTTTTCCAAGACATCGAGCGTTTCATCAACCATCTCGGCTGTTTCTGATTCCTCCAAACGCTCAAGCAGGCGCTCGCGCAATTGCTTGCGCGAGTAATCCCGTCGAGAGAGCAACAACACGCCTCGAGACAACAAACTTCTCGGGCGAGATCGCCCTTTCTCTTTCTCAAGCGTCATAGTCATCAATCGCGTTTCTTTCTTTGCGCTCCTTCGCCGCAGGCATTGCTGCAGGAGTTCCGGGAGTTAAACTCGTCGGTTTTGCCTTCATGCCGCGCAGAGAACGAATTTTGTTTTCAATTTCTTCCGAAACATCCGGATGCGTCTTAAGGTACTCGCGGGCATTGTCCCTGCCCTGTCCGATCCGTTCCCCCTCATAGCTGTACCATGCTCCGCTTTTTTCGATCACATCAAGCTCGGTGCCGAGATCCAGCATTTCACCTTCGCGAGAAATTCCTTCCCCGTACAAGATATCAAACGTCGCTTCTTTAAACGGAGGAGCTACCTTGTTTTTAACAACCTTGACGCGAGTTTCCGAACCATAGATCTCATCTCCGCGCTTTAACGTCGCTTTTCGGCGAATGTCAATGCGCACAGAACTGTAGAACTTCAAGGCATTGCCGCCTGTCGTCACTTCCGGATTGCCATAAGCAATACCAATTTTCATTCGAATCTGATTAATGAAAATAACAAGCGTCTTTGTCTTCGTAATGGATGCGGTCAGTTTGCGAAGCGCCTGACTCATAAGCCGTGCTTGAAGCCCCGGCAACGCATCTCCCATATCGCCCTCAATCTCACTGCGCGGCGTCAGAGCGGCAACCGAATCAATGACCACAAGATCCACCGATCCGGAGCGCACCAAAGCATCCGTAATTTCAAGAGCTTGCTCTCCAGTGTCTGGCTGCGACAACAACAACTCCTCAAGTCTGACACCGAGTTTTTGGGCATATTGAACATCCAATGCGTGCTCCGCATCAATAAATGCACAGGTTCCGCCCATTTTTTGCATCTCTGCAATCACTTGAAGCGTGAGCGTTGTTTTACCCGAACTCTCGGGCCCGAAAATTTCAACGACTCTTCCTCTCGGAAGTCCTCCGACGCCGAGCGCCAAATCCAACCCGAGAGACCCTGTGCTAACAACTTCGACATCATCCCCGTGATCGGATTCACTCATGCGCATGATGGAGCCTTTGCCGAACTCCTTTTCAATGTAGGCCAAGGCCGCGGCAAGTGCCTTCTTTCGTTCGCTCTGATCGCTAACTCGTTCCACGTGAACTGAATCCGTTTTCTTCTTATCGGCTGCCATAATGCAGTCTCCCCATAAAATAGATTTTAACTATCAAAAGAATGTGTAGCCAACAGATCTGCCGTATCCTGGATCATCCATTTATCCAATATTGAACAAAAATGTGTGATTCCGCACTAGATAAAACAACAAACACGGCATCCACTGGCTTCCTCTTTTTTATTATGCTCCAGTTCCTCTCGTGAAAAATGGTTTTTTCTTGTAAAAGACATTAGTGTTTTCCCTAACAATTGAGACAAATGACTATAGATTTGATTAATTTAATAGCAACAGAACCAATTTGGGCAATGCACCGTTCTTCCAAGAAATCTATTTTCCGATTTTTCGCTTGACAACATGTAAAAATTCGTGTTTAATTCGCCCTCTCGGTTGACTGTTCCTCTGCGAACTTGGGCAGACCGCTTAGTTTAAAGAGGGTCGTTAGCTCAGTCGGTAGAGCAGCGGACTTTTAATCCGTTGGTCGTGAGTTCGAATCTCGCACGACCCACCAATGGATCAGTTAATAATCGAGAAAGGGAGCGTAGCTCAGTTGGTAGAGCAGCGGACTCTTAATCCGTCGGTCCAGAGTTCGAGTCTCTGCGCTCCCACCAAGTTATCGAAGGCATCGCAAGTTTTCTTGCGGTGCCTTTTTTCATTTTTTTCGTAAAGCACGGCTCTCAATTTGCTATATTGACGCTAGGGGAAATCGGGGGTTTGTTGTGTATAGCGTATGCGTCACCACGTTGCAGAACGTTTCGCCCCTCTTCCTCGGCGTATGTTTTTAAGTTCGCTCTTCAGGAATACATCATGACAACTTCTGCACCTATTATTGAAGCCTCTGTTCAGGAAATTTTCGCCAAACTTAAATCGTCAGAAAAGATTCAAAAAGCCCTCGCGCTTTGTGTGTCTGAAGCCGATCGGGCGATGGAAGAACAAGTGGCGTTATGCGAAATCCCTGCTCCTACTTTTGCTGAGGAAAAACGTGCCCAGGCCATCATTGAGCGAATGAAAAGCTATGGACTGACGGACGTTTCTGTTGATGAAATCGGAAATGTGATCGGGCGACGTCCCGGCAAAGGAAACGGTCCGGTTCTCGTCTTAGCCTCGCACATCGATTCGGTTTTCCCCATTGAGACTGACGTCACGGTAAAAAAAGAAGGGGTTCGCTATACCGCTCCCGGAATCGGAGACAACTGTGCGGGACAACGCGCCATCCTGCAGGTTTTACGTTGTTTCAATGATCTTGACATCCAAACCGAAGGCGACATCTGGTTTGTCGGAACAGTCGGAGAAGAAGCCAACGGAGACATTCGGGGAGCCAAGCACCTGGTTGCACACAATGCGATAGACGGATTTATTGCTGTAGACGGAACCAACATCAACCGCGTTTTGCACGGCGCTGTCGGAAGCCATCGTTGGCGTCTTTCTGTGGACGGTCCTGCGGGACATTCTTTTATCCGCTTTGGCAAGGTTCCGAGTGCTATCCACGCCGTTTGTCTCGCCGGAGCACGCGTTGCCCAAATCAAGGTACCGCAGGAGCCAAAAACCACCTTTACCATCGGAACAATTTCGGGAGGCACAACCGTCAATGCCATCGCAGGACATTGTGAGGTTGAAGTTGACATGCGAAGCGTTGACAATGCCGAACTTCTCAAGTTGGAATCAACCATCCTGAACTATTTTGAGGAAGCAGTTGACGCAGAAAATGCCTTTTGGAACATTACTGACGACAACTTGAAGGTCAAACTCACGAAGACCCAAATCGGCAATCGACCGGCAGGGGTTCGTCCCGACAATTGTCCGGTTGTGCAGTGTTCCCTTGCGGCACAACAAGCACTCGGCATCGAATTGACAAGCTACGGCATGTCTTCGACCGATGCCAATGCTCCTATGAGCCAAAACATTCCTTCGACATGCCTCGGTGCCGGCGGCAACGGAGTCAACGAACACTCTTTGACCGAGTACTTCGACGCCATTGACACGCACCTCGGTCCTCAGCTTGTCTTCTTGACGGCTGCAGCTCTCGTCGGCGTTGAAGGGAACTCCCCAATTCTTCCCATTCGGAAAAACTCCTAAACAGCTCTAAGAGCTGACACCTCGAACCTCATCCCGTTTATCGACTCAATGTCTAAACGGGATGAGTAGGGTGTTTTCGTTAAACGGCCTATCGTCTTGATGCGACCAGCGAAACCAGTTTTCTTACCGGAAAATTTCCAGGAGATGCTTCATTTCTTCCACATCAATCTGCCCCGGAGCAGAGCCTTTCTCCAATGATGAGAACGTTGCGACGGAACCGAAAAGCGATGCCGCCGCACGTGTGATGCGTCCCAAGGCCCCCATCGAAATAGCAATCACGGGTTTTTGATGTTTTTCTCGCGCATCAAGAGCCGCCGTCATAAGACGTAAAACATCGCCGGCAGTTTGCGGCATAACAGCGACTTTTAAAACGTCACCCCCGGCAGACGCCATTTCGTCAAAGATGTCAGCGAGCCCCTTAACGGACGGCGTCTTTTGGAAATTGTGATAACTCAAGATAACAGGAAGATTTGCCTTTCGGGCAAATGCGATGGAAGAGGCCGCTCCGCGCTTGACTTCAACATCCACAGCAGAAGCTAGGCCTGAAGCCGTAAAACACCGAATGAATTCTCCATAGTCCGCATCCGAAATAGCACGCTGTCCGCCCTCTTTAGCCGTTCTCAAGGTAAACAATATCGGCTTGAGGGATTGCATTCGAATCGCTTTGGCGGCAGACAAGATTTCCGTCGGCGTCGTTCTCTCAAAAAAATCGGCTCGCCACTCGATGATGTCAGCTTGCGATTTTTCAACGGCCGCCAATTCTCGGCACAAATCTGTTTCCGTGCGTCCAACAAGAGGGACGATGATCTTGACAGGACCATCTCCCAATACAACATTGCCGATACGGACAGAAGAACAGAGTGAAGACATAAGACAATACCGTTGTAAGAATAGGTGCTGTATTGTACTTTGGGTCAGTTGAAAACAAATTTCTTTGTTGTGAAAATCCCTCTCGTGCAATGCAAACTGTTACTCTGAGACAGCCAACATTTGCATTTTTTTGAATTGACTTTGCGCTAGAGGGAATCTCCCTCTTAAATCGTAAAATCCGTTTCGATAACTTTTTTGAATACTTATGTCCGAACTGCTTGAAAGTATCCGAGTCGATAAATGGCTGTGGGCTGCACGTTTCTTTAAAACACGGCAACTGGCACAAGAGGCCGTGGAATTAGGAAGAGTCCGAATTGCGGGACAACGTTTGAAACCATCGCGCAACATAAAACCCGGGGACCAACTTACTGTGGAACGCGGTGATGAACGGTTTGATATCTTTGTTGAGAAAATTTCACCCATCCGAGGCCCGGCCCAGACCGCACAAACACTCTATCGAGAAACCGAGGAATCCAAAGAAAAACGAAGCCGTGCATCAGAGTTGCGAAAAATTGCCGTCGAGCCGGCTAAAACAATCGCAAAGGGACGCCCTACCAAGCGTGATGCCCGTCTTCTGCGCCGAATTCGATCAAGTTGGATGGATTGAGCCAAACGACTCTGAACAGCAACAACAGTTTTAACACTTCTGCCAAAAACACGACCTCCCGGAAAAGGGAGGTCGTGTTTTTCAAACTGATGGAAATAACGGATTATTTTGCAGGAATCGGTTTAATCGTCTTCCAGAAAAGACCGACAATTGCACCGGCTACGGCAAAAGACAACCATCCCAAACCAGAAGAGTAAAGGGGAACATTCTCGCTGAGGAATGTACCAAGTCCTCCGAGCGAGACGTGCGCCGTCTCTAAACCGCTGATTAATGCCATCACAAAAGTGAAAGCCATCGTGCAAACATACACGCACTGACGTCCGTCAAAGAAGTTGTGCAGGAAAGCCAAAGCCATCAGAGCCATACACAGCGGGTAAATAAACATCAAGACCGGGATTGTCGACACGATGATCGTCTTGAGACCAAACAGACCAATCAAGTAGGAAACCACCGAGAAGAGTGCCGCCCAAATCACGTAATTGAACTTACCGGTCAAAGACAGGAAGTACGAAGCACAGCACGTCACCAATCCGATAGCCGTTGTCAGGCAGGCAAGCAAAACGATCACGGCCAGCAAGAGCGCTCCAGAGTTACCAAACAAAACCTTCGCACTTTCAGCGAGGACAGGAGCACCCGTATCCTGCATGCCAATTGCCGTAACGCTCTCTGCGCCAATTTTGGCAACAAACATATAGATCAAGGCAAGGAGCACGCCGGCCAAGATCCCACTCTTATAGACCTGCTTCACGACGGCCTTATCCGACGTAATGCCGGAATCTTTAACAGCCGAAATAACAAGCACGGCAAAAACAAGGGATGCGATCGCATCTAAGGTGTTGTATCCGTCCAAAATACCCGTTACAACCGCAGCGGAAGGTGTTCCATAGGCTTCAGAAGCCGCCAACGGTTCTCCCATCGGAGAAACAAAGGACTGCAGAATAAATAAAGCCAACGTCAGAACAAGAGCCGGGGTGAGCAATTTTCCCACGCGATCAACAAGCTTAGACGGGGTAGCGGAAAACCAGAAGGTGATCGCAAAAAAGACGGCTAGGAAAATGGGCAAAACCATATCTGCGCTGCCTTCCGGAAGGAAGGGACGAACCGCAATTTCAAAAGAGACCGTTCCTGTACGGGGAACAGCAAAGCACGGGCCAATCGCAAGATAGCTGAGAATCGTATAAAAAAGACCGTACCAGGGGTGAACACGGCTAGCGAGTTCCTGAATGTTGCGACAACCCGAGTATCCCATCGCCATTACGCCCAAGACCGGCAAACCGACACCCGTAATGCAAAATCCCAAAAGAGCCCACCAAACATTAACGCCGGCGTTTTGTCCCATTGCAGCAGGGAAGATAAGGTTGCCGGCACCGAAAAAGAGTGCGAAGAGCATCAGGCCGATGGCCACATAACGACTACTGTTACTTTTTGTCGACATTTGCTTATTACCAAGAAAATTCGCTCCCAGCTTCAGGAGCTTAGCTAATGAAAATCGGCGAAAAAGCCGGGGAAAACGAAGGTCCTCGACGGAACCCCCATTTTGTAATTGATTGTATCTCCGAACCCAAGTAGACATTTCCTTACGAAACTTGACAAGCGTCAAAGAGTTCGGTCTGCTTGACTTGACACAGCGATAAAAAAATGTCCGCCATACAGGCGGACATTTTTTGCTGTCTGGTGGCGCATCACGGACTCGAACCGCGGACACAAGGATTATGATTCCTCTGCTCTAACCAGCTGAGCTAATGCGCCAAGGAGTGGGGATTATTTCAAAGCATACGGAATTTGTCAATTTCTCTTGACGAGAATCGAATCAAACAACGGATGCACCCCATATAACCTCAACAGTGCTTCCAGCGGCTGAGGCATCCCAGCGATTTGAAGCGATCCTCCCCGCTTCCTCGCATAGCGCTCCCAAGCAAAAAGCACCGACACTGCCGAAGAATCAACCTCGGAAGTGTTTCTCAGATCCACTTCAAAGTCTCCGGCATCAATAGCCGCAAGCCCTTTCTTTTTTACGTCAAGAGCGTTTTGTATCGTCAGAGTCTTCACAGAAACCGACATTATTTGGCTCCGCTGTTTTTCTTCTGCAGTTCAGAAATCAGACCTTCGATCCCAGACGTATTTACGATCCCGGAAAACTGATTTCTATAGTTATCAACCAACCAGATTCCCTCGACATTGACATCCACAATGCGCCAAAGACCGTCAACTTTTTTCAGTCTGTAGTCAAGCTGTATATCCGGCTTGCCGCTTTCAACCAGCAACGTACGGACAAGGGCATCTTTCTCCGCCACTTTGGCACGGTTCGGTGCAAGTTTTGCCGTTTGTCCCTTCACAGCCGATAATGCCCCGGAGTACACACGAATCAGTTGGTCGCGAAACAACTCCTGCAACTGCTTGCGCTGCTCCGGCGTTGCCCCTCGCCACTTCGGTCCAACGCTCATGCGCGTCATCCGCAAAAAATCAACAGACGGCATCACGATTTGGTCTACAAAAGTTCGAACTCTGTTTGTATCGCCTGCAGCCAGTTTTGCATCGCCGCGGATCGTATCAAGAACCTTGTTGCTCATGTCTACGATCCACTGAGCCGGATCTCCGGCCTGATCCTCCGCCAAAGCCAGCATTGGATGGCACAAAAGTGCGCCTGCTAAAGCAACAAAGAGTTGTCTGCGCTTAATGCCCATTACTGTCCATCCTCCTCATCTTCAAACTCATCAACCGCAAAATCCTCCGAACTGTCTTGTCCGAGAACTTTACGGCGATTTCCAAAATAGGCTTCTCTCATCATGACATAGGGGTCAACCGCTCCTCGCAACGTATCAGTCATCGGCAAAAGCTCCGTTCTGACATCAACAGCTCGGATGCCCGTCACTCCCCATTGAACCCCGGCGTCATTCACATACGTCACTGGATGTGCCGCCCAGTCTGCCACATAGCCTGGAGCGTCCCGAACGCTGGAGGGGCCCAAAAACGGCAGAACCAAATACGGTCCAGAAGGAACGCCCCAACGCCCTAATGTTGTTCCGAAATCTTGCCGATGTTCAGCAACACCGGCCACACTGCCTGCTACATCAAAAATTCCGCCAATACCGAATATCGTATTCACAACCAATCGATACAAAGAGGCAAATGCTCCTTCAACATTTCCTTGAAGCACATTGTTTATCAAATTGCGCGGCTCAGTCAGGTTGCTAAGAACATTTGATACCCCTTCTCTGACGGGCTCCGGAACAACAGCTCGATAACTGCGGGCAACAGGTTCCATCACATAGCGATCGGCCACGTCATTAAACGCCGCCGTATTTCGATTCAAACTTTCCCAAGGATCTGCCGGATTCTGTCCTGCGCCGGGCGGAATTTGCGCACATCCGCCCAAAAGCACCGCCGCAGCGAAGACACTGAAAAGAAACTTCTTACGCAACTTCATTATTCCTTTGCCCCATTCGTCTCCGCCGAGTGGTACAAAAACTGTCCAATCAAATTTTCAAGAACAATGGCCGATTGAGTACGTTCCACTTTGGATCCGTCTTTCCACTCCTCATCCTCGCCTCCGGCGGAAATTCCGACATACTGCTCACCTAACAAGCCTGCAGTCAGAATTTTGAGCGAACTGTCAACGGGAAACTTATAGCGACTATCCAGTGAAAGCTCCACTTTCGCCTGAAAGCTTTCCGAGTCAAAAGAAACACTCTTCACCCGACCGACAGTCACGCCCGCACTTTTGACGGATGCCCGAGGTTTCAATCCTCCTATGTTGTCAAAATATGCCGTCACCGTATACGAATGCGTATTGATGTTGAGGTTTCCTAAATTAGCCGCTTGCAGCGCTACAAAACCAAGGGCCACGAATCCAGCCACAATAAACAAACCGACCAATAACTCTAACGTTGAGCGTTTCATCTCTTTGCGCCTCACACAACCGAGAACATAAAGGCCGTCATAACAAAATCGAGCCCTAAAACCATTAATGAACTAAGAACGACTGTTCGCGTCGTCGCTCGCGCTACACCATCCGGTGTCGGACGTGCGCTATACCCCTGAAACAAAGCAATTAGTCCCACCGTAATACCAAAAACAACCGACTTAATGACTCCGTTGAGAACATCATCAAAGAAATCCACGCTTCCCTGCATCTGAGACCAAAAAGCTCCATTGTCTCCGCCGATCAAAAACACGCCGACAACCCAAGCGCCGAAGATACCGACGGCCGAGAAAATCACGGCCAGAATCGGCATCGAAATGACTGAGCCAACAAAGCGTGGAACAATAATTCGCCGGAGCGGATCTACACCCATCATTTCCATGGCGGCCAGTTGTTCTCCTGCCCGCATCAGCCCGATCTCCGCCGTTAGTGACGTCCCGGCTCGACCGGCAAAAAGCAACGCCGTGACAACAGGTCCAAGTTCCCTCATTAAAGAAAGCGCAACGAGGACTCCTAAGGCCTGCTCGCTACCAAAACGCACAAGCGTCACGTACCCTTGAAGTCCCAAAACAAACCCAACAAAAAGTCCAGAAACGGACACAATAACAAGCGAGTAATTTCCAATGAAATGGATTTGCTGAGCAATCAAGAAAAATCGGCGCAATGAGGCCGGAACAAGTCTGAGAACTTGCAGAGAAAAAAGACCGAAGCGCCCAGCAACCTGAATTTGTCTCGTGGCGACTGCTCCTAACAATCGTATTGCAGAAATGATCCAGTTCATTTTTCTGCATCCCCAAGAAAATCCTCCGCAACGGAAGGAGCAGGGTAATGGAAGCGAACCGGACCGTCTGCCGTTGCCTTCAAGAACTGAAGCACGAACGGATCGTCCGACTTTTGCAAGTCAGCCGGTGTTCCTTCCCCGGAAATTTTTCCCTCATTGACCATGTAAACGTAGTCGGCAATCGCAAAGGTTTCCGGCACATCATGCGTCACGATGATCGCCGTTGCATTCAGCGCATCCGTCAGTTGACGAATCAACCGAGACGTCACTCCCATTGAAATGGGATCTAGCCCCGCAAAAGGCTCGTCATACAAAATCAATTGCGGATCCAAAGCAATCGCACGAGCAAGAGCCACGCGGCGAGCCATTCCGCCGGAAATCTCCGCCGGCATCAGTCGAGCAGCTCCGCGAAGTCCGACGGCGTTTAATTTCAGAAGAACCAAATCGCGAATCGTTTCCTCATCCAAATTTGTTCTTTCCCGAAAAGGAAAAGCTACATTCTCAAAAACAGATAAGTCTGTAAACAGCGCTCCGAATTGGAAAAGCATACCCATTCGACGCCGCATGGCATAAAGGGAAGCCTTATCCAAAGGATTTACCGTCTTGCCGTCAAAAACGATCCGTCCTGATTGGGGAACAAGAAGCCCCCCAATCAACTTGAGTAACGTCGTCTTTCCCATCCCGGAGCCGCCCATAATGGCCACGACTTTTCCGCGACCAAAACGAAGAGTTACTTGGTCGAGAATGACACGTTTCCCGTAACTGAACGTCACATCGTCAATCAGTAAAAAAGAATCATCGCTCCGCATAGCACTTAATGCGCTGAACCAATGTTCAGACTATCTTAGCACAGCTAAAATACACAAGTCAGGTGTTTACATACCTGTCGGGACAAAGCGCACGCAACGCGTCAAGCCGAGTTCTTTGAGTCTCGGGTCATCCGCCGCAACCTCTTCAAAACAAGAAATGACTTCAGGCGGACACTCAACGGCTCGGCGGGTTGTAAGATTGACAAATACCCACTCTGTTGCCGCTACACAGCAAACTTTTCCAGCATTTTTCATGGTATAGCGACGAAAACTACGGCCGCGCTGGTAAGACTGGACCCACGTATAGATCTCGATCTTCTCTCCGAGCGCACACGGTCTCAGATACTCAATCCAGTGCTCCCGCGCCATCCATGCCGACCCGAGTTTTAGGTAATCTTTAATCGTCCAACCGTTCACGTCTGAGGCAAAGCAAGCGGCTTCCTCAACCCACCGAAGGTAAACCCGGTTGTTGACATGATTGAGAACATCAATGTCCTTTGGCTGAACGGTTACTTCGTACTTAACAATTGCAGTCATCAATGCTCCTGCTGTGTTTCTGAAACTGGTTCTTCAATTCCGAGCTTTCTGGCCATCGCAACGCTGGTTTGTTGGCACAACTCGTGACGATTGTCTCCAACGAGAGGCGAGAGGATGTTGACTGTCACAGACAATCCCGTTGAACAAAGGATCGCCCACAATCGTTTCATCAAAGATTCATGTCCCGTCCAGGCCGGAATGGTCGTCGGAACCCCATCTTTTTTATATTGAAGAACAATAGGAATCGTTGGCGCTCCCGTTCGAGCTGACGCTTCAAACAGATTCGAGTGCAACTTCAGCAACCCTGTTCCGCTTGAGGTTGTTCCCTCCGGAAAAACAAGCACATTACGCCCCTGCTGAAGCGCTTTTTCCATTGAATCGGCAATTCCGAGCAAGGCCCGTTTATTGCCGCGATCAATATAAATTGTGCCAACGGCACTCGCAATGCGGCCAAGCACGGGCCAGCGACCGATTTCTGCCTTCGCCACAAACCCGGCGGGCAAAACGGCGTCAATAACAAACGGATCCAAAAATGTCACATGATTAGAAACCAACAAGCGACCAATCTCTCCAGTCGTAATTCCGCTGTCGAAAGCATCCGGGCATTGAAGCTCACCTTCGTGGCTGATAACAATTCCGATCATTTCCGGTAATTTTCTCGCCCAAACCCGAATAAGACGTCCTCGTTTCTTCGAATCCGAATGCGGAAGCACGAACGCCACCATGAACAAACAGCCAATGATGTACAAGCCAATCTTCGCAAGCCGATAAATTCCGAGCAAACTTCTCATTTTTACTGCCCTATGCTATTTCCCTGACATCCTTCATCAAACCACTGCTGCAAAATCGTCGCTGCCGAGGCATCGTCAATCCGCTTTCCCTCTCTTTCCAAAAGAACTGAAGAATAGCGCTCGTCAACCAAATACACAGGCAATCCTGTGCGCCCAGCCAATTGCCGAGCGAAACGGAGAGAAAGCTGCGTTACCTCGTGCGGAGTCCCGTCAGGATGGGTCGGAACACCAACAACAAGGGCATCCGGTCTCCACTCGCTTATCTGTTTTTGAATACCCGACCATTTAGAGAGATTCGTTCTCGCATCCACGATGCAGAGCGGCCTTGCTCCTGCCGTTAAAACATTGCCAAGCGCAACTCCAATTTTGGCTCGGCCGTAATCGAACGCCAGAACGATGCCGATTTTTTCCATCTGTACCGTTGAAATTCAAAGAAGACGGCATTGTAAAACAAACCTGCCACAGGATTCTTCATGCATGTCCGATTTCCTCTGAGACGATAATGTGTCCGTCTGTAAACAAATCATTTCCGACAAGAGCCAAAGCTGCCTCATACCGCTCATGAAGAGGCACATCAAAAACAATCCTTGACTGCGCTTTTGCACTAAACCATAAGCCCGAACGTATCTCTTCTTCGAGTTGTCCGGCGTCCCACATAGCGCAACCAAGAACTGGATAAATCCTCTCGAGCGTCTCCCTTTTTGCAATTTCACGCAAAACATCGCCGGAAGTCGCCATCGCAATCCCCGTCTCCGAATCTTGAAAATCTGCGGCCTTCCATTGTTCCTGTAAGGAATGCAAAACAAATGCCATCATCGGATGCACAGGTCCACCCCAGCCGAACATAACATCCTGTTTCGGCTCCGGGCAGCCCATCTGCTCGCAAGCATCTGAAAGTGAGAAATCCCCTTCTCGATTGATGACAAGTCCAAACGCCCCTTCCGCTCGATGCTCAAGCAACAGAATCACGGTCTGGGAAAAAACCGCATCCTCCATCCCCGGAGAAGCGATGAGAAAGCAATTTTTGAGTTTATTTTTCATAGACGTATGCTATCGTATTCTTTTGTTGGTTTCTCTTTTGTCTGAGGGGATTTCCTATCATGGTTGAAGATGTTCTCGGAAAGCTTTGTTCTTTATTTGATGCCGGCTCAGCCAAGTACCGAGTTGTTCGACACCCTGCCTGCGGCCGATCCAGTCAATCAGTTGCCGAACTCCGTGGCACTGAACTCGGCCAAGGAGCCAAAGCCCTCGTGTGCCTAGTCAAGGGAAACGGCGTCAAACAATATGTTCTTGCTGTTCTACCTGCGGATCAACAAGCAGATCTGGCAAAACTTGCTTCTTCACTGAACGGACGCCGAGCAGGCCTCTGCAGTGCAGAAGAAGTCATGGATCTTACCGGTTGCATTTTCGGCGCAGTTCCGCCTGTTTCCTTTCATGAAAAACTTTTGACCGTTGCTGATCCGACCCTTTTCTCCCGTTATACAGAAATCGCCTTCAATGCCGGAGCAAGAGACACATCCATCATTATCAACACAGAGGACTTTCACAGAATTGTGCATCCTAAAGAAATCCACTTTTTGAAGACTCAAGCCACCTAAAAACTTTGTCGGCAGGCGTCAAAAGAGCCCAGACTTTTGGCACCCGATTTAATCCCAGGGGAAGTCGCCGTCGCGCTGTTTCCAGGGATCCTCTGTCACTTCAATGCTCCGGACAATCCCTGCCTTATCAAATTGCGGCCAAACGGCCATGTCGAGATTGCCGATATCCTTATACCTATACATCCAAGCGTGCTCTCCGACAAGCCTGAATTCATATTCTTCAGCACACGGCCCCCATAAGGCCCAAACATCTTCCTCTTTTGATACGCCAACTTTCACAAGAGAGAAATATTTCTCTTGAAGTCCCTGCTCACGAGCTACGACTTTTCCATTTTCGTCGAAGAAAAGCCACCACACAGCTTGACCAAACGGCTGGGACGAATACGTCCAGCGCTCTGTCCCGTCCGGCATTGCTGTCTTTGCATTCGGAACGCCCAATCTCTGCTCCACAGCCTGAGCCGTATCTCCCATTTTGACAAGCTGAGGATGCGAACAAGCTCCCAACAATAAAGTTGCCCCGATAACCAATCCTGCAAAAAGGGTCTTGTTTTTCATTGCCTCTCCCAATGCCCATTTGTGAAAAATTCGGTTCATTTTAATGTTTTTCTCTCAAGATCAGACGGGCCTCGTATTTTTCAGGGTCTGTTGTCTAACCTCGAAGCTTCGCGATTATTCAATTCCTCACGCTGGCTGAAAGATCCTGCCAGTTCTTCCGAACCATAGTCGATTAGGGGTAAACTTTAGTCGGGAAATTTTGTTTTGTTGACGTCTTCCTTAAAGAAGGCGCGGTTTTTTGCGGTCTTTTTTGTACACCGCGACTTGAGGAGTACCTATGCGTACCAATTATTGTGGCCTAATTGACGAAAAATACATTGGCCAAACCATCACTCTGTACGGGTGGGCGCATCGTCGGCGCGACCACGGCGGCGTTATTTTTATTGATCTCCGCGACCGTGAAGGAATCGTACAGGTTGTCTGTGATCCTGACCGGCCAGAAGTGTTTTCCTCTGCTGAAAAAATCCGCAATGAATATTGCTTGAAATTAAGCGGGCTTGTTCGTGCTCGCCCCGAGGGAACAAAAAACGACTCTCTTATCTCCGGCGGCATCGAAGTGCTTTGCCAAGAACTGGAAATTCTCAATCCTTCCTTAACGCCTCCCTTCCAGCTTGACGACGACACCGTCAGCGAAACGGCGCGTTTGACATATCGCGTTCTTGACCTTCGCCGGCCCCAGATGCAGAAGAACATGAAGTTGCGCTTCAAGGTGACGCAGGCAGTACGTCACTTCTTAGACGACGAAGGATTTATCGACATCGAGACACCGGTTTTGACAAAGTCCACCCCAGAAGGAGCACGAGACTATCTCGTTCCTTCACGCGTGCAGGACGGCATGTTCTTTGCTCTTCCTCAGTCACCTCAGCTTTTCAAGCAAATGCTCATGGTGGCAGGATTCGATCGGTACTACCAGATTGTTAAGTGTTTCCGCGATGAAGATCTTCGTGCCGATCGTCAACCCGAATTCACGCAAATCGATTGCGAAACAAGCTTCTTGGATGAAAAAGAGATCCGCAGTTTGTTTGAAAGACTGATCCGCACAGTATTTAAGAAAGTTTTGGATGTCGATCTCGTTGCCGAAGATGCACGCTTCCCGATTATGGACTACACGGAGGCGATGGCTCGCTTTGGTTCAGACAAGCCTGACCTGCGCGTCAAACTTGAGCTGAAAGAGGTCACAGACATCGTGAAGGATTCAGACTTTAAAGTTTTCAGCTCCGTCACTGCCTTGCACAATGGAAAGGTCGTTGCTTTGCGCGTTCCGAACGCCTGCACAATGCCGCGCTCCGAAATTGACGGCTATACCGAGTTCGTTAAGATTTACGGAGCGAAAGGACTGGCCTATATCAAGGTCAACGAGAAAGAAAAGGGGCGTGACGGCCTCCAAAGCCCTATCGTCAAGAATCTGTCCGACGAGATCCTTACGGAACTCCTGAACACCACCGGTGCGGAAAACGGAGACATTCTGTTCTTCGGAGCTGACAAGGCAAAGATCGTTTACGACAGTCTCGGTGCCTTGCGTCTGAAGATCGGTCTTGGAGAATTCGGACGTAAAAATGGTCTCTTTGAAGAAGGTTGGAAGCCCCTGTGGATTGTCAACTTCCCCATGTTTGAATTTTCTGAGGAAGAGAATCGTTGGATGGCATGTCACCATCCCTTTACGGCGCCGCATGACGAAGATGTTGACAAGCTCGAAAGTGACCCGGAACACTGCTTTGCCAAGGCCTATGACATGGTTCTTAACGGCTGGGAAATCGGCGGCGGCTCTGTAAGAATCCACCGAGCTGACGTCCAAAGCAAAGTCTTCTCTGCTCTGAAGATCGGTCCGGAAGAAGCACGCTTGAAGTTTGGCTTCTTGCTTGATGCATTGCAGTACGGAGCTCCTCCGCACGGCGGTATTGCTTTCGGTCTCGATCGCATCGTGACGATGATGACGAGAGCTCCCTCCATCCGTGACGTGATTGCTTTCCCGAAGACGCAGCGCGCCCAGTGCTTGCTCACAGGTGCCCCAAGCCCTGTTGACGAAAAGCAACTTCGCGAGTTGCATATCCGTCTTCGAAACGAGCCGAAACTGTAACCGCAACGGGTTTATTGGCCAAGCCGCGGACAGCACTCCGCGGCTTTTTTCTCCTTTCTGGCGCATGAAACCACATCTTTGTAATCTTTGTCCTCGCCTGTGCAATGCGGATCGCGATACTCCGGAAGGCCTTAAACGGTCTCTTTGCAAAAGTGCCTGGGCTCCTAAAGTGGCCCTTGTCAGCCTTCATGCATGGGAAGAGCCCTGCATCTCCGGCGAAAACGGAGCAGGAACTGTTTTTTTCTCCCATTGCAACTTACGGTGTTGTTTTTGCCAAAACCATGCAATCAGCGATCAAGGAAAAGGCATCAGCGTCAGTATTAATCGTTTAAGCGACATTTTTCTCGAGCAGGAAAAGCGAGGCGCCTCCTGTCTGGAACTCGTCACCCCTTCCCATTACGCAGAATCCGTTATTCCGGCTCTCCAAACTGCAAAAGAACGAGGACTGAGCATCCCTGTGGTCTACAACACCAATGCTTATGACTTGCCGGAAACTCTGAAACGGTTTAGCGGGCTTGTTGATGTATTCATGCCGGACCTCAAATATTTCAATTCTCGCCTTGCAGTTCGTTATTCCGGGGCTCCCAATTACTTTGAAATCGCCTCGAAGGCAATCCAAACTATGTTTGATATTGCGGGGCCCGTACAATTTGATTCAAAAGGACTTTTACGACGAGGTGTCCTGGTTCGCCATCTTGTCTTGCCGCAATTTTGGAGCGACAGCTGCCGCTGTCTTGACTGGCTTCAATCCACCTTTGGACACGATATCCTTGTTTCCGTCATGAACCAATACATGCCGCTGTACAAGGCTTCGCGCCACCACGAAATCAACCGTTCTTTAACAACGCTCGAATACGAGCGCGTCCTTCAGCACGCTGAAAGCATTGGGATGACAAATGTCTATATTCAAACAGGAAAAACAAATTCTGATATATTCATTCCGATTTTTGACGGAAGTCATGTTTTGCCGGCTTGCTGAATCATCCGGACATCGACACACGATAAACTCGGGGGCAATAGGGAGTATCAAAGGTTATGGCGCTTGCCGTTTCTAAACAGCACAAAGCCGTCGCTGCCCGCTTAAAAGCGGAACGGGAACGTTTGGGTTTTTCTGAAAAACAAATTGCACAACTCATCGGGATCCCGATCGAAAAGTATCAAACAGTTGAGGCTGGGGATTGTGATCCCGGGCTTTTTTGCATGGCTCGTCTGACGGCCTGCGGCTTTGATGTTAACTTCATCATTACGAATGAACGACTCAGACCCCTTCAGGAAGAATCTGAACTTTTACAACGATTCCGAGAACTGTCGAACAAGGGAAAAAGCACTGTTTTTATGACGCTTGACGCATTGGAGCGGCTTGCCCCGAATCTTCGATCTACCATTCGAAAGAATATTCGCTCCAATCTCAATGCACTGCGCGGTAAACTTAAGATCGACTAACTCAAGGCGTACTCTATGGCGTTTGATTTTGGTTTTAAGAAAATCTTAGAACGCATCAATCGGGGTGTCTCCTTTCATTGGCACCCTTTAAACAGCCTAAAAAAATTGGCTGATCGCATTCCGTCTTTCCGCCAAAGTTTCTCGGAGAAACTTCCGAGAAACTTTTTTTCTAAGGCATCTCGCCTCGGTAAAAGCGCCACAAACATCACAAAACGGATAACACGTACGCTATGTTTTATTTTGAGCGTTGGGCTATTTGCTGCAGGTGCGTTTGTTTGCGCTCTTTTTTATTTTGTCACTGCCGATACGGCCAAAGACACATTGGCTCGCTTTGCTCACGACTCGCTCAATGCTGAACTCATCGTCTCTGGCCCCATCAAGCTTCAGCGACTACCGACGTTGACCGTCGAATTTCCCCAAATCCAATTAAAACAACTCGACACCGACTCTGTTCTTGCAGAAATTGACGCTCTGCGTATTGACGTCAGTCTTTGGGGGCTCCCCTTAGGAGCCATTCGCATCAATCATGCGCAAATCAACGGGCTGAGATCTTCCCTGCCTTTGAACGACTTTTTC
>CAZDVW010000008.1:0-67959 GCA_964509205.1 uncultured Sutterella sp. | reverse complement strand
AAATTACATCGCCATCACGCTTGACACCGGACAACATTTCACGTACAGTGATCTCATCTGATGGGTAACGTGATGCGACAGGATTTTTTAGGGATGCGTCTACGGAACTTCCCTCCGCCGAGGCATCCGTTACCTTTCCAGAGGAAACAGGCTCGGCTTTCGGCTGAGCCTTTTCTATTTCAACTCCGACAATCTGGTAAACAGATAAGCGATCTTTGCTCTTCTTTCCGCCATCCGATGCGCGATCCTTGACGGTAATCTTGACAAGATATTCACCGTCCCCAACAACAACCGGCGAATAGAACCTATGGACACCCTTTAGGCTCTCATCAACTCCTCTTACTCCCTGTGGCGCTTTTATATCTCGATAACTTTCAGCAGGAAAGGCATTCTTTACGACAGCAGGAAGATTCTTCAGAACAGAAACCATTGCCATACGACCCGGCGTTCCACTCTCTCTGTTCGCGATGGCATGAATAATTTCATTTTTGTCATTAGAACTAATGCTAAAGTGCCAACCCGTTGTGTCGTTCTCTAGCCGAACTCCGTTCTCTCCTCTGTACGATTCAATTAATTCGGCCAGTCCTTGATTGTTTGGGATAGGAGCATTCTCTTTTTCTAATCGGACAACCTTAACCTTGTAATCCGGATTCTTCTCCGCTCTGTCGCCGAACTGCCACTCTCTGCCCTGCGTAAACGGCATGGCATATTCACCCGGCACGCTGAGACTCTTGCTGTCTTTCGACCACGTGATCTTCGCGGCAAAACTATCAATCTGATCCGGCGCAATGCCGTTGGCTCTTGCCAGCGACATCACCGCTCGCGAGTTAATGTCAGCCTGAACATCGCTCTCTTCTTTTGAGAAAACCCCGCCATCCATGAGATCCTTGCGATACCGATCCTTCAGGCGCAATTGCGCTTTTTCGTATTTGACGGCAGTCGGATTTCTCCAAAATGCGGCGCCCATTGCTGCGCCCATTCCTGCTGCTACCACGGAATCTACGATATTTAATTCATACTGCTGCGCCAATTGCGCATAGTTGGAGTTCTCTAGGATGAATTTAATGCCCTGAATTTCGGCTATGTTCAATCCGACGTTCGTCCCTGCGCCGTAAATGGCAGACCATGTCCGAGAAGCGCCGAGGAAAGGCGGAATGGCAACGCCGACGGTATTTAAAACGCCCGACGTCCAGCCGGCGATTCGTGCGGTTGACGGATCGACGTCTTCAGAAAGCAAGCGATTTCGCTCTGCCACTCCGAGGTCAGTTCCGAAAAGCGCCGAGCCGACAGCAAGAGATGTCCGAGAGGCTTTGTATCCTGCGCCGAGTGCAAGGCGAGCGACCGATCCGACGCCGCTCATCATGACGGCGATTTCAGGCAGCGTGTTTAAGAGGCCATAGATAACCTGCGTTGCCTTTCCCATCTCCTCCGGATCCGGACCGAGATTCTTCCGATTCCACTCATCGAGTTTGACAGCACTCTCTCGCATGCTCTTGATGATGTTTTCTCGAATCCACGCGCGATTCTGAGCATTGCCGTGCTCCGGCATGAGTTCTGATGCTACTGTCAGAGCCGTCGTCCCCATTCGGACAGCGGCATTCGGGATGGCTTTCCATGCGTCCGACAGGACCCCGTCGAAAAGGCTCGGATCCCGAGGAGCCTGAATCCGGTTGTCTCTCGGCTCGTCATCGAAAACTTTGCCATCGAGATTTAAAACGGACCCGACCTCATACTGCTCGAAATATTCCCTCAGACGCTCTGCCTGATTTCGAGTGAGTTTCCTGCCGGGCGTATAGGTCTGGACGCCATTGACGGTCGTCCACTCGCCGCCGGTAACTCCGCCCTCGCCGTTGTAGATTGACTCAGCAGAAAAAGTCGGATGATTCGGCTTTTTATACCTGTCGCCCAGATGTCCCCTGTCATCCTCTGACATGCTGCCATTTTGTATTTCGAGCCATGCGCCGCGCAGGTCGTAGTCTCGGACGTCGTTTTCTCGCCCGTTATCGCGCGCCCACTGTAGGAATTGACCTTCCTGCTCGTCAGACAATTTCGTGTTGTACTGGTCCGACATATCCTCGGCCGGCTCGATCGGCCGATTGCCTGCGCCCCATGTCGCATCAGCCCACTGCTGAGCCGTCGCTTCAGAAATATCTCGCTGCGCCCCGGAATTAAAAATTTGGTCGAAAAACATGCCGTTTTCCTCTTCTCAATGTCTTTCTTGAGAATTTGTCACTTTTTTTTCGAGATGAGCGCACACCGTAAATTTTTAACTGAAATGACATTTTTTTTGACTTTAATCAAACATCACATTGCCCTTGCAAATCTTGAAAAAGTCTAGGATAATTCAAGTTATGAAGAGGAACACAGGATTTCTCAAAAAAAGGAGTGAAAAAATGAAGGTTATTTTTGAAAAGCAGTTCACAGAAAAAGACGAAGACAAATTCGTCGAGGGTTTCAATGACGCCTGCGCTGAGGCCGGTATCACAGTAAACGATGGGGAATGCGCTTGCCCGTGGTGCGCTCCGTGGTACTACGAAGACGAAATTGATTTCAAGTCGGAGACGCCTTACGAGCAGGGACGCGAGTGGTTCGAGATGAACCGGAAGGAACTCGAAGAACTTCAGCCGGTCGGTGGCTATCTTTTTAGGATCGCTCAGGCACTCGGTGACGTAGCGACAGAGGCCGATGCTCAGAAATTCGTAGACGCCGCCCAGAAACTCGGATACGAGGTCGTCGCGGACGACGACAGCGTCGATCTTGTCAAGGACGACGAGATCGCAGACGAAAACGTCTGGCAGGAGATCATGAACTTTCAATTAATTGACAAGGAGGGAATCTAATGACACGCGAAAAAGCAATTGCCATCTTCGATGGCATTAAAAACCGGCTGATACAGAATTCCTTTCACGGGAAAGGTTTTGAGTACCGAACAAACGTCCTAGTAAAAGATCTTGAGGACGGATTCAAAATCACCTACTTCCCTCAAGTTCAACTCCTGCTGCTGGAGGATCCAGAAGGCCACGAGGTTAAGCGCTACTGCAAGGGATAATGATCAAGCCATGAGCGAAAAAAAGAACTGGGGCGGCGCTCGAAAGAGCGCCGGAAGACCCCGAGGAGAAAAGAAGGTTCAGATAAATCTTCTACTCACTCTGTCCAGCGCCGAGAAACTCCGCTCGCTTGGTGGCAGCAAGTGGGTAGAAAAAAAGATGGAATCACTTCCGGAGGGAAAAAGTATAGAGTTTTCCTGTTGATGTATAGACCGGAGACCCACCAATTTCGACCGAGTACGTGACAGATCCGTCAGAATTCACGGACTCGGTTTTCAAATCGGCTCTTCCAATTGCAATGGAGAAGCCGTCGGCAGTAATCGCGTTGCCGCCGTAGACAAAAAACTCATTCGGTTTTGCCCGAATCGTTTTCTGATGCTCTTTAATCAGATTATTAAAACTGCGACTCGTCATTGACGAGATGTCAGAAATTCCGCGCGGCAGGACAATCTTTCTGTGATTGAATGCCTCGACTGATCCGCCGACAGCCGAATTGACGCAGTCGAAAACACTCGTAGAAAGCCCGGCGATTGAGTTGTAGGCATAAATGCCCCGAGCCATCTTTTGAGCCACGTCGGCCGCTTGAGGATTGTCGAAAAGTCCTCTCACTGAACGGCTCGGATCGTCGCCGAAAGCGGTAGAAATCAATGCTGTCAGGCCGTATTCTGCGCGCTCATCGAGCTTCACCCGCTTCGTTTCAATCGCATCGACCCCACGTAAATATTTCTCTCCAGCGGACATATAGCCGTCATTAGAAATATCGAAACCTGCCATAGCGATTGCATAAACCTGATTCGACTCTTTAAATTGCGAGGACGCTATTTTCAATCCGGCCGGGCCGAGCGCATCGGCCATCGTAGCGAGCAAGCCAATTCGGTTATCAATCGGAGCCGCATCAAGCGCTGCCGTAATGCCCTCGAGTTCTTTCTTAGAAAAAACCTTTTCCGGAGATCCAAACGCTCGACTTAAATCTTTTGACTTTTCAACTCTCAGACGCAACTGACTGACAAGTTGATCAGTATTGCCCAGATTCAACGGCTCGAAGCCGTATTGGCCTCCTGCACAAGCGAAGCCGACGCTGTCCTGTCTTCTGACTTTCGAGAGTTCTTTCGCGGCCTTAATTCGAGCATCGTAAAGATCTTTCTGCTCTTTGAAGTCTGGAGACCCCGGAATAGGTTTCGCTGCCTCCACATCAGCCTGAATCTCAGCATCCGTCATCCCTGCATAGTTGTGAATGGCCGTCGTCGTTTCGAACTCTTTCACGAACTGAGCGTGATGCTCTTTTCCCTTATCTTCACCGAAGGCCGTAACAAACTGATCCTCAGTCGGAACTGTCTGGGCCGTGCCATACATCGACGTTTCGGACAATGCGTTCTTCGTCAGTTTCGACAATTCGTTCTGAGCAGACGTCCTGCGCTGTGCCGACACTGCGTGAGCCGATTGCCATAACTGCATTTTCTGAGTTGTCGTCAGGTTGTCAATGACAGGGATTCCGGTTTTCGTTGTCCCTTTCATCATTTCTCGGATGAAGTCCTTTTTTTCGAGGATCTGTCCGCCGTACTGATCAGACAGCATAACCCCGAGCATCGGCGAGGCGGCTCTGAACAACTCGCCAGACAATTTCTGTCGGACATCGGCACTGATCGCATCCTTCTTTTCCTGAAAGTCTTGCAATGCTGCCAGCGGATTGTCCTGTGACCAAGCGGAGTATCGACTTGCCTCGGCAAGGTCATTGTATTTTTTACGAACCTCGCTTGTCTGAGTTGAATCCCA
This sequence comes from uncultured Sutterella sp., assembly GCA_964509205.1. Classification (GTDB taxonomy): domain Bacteria; phylum Pseudomonadota; class Gammaproteobacteria; order Burkholderiales; family Burkholderiaceae_F; genus Duodenibacillus. The sequence continues at coordinate 63,139 of CAZDVW010000008.1, read as the reverse complement.
TCCCTTCAGTCGCGCAATGTAGTCGACTTCTTGATTGATACTTGCCTTTGTCTTCGCCAGATAATTCTTGTCATTCGGATTGTCTCCTGCGCTCCGGATGAGTGAATCAATTCTTTTCTCAGACGATCCCAAGTGCCAAGCCTGCTCCTGCGAATTGCGCCACTGGAGCATCTTTGTTTGAGCCGCTGAAAGCCGATCATTGAGGCGAGACTGTAAAGATTCTCTCGCCCACGGCGATAAATTTTTCAGAATATCCTCAGACCCTTTCTTCAGGCCTTCCAGCGACTTCTGAAATGTGTCGACTGAATTCTTTCCTTGTGTTGCGAAATATCCGTTAGGGATGTCATCAGCACCATCGACCGGAATACCTGCCTCTTCGCCTTCGCTCGGACCGTAAAAAATGCGCCGTTCCAAATCAAGGTATTGCGTTTCAGCGTCATCGGCCTCGGCCTTCACATTCCTCGCAGCCATAATTTCGGCTGCCTTCGTCATGGACTTGCCGGCCTCCTGAATCGGCTTTATCGCCAAATCGAAATTTTTCTCATAGTCAAATGTCGGCTGGGAGAATCGAGCCTCGCTCGTCGGAGCGCGCCCGTTGTCAATATCCTGAATCACCCCGCCTTGAAAAACTGGAACGATCGCCATTTTTTTACCGCCTCAGAGGAACGCTTTTGTCAATGATCGGTGCCGGCTTCTGCGTGCCGTCTCCAAAAATACCTGAAGCCGTCATCAGTAAATAATTATTTGCCAACTGAGAGGCCGAGCCGAGGAGCGTGGATCCGAATGCTCCGAGAGTGCTTTTCTTTGAGGCCTGAGCGACAAGCGCCTCGCCCTCGTAGTCAACGGCCTTCATTCGGTAGCCCCATGCCTCACGAGTAGCATTCGACTTCATTGTGTTGACGTCCATTTCCTTGATGAGATCAGTAGACGCCTGCAATTCGGCCGAAGATCCTTCTGCGACAGCAACGCCATTCGCAGCAAGAGCAGTCCGAGCCTTAGCCTTGACCTGTCCTGCTGCCATTGTTTTCCGAACAGTCGCCTTCTCGTTTTGCTGTAAAACAGACTGCGCCTGTTGCTCCATCAATTGAGCATTGAGCCGGGCAATGTTTGCCTTACTCTGAGCGATCGCATTGTTGTATTTTGTCGTCCAGATCGAGCCGACCGCTCCGACAAAACCCGAAACGGCTGTTGACGCTAGAGAAATATATCCAGCCTGTGCAGGAGTCATCTTTCCGTCGAGTGCCATTTAAGCCTCCTGTGCGCCTTGCTGCGCCTGAGCAAGTCCCTGAACCAATGCGCCGGCCATCGTTGAATTATCGGAAGGAACACGCCCGAGTTTGGACAGCGAATCGGCCGCCTGCGCTTGCTGTTCGGCCTGCGCTTGCTGAGCCTGTGCCTGTTGCTGAGCCTCAATTTCTTTCTTAGCCTGTTCGGTCGGGACGACAACAGACGGAGACACGCTGTAGTAATCAGCGTATTCATCAACGGCTTGAAACGGATCGAGTTTCGAAATCACTTCAGGCTTGAATTGGGCAATCTGTCCGACACGAGTGAGGAACTGGTCAAGACTATTTGCTCTCAGAGAGTGCTGCGCCCGGCTGAGCATTGACATGTATCGGACTTGCAATGTCTGTCCTCTCAACTCCTGCGGCGGCATAGGCATCTGTCCGGCGCGACTCAAGATGTTGAAAACACGCTCAATGAGACTTTTCAAAACCTCATTGTTGAATCTCGACAACACCGGGCCGAGCAGCATCAGTTTCTCTTCGTTACGACGAGCGACCTCTTCTGCTGTCATCTGATGCTTCGTTGCCTGAGAGATCATCAGAAACATGTCGACATAAAACGCCTGAAAGATGCGTTGTTTGACCTCCTGCATATCGGCAGCAAGCGCCTGAATGTCCGGCCTGACGGACCAAGCGGATTGAACGATGTTGGCATTCGTTGCCATGTCAATGAAGTTTCGTCCGCCCGGCAGGAAGTCCAGCGCCTGATGCTGCGCCGATGTCGGAAGAATCAAAGGAGGATCGACAGCGTAGTCAATCGCATTGCCTTTCTGAAGACACTCATGCTGAAGTTGTTTTGTGTCTCCGATGGCAACAATTCCCGGGCTTTCCTCGGAATAGACGTCCGTAGCATTAGCGCCCCAGCGTCCGACGACAGCCGGAAATTCGTTGTAGCCTGATTCGTCCAGAATGCCATCCTTTCCTTCGTCGCAATCGATCTGAAGGACAACCATGCGCCACGGCATGTTCTTGTTGTCTTTCGCATTCCGATCGCGAACCTCTCTCGGCTCGATGGCGTGAATGCACTTAAAGAGCCTGTCTCGCTGTCCTTTGTCGTAAGCATCGCTAACGGCTCTGGAGACCTTATCTCTTCCGTATTCCGCGATCAACTGCTCGGCCGTCATTGAGAATCGACGATACAGCGTGTTCGGACGGTTTCTCGCATCAACTCCGATGCAATACTCACCGCAAACGAGCGGATAGCAGTGAAACCCGTTGACGGGATCTTCAACGACGATCATCGCGCAGATGCCGTAAACGCCGACTTCTCGCCAGCCGTGATGCAGAGATTGATAGGTGTTTGTCCGCTCGAATGCCATCTCGAGAATTCGTTGACACTGGTCAAGATAAACCTTAACGGCGTGCGATTCGTCGAGTTCCGGCGTTCCGGTCGTCAGGGCAAACCACTGTGTCGCCGGATCATTCATTCCGGACTGGAGACCGGACGAGAGAATCGTTGAGGCATACGTCGCGGTGTTATCGTAGATTCGATTCCAGCGATCTCTGCCTTGATTCTTCATTGTCGACTGAAAGAACCTGCCGCTTGCCGGCGTAATGTGTTTTGAAATTTCGATCCATTGCGGCACATACGGCTCACGCTCCGTTTTGAGCGCGCCCCAGCGATGCAGAATGTGATCTCGCAGATCCTTCCCTTCCATAGATCAGATCCCCGACAGAGTTAACCCAGATTCGATCCGCCGCCGAGCGACAATTTGCTCTTGTCCACACCCTGAGCGCCGGTGAGCAATGTGCTTCCGCCGGAGAGGCCGGCATTCGAATTCTGTTCGAGCAAGGAACTGATGTCAGCCTCTGCCGAGTTCTGCCGCTTCGTTTCCTGCGCACTGAGTTCATTCGCCTTCTTCGCCTGCGCCTCTTGCTTTCGCGCCGCGCTCTTCTGCTGTCGAGAACTCTCGATACCCTGTGCAATCGAAGCCGCCGCTCCGACCGCGGCAATACCTGCGCCTACCCACGCCGCTGCTGTCGCTCCTGACATTTCTGCCTCCTTGTAATCAATTTATCTGCTTGATCAGTAAACTCAAATTCGCAATCGTCCGGATTCGTTTTCTTTGTCGCATAGAACATTGTGAAATACGTGTCCTCTTCTGCGACATAGGCAATTTGCCGATGCGCCTCGCCTCTTAAAACCAAATAGCCATTGACGCGCGCCTTCTTGCTACCGCTGAAAATTGTGCCTTTCCCGTTAATCACAACGACTGTCGGCACCTTGATTTCGGCAGCCGTAAACAAGACGCCTTTTCGAGCCAAACATGTTCTGACGTAACACCCGGCATGGATGAAATGGTCTGTCGGAACGTCGACCTGATCCAGCGCCTCAACAAACTCAGTCAACTGCTGCATCTTTTCCAAGTCGTTTTTGTAGCACGCCGGAATGATGTCGTTGCTTTTTAACGTGATTTCCGATGTCATCCGATCTCAACTCCGAAAGTTGTGTAGATCGGATCCCATCGACGCCTTCCGATTTTTTCCAACGTCGATCCTTTGGGAGCATTTATGAAAAGCATAGAACATCCGCATCCCTTCGCAATTTTTTTCGCCCAGCGAATCAGATTCAATCCAGTCGTCCCCTTGCGAAATTCCTTCTTCAGAAAAATGCTTTCAATGCTTGCCACTCGACTTCCCTTGTAGTGCGGAACTTCATATATCGTCACATAGACCCCGCCGACGGCTTTACCCTCAATCTCAGCGCATCCGCACCGGAGCATCCCTTTCACAAACAAACCGCGATAGATCTCTCTGTTCGGCTCTGTTTTTCCGATGACAGGATTTCCGCACTCTTGCGTGTAGTCCTCAAAAATTTCCTTAAAGCCCGGCGAATCAAAAAACTCGTCCGGACCGACTTCTCGAATTTCAATCATGCGTTCCCCTTCGATTAGTTCGTATTGTCAACACTGAAAATGGGTTTAAGCGCACACGTCTAGGCATACGGATCTCTCGTTGTCACTTCTCGATACCGCGTGCGAATCTGTGCCGGCTCGTCCAGTCTTTCCAAATGCTCGTTAAGCGGTACGGCAAACGTGAGCATGAAAGCGTCCGCTAAGTCCGGAGAAGAAAGGCCGCGTTTTTTCATGTCTTCCTTCTTTTCGAGCATGAGTAGATTTTTCGGCGAGTAGCCGTACTCAATGCCGGTTAGATCCGTTGCCAGATCGTCGTTGTCCTCCAGTTGACCGCCGGCCTTGATCCAATCTCGACCTCGTGCCCACATTTCTGCCCGAAGGTTGAAATACAAGTCCCTACGCGTCGGAGCCTGTCCGAAATTAATTGCGTTGATGATGTAGCCATTTTTCCGCAGCCAGTCGACCGGTGATGCGCCAACGCCTCCGGCATCGATGTTGATGACCACTCGTCTTGCACCGAGCCGAAGGAGTTCGTTATAAAACTGAACGACCTTTTCGCCCAACTCCCAGCCGTCAAGGCCTCGGAATTCACGATGCTTGAAACCGCGAGCGTCCATCCCGACCCGACAAAAGATCACGGACCGATCGTCACCGAATCGCGCGACGTCAACGCCAAGGACACAAACCGTCGTGATAATCGAGGCCGGCTCGCTGACAGCGTGCATTGCCTTGTCGACGAGTTCCCGTGAAATGAACTGCATGTCCGAAGACGACGGGAAATCTCCGCGGACACGGACTTTCACAAAGTCAGAATCTTCGCCATAGTCTTCAATCCATTTCTGAATCTGAGTTTTGTCCGACATGACAGCGTCCCGGCTGTCGACATGTCTGTGCTGCCAGCGGTGCCTGAACTTGTTGAAACAATCGAAAAACCGACCTGTGTTTCTTGTCGGGTTTCCAAAGCAAAGCCAAAACTTTTCTGTGTCCTTGTCGGTCAGAGCGCCTTCGGTCACTTCCCAAATCACATTCGAAATAGCAGAGGCCTCGTCGAAAATGACGAGCGTCCGAGCGCCGGCGTTATGAAGACCTGCAAAGGCCTCCGGATTCGTTTCAGACCAAGGAATCGCATCGATGCGCCATGTTTTGTCGTGCCCGGGCTGTTTCGAGCAGATGCTCATTGCCGAGCATGTAAACCAACTCTTGAAGAGGCAGACGTTAAACCATTTCGCGACTTCAGCAAAAGTCTTTGTTCTCAACTGCGTTTCTGTGTTGGCCGTCACGACACCTCGAGTGTCAGGATATGTTGCGAGCGCCCAGAGAACGAGCCAAGCCACGAGACCGCTCTTTCCGACACCGTGTCCTGCGGCCGTAGCATCCTGATAAACCTCTTCTCGCTCGTGTCCAGACTGGAGACGATCACGCATCGCAGTAAGGATTTCTGTCTGCCATTCGTCCGGACCTTTGTATTTCTCGAGAGTACCCTTCCCCCACGGGAAAGCGAGTTTGACGAATTTCAGCGGATCCTTGCTGCATTCTGCTGCGAGCGCGACGAGCGCATTCTGCACGCCGACAGGCGAGTTCAAATCTGGCTCTGAGACTGTTTTTTGGGTTCTAGCCTTCATTCTTCAGCCGCTCCCTCAATGTTTCAGCGAGCGTCTTCAATGCGTCATCCTTCGCATCCTCTCGCTTTTCTCCCATTCGCAGGAATTTGCCGACAGTCTGGACCGACTGGAGAGCGACCGAGGCATCGATCATGAACTCAGCGCCATCATCGTCATGAACGACCTTCGAATTGAAATCATGAAGAGCCTTGAGTTTTTTGTACACCCATTCCGGATTGACACCCGCCTTCTTCGCAGCCTTGTCAACCTCGATAGCAATGGCTCTTCTGACTTGAGGCTTTTTTGCGTCCCGGCAGGCTGCGGCACTTGCGGATCGTTCCGGATAGCCGGATTCAATGGCAGCATCCTTCATTTTCATCCCAGATGCGAGGCATTTTGCCAGCATCATCTGTCTCGACGGCAATTCGTAAAATTTATCGTCCTCTGTTGTCACAACTGTTTCCTCCTCACCTTCTTGAAACCTGCGATTGACTGGTCACGCCGACGACCGCTCAGGTAGTCACGGATTGTCCGAATCGGCATATCCATTTTTTTCGAAATCTGCCGGAGCGAAAACCCTGCTTCGTGCAGCATAAAAACGCCCTCGACGTCGGCATTTGTGTATCGAGCGCGAGGATGATCCTCGCCGATAGCGTGACCGGAGTCAGACACGGCCACGACAAATTCCGTCGTCTCTGAACCATCCCGGTATCGCATGCTTAATCCTCGCTATGGCAGAATCGATGATTTTTGAATGTTCAAAACTCCCCAGCGGATGCCTCGATGCCTGTCGGTGAGCCTTTTTCAGTTCGTCCTGCACCCAAAGAGGCAGCAGGCTGTGATGAGTTTTATCGATCATTTCGTAATCACCTCGACTGTCACAATCACGTGAGCCGGACGATGCGGCTTGTCAAAGTCCGCCCCTGCGGTATGGAAAACGACGTCATCAACGCCCAGCGCTTGAGCAATCCCGTCCCGATAGGGTTTCATGGAGGCGATGAGGTTGTCATCATCCCTGCCCCGACGGTCAGGCGGGACGAAGGTGTAGCGAAGGAAGACTTCCTTGACCTTTCTAAGCCGACACCGACTGAGCGTTTCGATGGTTGAAAAATACGCCTCACGCCTTGCCTTCTTTGCCGCCCGTGCCTTTACCGCCCAAAACGGCCGAGCATTTGGCGACAGTGTCCTGTCGGGCCATGACAATTTGAGTTCAAAAATCACGCCTTGCCCTCGCTCTCTTGCTTTTCCTTGGCGATGCGCTTGAGTTGCCTTCTCGCTTTGTAGGCAATCATCTCTTCGATCGCCTCCGGATCGATTGCGCCCTTGTAGACGATCTGTCTGATCAGGAAAACCACGTCAGCGATCTCCGAGAGCACGGCTTCTTTCGAGGACGCTGTGGGCTTTTCCTCGTGAATTTCGAGAGCCTCCGAGAGTTCAGCGAGTTCCTCACGCAGTTTCCGGCATTGATGCCGGAGGCCGTAGTGGTCGGCGATGGTTTTGGTGACATGTTCGTTTTTCTGAGAAAAGTAGACACCGAACCCGTGCCTGTGTTCGTTTTTCAGGGAATTTTTAACGCCCATTAACTCAAGAACCTCGTTGAGTTCTTTTTTTGTACCTTCAAGGAAGCCTCTTGCATAAGCCTCTCTCTCATCTTTTCGACCATACTGCGCGAGACCTTCGGAAAGAAGTCTCCTGCCTTCCTCTCCGTCCCGGATTCCGTCGATGAGTGCGTCACCTCGATAATCGTGAGCATATTTCTTCTCCTTTTCCATAGTTCAAGTCCTATTTGCGGTTACTCAGTGCTAAGAGGCAGACGCTCTGTCTGCGTTTTTCCAGTACTCGATTTCCTCTTCAAGATCTGAGAAACTCGTCCAGTCGCCGGCAGAGTGAGTCCTTGCCGGAATGACGGGGACGCTGCCCTCGTCCAAAATTGCCTGCTCTTTTTCGTTCGGTGTCGCTCCGGTCTCTTCGAATGCCTGACGCAGAAACTCGCTGAATTTAATGATCGGATACGGATCCTTGTGTCTTGCTGCCTGCTCAAAATCAGCCGGACCGATCGAATGACCGAGAGCCCTTTGGAGGTGAGAGATCTGAATCGGCAGGAGTGGTTTTCCGGCCGCCATTTCGTTTAGGAGATTCCACTTCCATTGGCCGTCCTTGTATTGCTTCATGACTTCGATATAGGCAAACGCTCGTTTCAGAGCGAGTTGAAACGTCGGAGAGAGTGCGGCAATGCTTTCTTTTCGAGACTTGAAATGGTTCTGCTCGATTTTCGTTCTCTGAATCTCGGCCTCTCGGGATTTAATTTCTTCGTGCAATGCTTTCTCACGCAGTTCTGCCGGAGTCGGAAAACGCTTGCCGTGGTCGGCCCATGTTCGGAGTGCAATCAGAATCGACTTGTCTTCGATTCCTGACATCGCATCACGCCAAATTTTCAGTGCTCCGTCGCTCGGACGGCGAGCACCGTAAACGTCGGCTAAATCGCCGAGTGTTTCAGCGAAGATTTTTTGAGTTTCGATTTTCATACGATTTTCCCTTCGAGTTGTTTCTGTCTCTGTTCCTCTTCGTACTGCGCTGCGACATCGGGATTCCTTCGCATATACGCATCCCAGTCGAATTTCCCATCCGGCGTGTAACTGCTCACGCTTCCCGGGCTCTGGTTACGGTCAGTCGGCCATGAGGCCTTGAACGATGCCCAGCCGTTTTCGAGACAGATTTCGATCATGCGTTGTGGAGTGATGCCGGCTTTCTCGGCTTCGGAGAGCATGAGGTTTAAAGCGCGCTGGGTAATCGGCAAACGCTTTTCCCTTCTGAGGCGTTTGAATGCAGTCCAGTCCTCGTCACTGATTCCGTCCGGTTTCAGGATGGGAGTTGTCTTGACGACGGGGTGACTTTCTTTTTTCTCTTTTTCTTTATGTTCTTGTTCTTGTTCTTGTTCTTGTTCTTGTTCTTGTTCTTGTTCTTGTTCCGGTACCGTAGTCGACTGTGGTCGACTATTGTCAACCGTTGTCGACTGTGGTCGACTATTGTCAACCGTTGTCGCTCGATTCTTTTTATAGAGTTCGGACCGAGCCTTAAATTGCTCGTATTGAGCATCGAGTTGGGTCTTAAAAAAGCCCCATAACTCAACGCCTTTCGGCTCGTAGTTCGGAAAAGATGCTATTCCGATCAGCACTTCTTTCGACTGCTCGGGAGTCAGCATCTTGAATAACTCAACCCAGTCCGGATAAATGTAGGGACTGAATTTTTTCTGGATGTACCTAGCCATGCTTTTCCTCGGCGATGGGATAAAGATCCGGGGCGACGCACCAACGAGGCACGCCAGTGAGTTTTGAAAAAGCAATAACCCGTTCCGCCGGGACTTTGTTTTTTCTAACCCATTTGTTCACGGCCGGGGCGGTCACTCCCATCGCCTCGGCTACCTTTCGCTGATTGCCGACATTTTTGATCCCCTGACGAATCGGAGTTAACTCTTTCATAACTATCTCTCTCTAAAAATTTTCCGAAGGTTATTTCGATTCTATACCAACTTTCTTTTTTTGTAAACTATCGGTTTTGAATTTTTACTCAAAAAGAAAAAACTAACATTCACTACAATGGAAAACAGGAGATATAACAATGAATAACGTTGACGACATAAAAGAGCGCATTAAGTTCTTGATGGTTCAAAAAGGCTTGAATCAGCGCGAACTGGCCGAGAAAATCGGAATTACAACCCCAGCGGTCAATAAATGGTTCGCAAAAGGATCGATCCCGAAACTCGGAGGAACGCTCGAGAAACTGGCTATGGCACTGGACACCACTCCGTCCTTTCTTCTTTTTGGGGAAGCGCGAATTGAAGAGTCGGTGAAATTGGATGACGGCTATGTTCTGATTCCGAATTACGAAGTCCGCGGTTCTTGCGGACCGGGCTGCGAAGGAGTCCAGACACGACCACCTGTGAAATTCATGAAGGTCGCTACAGAATGGCTGAGAATTCAAGCCCCTTATGCCAATTTCTCGGCCTTGAACATCATCACGGCCGAGGGAGATTCAATGTTGCCGACCTTCCGGGACGGCGATTTAGTCTTGATTGACACCAGTCAGAAGACCTTTCGGTCCGACTCCGTCTATGCTTTTGTGAAGGATAATGATATTTACATAAAGCGAATCCAGCGCATCGGCAATGGAATCAGAGTGATCAGCGACAACTCGGATCTCTACAAACCGTTCGAGATCACAGGCAGCGACCTCGAGACCGTTAAAATCATCGGCCGAGCCTACTGCATCGGCAAATTTCAAAACATCTAACCCCCCCCCTCAGACAAAGAAAACAGAGACCGCCTCCGGGCGGTTTTTTGTTGTCCGTTGAATTAACTGACAGTTGATTTAAATCAAACTACCTGTCTCTTTTTCGATTGACTGCTGGTTAATTCGTGATAAAGTTCGGGTGTTGAGAAATTAACCGCCAGAAAACGAAAAACTACCGGCGGATACAAGGAGACAGAAATGAAGGCATCTTTCAAGAGGATAAAGAAACAGATCCTCGAGCAGCTGGCGGCGCGCCGGCTCGAGATCATGAGTTGGCGTGATAACGCCGGCGGATTGACATGGGCGGCGACAAGTGCCCTGTCGGTCAACAGGGATCTGATCGAGATGGTTCGTGCCGGTCAGATCGAAGAGGCCGCCGAGTTTGTTGACGACCTCCAGCGAGGCAGTCTCTCCTTCGCTCTCGGAGCGGAGGCTCATCTCATCGGGCAAGCCCCTTTCATGCTCAGGGAGGCGAAATGACACCGGATCTCTGCGAGAAGCACGCGCTGTGGGTGAAGGTCAATTTTGCCGAGGAAGGCCGCTCAGCGCGCTGGATTGAGGTGGTAAATGTCACCACGGCCATCAGCAACCTCTGCATGGCGATTAAGGACGGCTTCTATCTGCCGTCCGATGACAAGAAGGTTCACTGGCTAATGGTCGCACTTTCAAGGAGGCTGAGTGCCGTCCTCGAGCAAGAGAAGTTCATCCGCTCGGCTAGGGCTGAACTGGGCGATTTTGATCCTATGGCTCCTGACGAAGGAGAAAAAGATGAATAGACAGGAAGAGTATCCCTACGCAATCTCCGACCGAATTTACAAGATCGGCAGCGACCTCGGACATCTGGCAGCGGTAAAGGCCGAAGGCCGGGAACTCCCTCAGGATGGGGTCGCCGCCATGTCCCTCCTGAAGGAGTTACTTGAGATAGTAAATGGTCTTTACGGGATTAACGGTAAGGACCACCGACAGCCTTCGGACGATGAGTCTCGCGATTCACATAAGCAACATCAGCCTTCTGCTTGATCTGCTTTTCGAGCATCGCGACTCTCTCCTCAAGGTCTTTGACACGATCTTCGATTTTAGGGTTTTCTTCAGACATAAAAAGTTCCTCCACGGGATGGTTAGTGAAAGCAGGTTTAGAGACCTCCTGCGTCACTAATCATCCCACGGGGAAAAAGGAAAAGGCAAAGAAAATGGATAGAACGGAATGGTTAAATCGTAGACGCACCGGAATCGGCGGCAGCGATGTCGCGGCGATTCTCGGAATCTCAAAATGGCGCACGCCTTTGGACGTGTACCTTGACAAAATCGGCGAAGGCGAAGAGCAAGCCGACAATGCGAGCATGGACTGGGGACGGCGGCTCGAGCCTGTGATCCGGCAGGCTTATGCCGACCGAACCGGGCACTCGGTTGAGTGCACGACGGAGATGTTTCGGCATCCCGTCCACCAGTTCATGGTTGCAAATGTAGACGGCTTGATCGACAAGGACGGCGTTCTCGAGATCAAAACGGCTCGGTCCGGAGCCGACTGGGGTGACGAAGGAACTGACGATATTCCTGAGTACTACTTAACTCAGGTCATGCACTACATGATCGTCACCGGAAGGCAGTATTGCGACGTAGCCGTTCTCATCGGCGCGTCCGACTTCCGTACCTATCGGATTGATTACGACCCCGAGTTGGCAGCGTTGATCATCGAAGAGGAAAAGAAGTTCTGGGCACTTGTCGAATCCAGAACGCCCCCGGCTCCTCGCTCGCTCGGAGAAATGAAAGTGGCCTTCCCGATCAGTGAGAAAGTCGCAGTCGAGGCCTCCTCTGACGTGGCCGAGGCTCTTGTCTCTCTCAGAGGCATCCGTGCCTCGCTCGAGGAAATGAAAGCGAAAGAGTCGGAACTCACGGCTCAGATTCAAGGATTCATGGGCACGGCCGACACGTTGACCGTAGATGGCCACATTGCCTGCACATGGAAGACAGGAAAAGGCGCAGCGCGTCTCGACAGTGCGTCGCTCAAAGCCCAGATGCCAGACATCTACAACCAGTTTTTGAAGACCGGCGCGCCGATTCGTCGGTTCACAGTTAAATCCATTTAAAGGAAAAACAGATCATGGAAAACGAAATCACGACAACCACCGTAAACCCGTTCGGCACTCCGGCCATTGCCGGACAGTCCACCCTGCCCTCGACAACGACCGTCGAGAGCAATCGCGCCGTCGCAGAAGTTCAGGCAGCACTTGCCATCGCGCGGATGAATCCAAGAGACCAGCGCGCGGCAATGGACCGAATCCTCAATGCCTGCACGCGCCCGTCACTCGCTCAGAGTGCTGTCTACTCTTACGCTCGCGGCGGTTCTGAGATTACCGGACCGAGCATCCGACTCGCTGAGGCCATCGCACAGCAATGGGGCAATATGCAGTTCGGCATCCGTGAGTTGAGCAACCACGGCGGCAAGTCCGAGGTTCAGGCTTTTGCATGGGACGTAGAGACGAACACAAGGCGCGAGGTCACATTTACCGTGCCTCATATCCGCTCGACCCGGAAAGGCACTTACAAACTCGAGGATCCTCGAGACATCTATGAACTCATCGCCAACCAAGGCGCACGCAGACTGAGAGCCTGCATCCTCGCTGTCATCCCCGGCGATGTCATTGAAGCCGCGGTCGACCAGTGCAATGTGACGCTCCAGTCGACGGCTGACGTTACGCCGGATGGAATCAAGAAGTTGGTCGAGACTTTTGAAACGTCCTTTGGAGTTACCAAGCCGCAGATCGAGGCCTTCTGTCAGTGCCGGATCGATGCGATCCGTCCGGCTCAAGTGGTCCGACTCCGGAAGATTTTTGTGTCGCTCCGGGACGGCATGGCAGCACCCATTGACTTCTTCCCTCCGGTCGACGCTCCCAAGGCCGAGACCCCGAAGATTGAGGCCAAGAAGTCCTTGAAGGAGAAACTCAAGGAACGCAAGGAGGCCGAAGAGAAGGCGGCCGTCGAGGTCGATCAGATCACTGGCGAGGTTCAAAAGAAAGAGATCGCTTCGGAGGATCTGCTGGCGTAAAGGTTTTGCCGGAGGGGTTTATTCAACGCGCTTAAAAAAGCGGACATATCTCCTTGACTCCTCCGGCAAATTGAAATTCCGAAACTTCCAGTGCGCTCGTGCCTGACGGGACGGTATCTCTGGGACTATTTGGACAGAGGGTAACACCAAGGAACGGAAACTCTCGATTGAACGGCGGGATAAAGCGATAGCAGGCCTCGCCGGCTGGACGGATCGGAACTCACAGGAAAGAGAAAAATGGCATCAGTGAATAAGGTAATTTTGATCGGAGCGTTGGGTCGAGATCCCGAAGCACGGCAGACTCAGAGCGGTGCACTCGTCGTAAATCTCAGTGTCGCCACGTCCAGGAAATTCAAAGATATTCAGGGACAGGTTCAGGAGGAAACCGAGTGGCATCGAATCTCTGCCTTCGGCAAAGTGGCTGAGATCATCAACCAATACCTGAAGAAAGGCCACACGGCCTACTTTGAAGGTCGGCTGCATACGCGCGAATACACCGACAAGGAAGGCATCAAACGGTATCAGACAGAGATCATCTGCGAGTCGATGCAGATGCTCGGCGGAGGATCAGGCAGCCGTCCGCAGCAGAACCCCGACATCCGTGCCAACGGCGTTGTTCGCCGTCAGCCGATCGCTCACCAGCCGTCCCGGTTGACGGTCGAGACAATCCCTGAAGACACGCCCTTTTGATTATTGGAGGGAGTTATGGAAATGAGTGTGCCCATAAAAGATTTTCATGACGCGAAAATGCCGCCGACTCGCATCAAGGCCTTTCTGCTTTCGATGGCCGACCTTGTGATGGCCGTCGGGCTTTTCGGGCTGATGCTCTTCGGAATGCCGTGGGCGTTATTGCTACTGGAGACACTATGAATAAGACAGAAATTCAAGAACTCGCTCGTCAGATTGCGACGGAGACGGTCCGACTGACTGGGTCGAATTTGGTCACAACGAGTGGGATCTCTCTCATGTGTGGACTGAGTCCGAACTCGTCATCGATGAGAAAGATGCTCTCGGATCCGTCGTTTCCGAAGCCGATCTCGCTGTGCGACGGCGCGAGGAAGCGGTGGCTCAGGAAGGACGTTGAGGGATGGCTTGAGGATTCAAGGGGACTTTGAGATGAGAGTCGATATAACAATTCGGCACTGTTTCGAAAACTGTTCAAAGGAGGTGCGGATCTTCCAGGGGCGTACAGCAGAAGAGGCGCATGTCATCGCGCTAAAGATCACCGAGTTTGTGGACAAGAACTGCGAGACCAAACTCTGCGAGGTAGCGACAGTTTTCGACAGAAAGGCGTTTTTAGACTTTAAGTGAAGGTGTGGAGAAATTCCTGCTTAGAAAAATTAATGAGTATCTGGACTGGATCGAAGACAACAGTGTAATGCTGGCAGCAAAGGCAAAGGAGGCAGAGTAAATGGAAAACACTGCTGTTTTGGGAGCATTTTTCTTGTGTCTGAGTATGGGTGCCATCCTTTGTTTGGGTGCTGGAGTTATGTTAGGTACTTTGGAGGAGAAGACACAGTTCTACTTTACGTGCATCGTTGCTGTGGTGCTTCTGATGTGCGTGAGCATTTATGCGATTGAGGTGTTTAGATGACATTGATACTACCTAAAACTACGTTACGTCATATCGCCCAAAACGCCTATGGTGTTTGGGAATCTGCGAGTTACGTTAGAAAATTTGTCGATACGTCCGATTCGGCAGATACTAAAGAAATTTTTGACCTAAACAAGAGGATCTCCGAACTTAAACGGGATCTGAGGATTTACTCTCGTTGGGTAAAAATCCACAGAGCAGAACTTAGAAAAATTGCAAAGGGGTTGTGATGACGGAATCTTTAGGCACGATAACACTTGCATTAAATCCGTACGAGAACGCAGGACTATCCAAAGCGCTTTATGCTTATGTCACAGAGGAAGGGCTTGTAGAGTTTGACGCGAGAACCAGACGCTATAGCGGCGAAATCTTGTCTCTCGTCAAAATCAGTTGCACTCCAGATCGCGCGCGAATAACCGCGAAATGGCTGTTGTCGCTTGCTAACGAAGCCGAGCGGTTGCAACGTGAAAAAAGCAGAATAGAGAGTTAAAAGTCCCCGGTTCGTATCCACTTAAAAAAGGAACGAACCCCGCCCCCAATCTCCTTTAAAAAAGAGAATAGACCGTCTCTAAAGGAAAGAAAAAAACCATCAAACTTGCCAAGAGCAACAACCCAAAGAGCAATCGTAGTCAAAATCCAGGGAGCAAGGTAGTCCCAATGCCATTCGCTGAAATAGCCTCTAGTAACGAGAATGGTAGCGCAAAGAAAGAGAATCCAAGCAGTTCCTGCAATTGCTAATAACAACGCTATTCTTTTCGTTGGCGAATAAAACCTTCTTTTTATATACCGAAAAAAGTCCCGTCGTTCTTCTCGACTATTAACCATATATGGAATTAAAACAGCAAGGCCGAAACCAATAAAGATAAGAACCAATGCCATATTTTTTCTCCCATCGATCACACAAAAACTGTCAACGGTGACAGTCTAATCCAACCTCTCCGCCAAGTCTTTTGCAGAAGTTCTGTAATACCTCATCAGCATTTTCAAATCCTTGTGCCCCGTCTGACGAGCCAGTGCCATTACGTCCAGCCGGGGCACGCCTGTCTTCGGATCCGGGCTTGCCGCCCATGTTGCAAAGGTCGCCCGGCCGTCATGAAAATGCAATCCTTCTTTAATTACGTTGCCGTGAGAATCGAGGATGGGTCCGAGATCGGCTCGGTCACGGACTTTTCTGAAAAGCGCATCCCTCACGCTGGCCGTCATCTGAAAAAGCCTGCTGCCATTGGCCTGTCTGACAAGATCAAGAATCCGTCTCGCCCCCTTTCCCAACGCAACGTCTCGCTTACTGGCTGTCTTCGTTGCCGACGCGGGAAGATGAATCACATTCTCATCAATCCATGCCTCTTCAATTTGCGTGATTTCTCCGGAGCGCATTCCGGTCCGGCAAGAAAAAAGGAATGCTGCGATCACAACCTGCGTGTCGTTTTGAGGCGGTGTTACGCCGTCCCAGCCGGAGGCAACCAGCAAGCGGTCGATGTCATCGGCTGTTGCTGTCCGTTCCCGATGCTCCGGGCTTTTCGGCAAATGCACTCCTTTGGCAGGATTGCTTTCCAAATATCCCTGCTCGATCGCCCAGTTGAAAATTGAAGAGAGCGTTTTGAATTCACGGATCACGGTCCCGGCTGATAGTTGAGAGCCGGTCAGACTGCTCGTCTCTTCGGATCGCCTGTCGGCATAGATCTGCATGTCTTTGCGCGTGATCTTATCGGCTCGAATCTTTGCAAAGGCGCAGCGCATCAGTCTTTTGATCCGAATGTCTTCGGACCGTGCACCTTTCTTTCGGACCGTGACAACCTGTCTGTAAAGATCCAGCAACTCTTCAACCGTCAACCGAACAGAGGACTTTTCCGGATCGAGGCCTATTGTATTTCTGAACTTGATGGCGGACGTTCTGTCTTTGAAATTTCTCTTCCGCTGCTTTCCGCCGATTCGATAGTAAACGGAATACGTCCCGACGTCATTTTTTACGATGCTGGCCATAGTGGTAACAAAGGTGGTAACAGAAAGGTAACAAAAAACTTCTTTTTACGATAAAACACGCTAAGTTTACACCGACCGGAGCAACAAAAAAGCCTTGTAAAAACAAGGCTTGATAAGTGTAGATCAGTTACGCTAAATTTGAAGTGGTGCCCGGGGAGAGACTCGAACTCTCACGCTTTTAAGGGCGGAGGATTTTGAGTCCTCTGCGTCTACCATTCCGCCACCCGGGCACTGCGTGAAAGCGGAATTATACTGATTTTTTTGAAATCGAAAAATCAAGCAGACCGAAAAATAAAATAAACGGCTCCGAGCATGCACAAAGCCGCCCACAAATAGTCAAGTTTGATCGGTTGCTTCATATACAGAACGGCAAAAGGCACGAAAACTGCCAGCGTGATGACCTCCTGCAGAATCTTCAATTGCGCCAGTGACAATTCTGAAAACCCAATACGGTTTGCAGGTACTTGAAGCATGTACTCGAAAAGCGCAATGCCCCAACTTATAACCGCTGCGATATACCAAGGAGATGCAGCCAAGTTACGCAAATGCCCATACCAGGCAAAGGTCATAAAACAGTTGGAAAGCACCAAAAGAAAAGCCGTCTGAACGACGACTGGAACGGAAGAAAAGAAATTCATTTTTTCTCCTTTGTTTGCCTCTTCACACTAAACAAAAATACGTTTCTTTTGTCAGCAGACTCACTCTTTGCGCTGACACGCTGAGAAGTCGGCTGCTCAAACTCATTTCTTTGATTTGGAAATTGACCGGCGCAATTTCCATTAAAGGGATCAAAACAAATGCGCGGTCAAGCATGCGGGGATGCGGAAGGATCAGTTCCGGCTCCGTACTCTCTGCATCTGCATAAAGAAGGAGATCCAAGTCCAACGTTCTCGGAGCATTGACGACGCCTGCAGGGCGAATTCGACCAAACCGATTCTCGAGATTTTGCAACGCATGAAGAACCTGAATCGCCGACAGTCTGGTTTCTACGCGGACAACCGCATTCACATAATCCTCTCCGGCGGCTTCAATCGGTTCTGTCAGATAAAGCGATGAGCAAGCCGTCAGAGTCGTATTTGGAATTTTTTTAATGTCTTCAATCGCCCTTCGAATCGTCTCCTCTTTTCTTCCCAGATTGGCTCCGATTCCAACATAGGCAGTAACCGAGTTCTTTGGAAGGGCATTAATCGCAGATTGTTTCAAATCACAAAGTCCCTGTTTCTTTCAAATTTTTCAGTTTTCTCTTTGTGTTTCGACACCGTTTTCGCTGTCTCTTTTCCTGCCCGTCCGCATCGGCTGACCGAGATTGCTCTTTTTCTGATTCTTCAGAAGACCTCGCCGCAGTCTTCTTCTTTTTGGCTTTTTTCGACATCCGACTGGCAAGACTCTCTTGCTCAGCAATCATTCCCTCTCGCGCCGGCGCATCTGCCGCAACAAACTGCTCCCACCAATGCACCAATTCCTGGCTGACATGACCGAGCTGGCTTCGCAACAGCATGAAATCATAACCAGCGCGATACTTCGGATGCTCAATGAGAGAATACGGATTTTTTCCAGTACGGCGTTCAAAGCGAAGCTGAAGCAACCAAATTTGCTTCATATCAACAACATATCGGTTTTGGATCACCAGACCGCGACACTGCGTTGCCGCAACATCTTCTGCTGCCAAAAAGAGCGCACCTGCTCGAGTTGTTCTCGGTCTGTGCTGATAGGAATCCCACCGTTTCTTCACTTGAGGCCAAAGAAGTGTGGCGAAAAGAAAAGCCGGAGAAATTCTCTTTCCGACGGCGATGCGCTCATCCGTTCGACGCATCGCCAGCATTAAAAACTCCTCCCCTTGCGGCTCACTGAGGATAACGTCCAAGATCGGCATCAGAGGATGCAGTAACTTGTTCTCCCGCATTGCCTTCAGGCAAATTTCTGCCTTTCCGCAGGTGAACAATTTCATCATTTCATCGAACAGGCGAGCCGCCGGAACATTCTGCAGGAGATCTGCCATTTCAGCAATTGGTTTTTTCGCCTCGGGATCAATCGAAAAACCGAGCTTGCCGGCGATGCGAATGGCTCGCATCATACGCACAGGGTCTTCGCGATAACGCTCTTTCGGAGAACCGATCATTTTCAGGCAACGCCGCTTCAAGTCTCTTAACCCGTCGTGATAATCCAAAAGTTCCTGCGTCGTCGGGTCGTAATACAAGGCATTGACCGTGAAATCTCTGCGGGCGGCATCCTGCCACATCGGACCAAAAATATTGTCGCTGATAACACGTCCCTCGGCATCTTTGCGTACGCCGAGAGCATCCAGCGCTCTGAATGTTGAGCACTCAACGACCTCTGCTCCGAAAATAACGTGAACGATCTGAAACCGTCGGCCAATGATAATCGCCCGGCGTTGCGAACGTTTTACTTGTTCGGGTGTTGCATCCGTAACAACGTCAAAATCTTTCGGTTGGACACCCAAGAGGAGATCTCGAACCGCTCCGCCAACAATGTAGGCCTTAAATCCGCGCTTTTGCAACGCCTCGCAAGTCCGCCTGGCCTGCCAACTGACAAGTTTCGGATCGATGCCGTGTTCGTCCTTGCCGATGATCTTCGGCATCCGACTGAACGTCTTTTCTCGAGACCTGAACCATTTGCGAACAACTTGTCTTACACAATCAAACATCTTTCAGATACCAAAAATCTCGCGAACGGATGCAATCCCGGCACCGGTCTGCTGTTCATACAAGGACAACGTCTTCCAGCCGCGTGTCTGCGCATAAGTAAGCAGTGCCGCTTCCGCATTCACGGCAACGCACTCACCTCCGCAACTTTCCACATAGTCAAAAAGCGGCTTGTCGTTCAAGGAATCGGAATAAAAGCACAGCGTCTGTGCGGAAAGATGCTTTTCCTGCAAAAAATTTCGGACAAATTCAACCTTGTTTTTTCCAAAGCTGTTGAGCCCGACAAGCCTTCCCGTGAACTCCCCTTTTTCATCGGTTTCCGGCTTCCCGCATAGAACGGCATTAATTCCGAAAAGGCGTGCAATCGGGTCGACAACATACGAATACGTTCCCGAACAGATTGCCGTGATATCTCCGCGCTGTCGATACGAATCAACGAGTTTTTTCGCCGACTCTGAAATGGAGGGACGGATGATTTCGCGAACGAAATCGGCCAACAATTCATCCAGACGAGCTCGCGGAAACCGTGCCAGAAAATGCATTTGGAAATCGCTGAAAGCGTCCGCATCCAGGCGGTGCCGTTCGTAGTAGTCGACATACATCGGCTTGAGCGGAGCAAAAGCCTCCTTCGGATCAATTCCTTCGTGTTGAGCAATGTAATTGACCCAACTCCATTCGCAGTCAAAAGACAAGAGCGTGTGATCCAAGTCAAAAACTGCCAGTTTCACTTTTCGATTCCTTTCGCAATAAACTGAAGAATGAGCGGCAATGTCACCTTCCTCTTCTCTTTGATCGCATACGCATCAAGTTCGTCCAAAAGTCGGCGCAAGCTCTGTATATCGCGAGGACAATGCGTCTCTATCCAAAGCCTCGTCTCGTGATTTAAAACGATTCCTCTTTCCGAGGCTTGACGAATAAACTCCTCTGTCGCACTGTCTGCATCCAAATGATGAATCTCAAACGTAAGCCCCCAAGAAAGACGACTCTTGATATCCTGACGCAAAGGGAGTTCTGGAATAGGAGCATGACCTGCCACAACGATGCGAGATCCGGGATGGCTTCTGACTTCATTCATCAAGTGAAACAGTTCCTCTTGCTCGAATCCTAAAAGCGCCTGAGCGTCATCGACGGCATAAATCTGAACCGTCTCATCAAACAGCGGAATTCTCTCTTTTTGCTCCGGAGCAATCGCCCGCAACAGATGCGAACAACCGCAGCCATGGACGCCCCAAAGATAAAGGAACTGCGGCCCAGTCCCCGAGCAAAATGCCTGAATGGAAGCCATCGCTTCAGCATTTTCTCCGACAACAAAATTCGCAAGTGTCGGCACTTGCGGCATTGACAACTCAAGAGAAAGTTGCTGCGGAGTATCCATTTCGACTAAATGACTTCTGATTGATTCTTCTTTCATTCCTTCAGCGTGCAGCTTACGTTACAATGAGGCCGCCTGCCGGAAGACAGGCGCGAAGTTTACCGCGAATGTATCTCTTTTTTCTTATTTTTTAGGCATTAACACCATGACGGAACTGTCCTATGCCGCCGCCGGCGTCTCGATTGATGCAGGCGATGAGCTTGTCGAAAGAATCAAACCGGCTGCCAAGCGCACCCTCCTGCCCGGAGTTCTCGGATCGATCGGCGGATTCGGTGCTCTTTTCGAAATCAGCAAAGATTACAAAAATCCCGTCCTTGTTTCCGGAACAGACGGCGTCGGCACGAAATTGATGCTTGCATTCGCTTTAAACCGACATGACACGGTCGGACAAGATCTCGTTGCGATGAGCGTCAACGACATTTTGGTTCAAGGCGCAAAATCGCTTTTCTTTTTGGATTACTACGGTTGCGGAAAATTGGATGTTGAAACTGCTGCACGCGTTGTCAAAGGGATTGCGAAGGGTTGCGAACTGGCCGGTTGTGCACTGATCGGCGGAGAAACCGCCGAAATGCCTGGGATGTACCCGGAAGGGGAATACGATTTGGCAGGCTTCGCCGTCGGAATCGTCGAAAAAGATGCCATCATCGACGGAAAATCAATCGTTCCGGGAGACGTTGTTCTGGGGCTTGCCAGCTCCGGACCTCACTCCAACGGCTTTTCTCTGATTCGCAAGGTCGTCGAGGTATCCGGCACCTCTTGGGACATGCCGTTTGACGGCGCTACGTTAGCCGACAGAGCCATGGAACCCACGCGGATCTACGTCAAACAAACGCTTGCCGTCATGAAAGAAGTCCGCATCAAAGGGATGGCTCACATCACGGGCGGCGGACTTCTTGAAAACATCCCGCGCGTTCTTCCCGAAAATACGCAGTGTGTCATCAAGGCAGATTCCTGGAAACGACCTGCCATCTTCGATTGGCTTGAGAAGACGGGAAACATCAACTCGCACGAAATGCACCGCGTCTTTAACAACGGAATTGGAATGGCTGTCGTCGTCAGTCCGGAAGAAGCAGAGAAAGCGAAGATGGCCTTCGAAGCTCAGGGCGAGACCGTGTACCGGATCGGAGAGATCGTTGTGCGTCCTGACGGAGCCCCCGGCTGCGTCGTCATTTAAGTTTGACTAAAAAAGCCAAAAGGAGCGGCTTGAATTGTCTTTGTTTCGAGGCAACTCAACGGCGCTCCTTTTTTACCGCTTATCATTGTCCTTATGCATTCTCTGCCGCAATTTGCTCTAGGATCGGACTGACCTTTTCGATAAAGTCGGACTGGCTTTCCGTATGCGGATCAAACAACTGAACCTGAGGCATTGAGCGAAGCCACGTCATTTGTCTTTTGGCCAATTGCCGGGTAGCGGCTTCGGCCTTTTCAATAAAAACATCCTGACTGACATCTCCCTCAATCCATTCAACCGCCTGACGGTACCCGACGGCTCTCATTGACGAAAGGGATTTTGAAAAATCCGCCCGCTGCATCAGACTGCGAACCTCTTCAACAAAGCCCGAGCGCATCATTGTGCGAAATCGCTTTGAGATATCTTCATGCAAACGCGATC
Source organism: uncultured Sutterella sp. (assembly GCA_964509205.1). Taxonomy (GTDB): domain Bacteria; phylum Pseudomonadota; class Gammaproteobacteria; order Burkholderiales; family Burkholderiaceae_F; genus Duodenibacillus. Next base: position 40,840 of record CAZDVW010000008.1, on the reverse strand, counting down.
TTTGAGACGGCATCAAACCAATCACAGGAAGGGATGGATCCGGATTTCTTGGACCGTTTTGAAAACTCGAAATCGTCCGACCCGTCATACGAAACACTTCCAGTGCTCGCCCTATGCGTTGCGTGTCTGCCGCAGACAGTCTTTTGGCGCATTCCGGATCAATCCGCATGAGTTCTTCGCGCACGCAGGAAAGTCCCCGCTCTCGGATTTCTGCAGCCACCTGTCTGCGAATGGCTTCATCGGTTGCCGGAAGATTATCCATTCCTTCCCGCAATGCCTTGGCATAAAGCATTGTTCCGCCGACAATCAAGGGGATTTTTCCACGTGCCAGAATCTGTTGAATCAGCGTTGTTGCCTCACGCTCAAAGTCTGCCGCGCTGTACGCTTGTGAAATCTCCCGCACATCAATTAAGTGGTGAGGACAAATCGATCGTTCGCTCAGAGTCGGCTTGGCCGTCCCGATGTCCATTCCTCGATAAACTAAAGCGGAATCCACTGAAATAATCTCAATGGGAAAACGCTGTGCAAGCGAAAGCGATAAAGCCGTCTTTCCGCTCGCCGTCGGTCCGAGCAAAAAAAGTGCACGCCATTGCGCCATCTCACCGACCTCTCATAAAAAACTTATCCAACTCAGCAAGCGGCAACTGGTACCACGTCGGTCTTCCGTGGTTGCATTCCCCGGAGCGTTCAGTTCGTTCCATGTCGCGCAAAAGCGCATTCATCTCTTGGATTGTCAGAAGTCTGTGCGCGCGCACGGATCCGTGGCAGGCCATCGTTGCCAAACACTTGTTTCGAAGTTCGGTCGTAAGCTGAGAAGAACCATACTCCGAGAAATCATCCAGCACACGAAGCACCATCTGCTCCGAATCGGTTGCCTCACAAGCCAGAATCGCCGGGATGGAACGCAACATAAGCGTATGCTCTCCGGCTCGACTTAAATCGAGTCCCAGCGAGAAAAGCGCTTGTTGATGCGCCTCAAAGGACTCGGCCTGTTTTGCATTCACTTCAATGCTGACAGGCACCAGAAGCGTCTGCATCTGCATGTTTTTATCCGCCGCGCATTTCAGACGTTCGTACGTCACTCTCTCATGAGCGGCGTGCATGTCAACGATCACAAGCCCCTGAGAATTCTGCGCAAGAATGTAGATGCCGGCTAGTTGCCCGATGGCATGGCCAAGTGGCTCATCTGCGTCTGGAGCAACCAGCGCATCGGCAGGAACTCCCATGGGTCTCGCCGCCGGTTCATCGGAACCGAAAAGCGTCCTCCACTGCTCCTGCGTCAGAGTCTTTTCCCCTCGAAACTGCAGCGGTTTTTGGAAAAAGGAAGGCACGGTGCCGCCAGGCGTTGAAACCGGCGGCATTCTTGACGACTTGACTTCGCCGGTCTCCTCATCAATTTCGATTCGAGCCAACGCATCAACGACGGCTCGCTCGACAAACCCGTGCACAAACGAGGCGTCTCGAAACCTCACCTCCGTTTTTTGCGGGTGAACATTGACGTCAACTCTTGCCGGATCAATCGACAGTTCCAAGCAATACATCGGCTGCATTGCAACGTGCAAGACATCCGAGTAGGCCGCTTTAATGGCATGCTGCAAAACACGATCGCGAACAAAACGCCCGTTGACGAAAAAGAACTGAGCATCTGTCCGAGGACGCGCAACAGACGGCAGGCCAATCGACCCCTTAAGGGATATGCCGGAAGACTGCACAAGAACGCTGCGGGATGCATCCCGAAATTCTCGAGGCATCACCGCTTCCCTTCGCGCTTGCTCGGATGCGGCCGGCCATGAAAAGATATTTTTTGAATCCGCAAAGAAACGAAATGAAACGGCCGGATGCGCCAGAGCGATGCGCTCCAGCTGATCGCGCACATGTTCGGTTTCCGTCGCAATGCCTTTTAAAAATTTACGGCGTGCCGGCGTTTTGTAAAACAGGTCCTCGACAATCACCCGCGTCCCGACCGATCCGGCTGCCGGCTGAACGCCATTTTTCCCGATAGACCAAGCGTGATCCTCTCCTTGCGTGCGGCTCACCAATTCGACGGATGCCACCGCGGCAATCGAGGCCAACGCCTCGCCTCGGAAACCAAAACTTGACACTTCTTCGAGTTCAGAAAGCGTCTTAATTTTGCTTGTGGCATGCCGCTGCAGGGCAAGCACAAGCTCGTCGCGTTCAATGCCGCAACCGTCATCGGAAACGATAATGCGCTTAATGCCTCCGGACTCCAACCGAACTTCAATATTCTTTGCTCCGGCATCCATGGAGTTTTCGACAAGCTCTTTGACGACTGAGGCCGGTCGCTCAATCACTTCGCCGGCCGCAATTTGGCTGATCAACTGATCCGGCAACATGGCAATGCAACGTCGTTCTTGATTCATGGACATTTCTCGTTTTTCTCCGGTCTTTTAACTGACAGTTGGAAATTTCAGCCTGTAACGCACCTTGCTCTGTATTGTATCGGTCGCACTTTGACGGCTCAAGCAAAAAAACGCCCTGATTCTTTACCGTTGCTCAAGCGTAGCAGGTTACAATCTGTAACTTTCTTTCGCTAGCCTTTTCTCAGGGAATCACGGACATGCAACGCGAACAACTTTCAAGTCGAATGGGATTTTTGTTATTGAGTGCCGGCTGTGCCATCGGCGTCGGCAACGTTTGGAAATTTCCCTGGCTTACCGGTCAAAACGGAGGCGGAATTTTTGTTCTCGCCTACTTGGTGTTCCTGATCTTGCTCGGCTTACCCGTCATGACAATGGAATTTGCCGTCGGCCGCGCTTCCCAAAAAAGTCCTGTGTGCATGTACCAAAAGATTGAACCGGCCGGTTCAAAATGGCACTGGCACGGCTATGCTGCCTTGGCCGGCAACGTCATCCTTATGATGTTTTATTCCGTTGTGTCCGGCTGGATGCTTTACTACCTGGTGTCAAGTGCAAATGGATCGCTCGCCTCGTTGGATCCCCAGTCGGTCGGAGGCTTTTTCGGCGAACTGCTCACGGATGCGCCCAAGATCACCTTTTATACGCTGATCACTGTTATCGGTGCCTTCATTATTCTGGCTTTCCCGCTTAGAAACGGCTTGGAAAAGGTCTCCAAGTGGATGATGGGCTCGCTTTTTATCCTCATGCTCTTTTTAGCCATTCACAGCCTGTTGCTTGACGGAGCCGCCAAAGGGCTGTCGTTTTATCTTCTGCCTGACTTTTCCAAAGTCACCAGCAACACAATCGTTGCGGCTATGAATCAGGCTTTCTTCTCTCTGAGCATCGGTATCGGCAGCATGGCAATTTTTGCCAGTTACATCAATAAGGAACAGTCACTCGTTAAAGAGTCCATCAACGTCATTTGTCTTGACACGATTGTTGCCATCCTGGCCGGACTCATTATTTTCCCGGCCTGCTTCACGTACGGAGTGAAACCCTCTGCGGGACCAAGCTTGATTTTTGAGGCACTCCCCAATATCTTTAACGAGATGGCATACGGCAGAGTATGGGGAACCTTCTTTTTCCTGTTCATGACATTTGCAACGTTTTCGACTGTTCTTGCCGTGTGTGAAGCCATCCTCTCCTGCGTCAGAGACCTGACGCACTGGTCTCGGCCGAACGCCAGTCTTGTCTGCGGTACCGCCGTTGCGATTCTTTCTTTACCCTGTGCGCTGGGTTTCAGCGTTCTGTCGGACTTCCAGCCATTGGGTCCGGGAACGGCCGTCTTAGATCTTGAAGACTTTATTGTGAGCAACCTTTTGCTTCCGCTCGGCTCTTTCTGCTTTGTTCTTTTTTGCACACGCAAATGCGGTTGGGGTTGGAAGAATTATTTGGCCGAAGTCAATACGGGAAAGGGACTCAAAATGCCGACCATTATGCGGTTTTACTGCACATGGATCCTTCCTCTGATTATTCTCGCCGTCTTCACGATCGGGATTATTCCGTACCTTAAGCTTAGTTTTGGCTCTTAATCCCAGCCGTAGAACTCTTTCGTCACACGCCAGGCAATCCTTTGCAGGAACCTGGCGTCTTTTTTGGACAAAGGCTTGGCGCAGTCGCCCAAAAAATCAAGTCCTTCGGGAGACTTCTTGAAAAGAAGCGAATAGACCATCGCGCCGTAAAGGTAGGAACCGGCAGCCGACGGGTGGCGCTTGTCGGAATGATGGAGAATGAGCTCCGGCCTCTCCTTCAAACTCTCGGCAAAGGCAAGACCGACCGGGAGTACGAGCGCATGGTTCTTGTTCGCCTCGGCGATAACCAAGTCGGCAATTGTTCGCGTTTGCTCGGGGCTATCTTGCCGCGCCCAGGTGCCGACCACGACGGGCTCGCCGCCAGCTTTTCTCACCGCTTCAATATGAGCCTTCAGGTATTTCCTGTAAACAGGAAGATGATTCTCGCTGATCGGCCTTGCCGATTGCCCCTGCAAAAAGACAACGTCAAAGGGCCTGGTGTTCCCGTTCTTGAAGTAGGGATCCCTCTCGTGGGGAGAGACATAGAACTCAACCGGATGAAAGGCAAGTGCGCCGCCGCTGATCGTGATCATGCGTGCCGTCCACTTCTGCCTTCCTGCCTTCGTCAGCCCTCGGACATAGTCGTTTACGCCGCAGTTGTAGTACGTAAAGGAGTTGCCGACGAAAAGTCCCGTCTTCGGGGCAGGATTTGCAAGCGACGTCACCTCCGGGGCGACGTCCGTCTCAAGCGCTGCGGCGCCAGAAACAAAGAAAAACGTTGCAACGAGTGCGGCAGAGAACTTTTTTATTTTCATCGTCTTCTCCAACGGGAGAAATAAGTGTTGTGCTCTAAGAGCCGTCGCTTCTCGACCGATGCCAAACGCCCCGATGAAAATCACCGCTCCTCCCCTTCGGCGGGTAGTTTATAGGAAGCTCCAACGGATCGGCTGACCCTCTCGGCCCGATTTCATTCCGATTGCAACAAAGCGGCCGGGGCAAACAGGCTTTGCGCAAGGCGCCAGAAAGAAGGTCGATAGCGCCCAAACTGACTTTTTTTTCTTTCTCGTCTGAAGTCAACACGCATAAAAGAATTGCCTTAAATCGAGAACAATCACCCAACATATAGGAGCATTCCGGCTCCCTCTTTTTTTGCTCAAATAATCAAACAACCCTCCCTTGGCAATTTTCTCTAAAAACATCCCTGTCAATCAGTTACAATCTTTTGCCGCTAAGAGTTGCTTCTGGGATTTCGTATGGCCTTTCTGGATCTAGTCATTGAACTGTTTACACAAGCCGATCACTTCCTCGTGACCGTTGCCAGTGAATATGGAATGTTCGTTTATGCCGCGATGTTCCTTATCTTTTTCTGTGAGACCGGCATCGTGATCATGGCTTTTCTTCCGGGCGATTCGCTCCTGTTCGTGGCCGGAACCGTGGCCGCCGCGGGAACGATGAATCCGTGGCTGCTGATCATCGCCGTCATCCTCGGCGCCTGCGCCGGCAATACGCTCGGCTTTCATACGGGGCGCTGGCTCGGCAAACGCATCTATGACGGATCCATTCACTGGATCAACTCAGAGAAATTGGAAAAGACAAATCTTTTTTACCAAAAGCACGGCGGAAAGACCATCATCCTTGCCCGTTTCGTGCCGATTGTCCGCGCTTTTGCTCCGCTGGTCGGCGGAGCGGCTCGCATGAGCATGTTGCGCTTTGAGTTTTACAGTGCCATCGGTGCCGTTATCTGGGCCGTAAGCATCATCGGAGCCGGATACCTCTTCGGAAACCTTCCCTTCGTCAAGAATCATTTGTCGATGATCTTGGTTGTCGGCGTCATCTCGGCGGCCGCCGGTCCCGTCATTGTCGCCCTGTGCTGGGAATGGGCGCACCGCCGACTCCTGCATCGAAGCGACAAAGGTAAGTAATCGGCAATCTGTACCCCTTTTTTAGAAGAACCGGCGATTTCGATTTCAATCGTCGGTTTTTTTCATTTCACCTCAAGGCAATGAATGGCAGTCAACCGTGCCGAAAGGTTTCTGCCCGCCTGCACCGGGGTCATGATCAGCATCGTCCTTTCGATTTTCAACATGTTTCGTGACGAGAAAAGAGACAATCCGGTCGGCGGAGTTTTCCCAAAATACGTAAGAAAAAAGCCAAAAAAGATGCAGAGTAATCTGTAACGGTTCGTTACAATGTTAATGTTTGCCCATGTGCAGTTGACAGCGGAAAACGATGGATGAAAAAACTCAGTTTTTTGCGTTTTTCTTTTCTCAAACAACCCTTCCCTAATCGACAGGAAAAATCAAATGAATCACCCGATTTCAGAAAGGTATCGTCAATCCGATAAACGTTCACTCTCCTTGCATGGCCTGTTTGTTCCAACGGTCTTGTGTTTGGCCACACTCTCTGCCTCTTCTGCCTTCGCAGAGAGAACCGGCGGCCTCGACTTTACCCCCCCCCCACCTCTCCAGCAGTTACGGCAGCACTGACCCTCTGAGCGGAAATGAAATCCAAGTCATTGATGAATCCGCAGGACTGGATTACGTTTTCGGCGCCTACTCGACAGGAACCAATCCTGTTATCGCCTCCGACAACCGCGTTACGGTAAAAAACTCAACTCTCAAAGCCATTTTCGGCGCTCAAACAAATATCACTGCAGATAGCGAAAACGCCGACGCTGAGGCAAGCAACAACCGGGTAGACGTTTTGGAAATCACCATCTCGGACAGCGACGCGAGCGGCCTTTTCGGCAGCTTCATCGATATCCAGACGACGAGCGGAGAAATCTCTGCGAGGGCGGAAAACAACACGTTGATCGTGACAAATTCCGAAATCAATGCCTACATTTGCGGCAATGAAACCTATGCCGTATCCGACAGCGGAAATTCCACGGTCGTCGCCAACAGCAACACCGTGACCGTCTCGAACTCCACCATTGACGGCGACGTCATGGGCAGCTCCTCTTACGCCAGTTCAGGTAGTGCAAAAGCCATTGCAGAGGCAAGCAACAACCGAGTGAACGTATTCGGAGACGTCTCAGGAGACATCTACGGCGGCAGTTCCGAAGCCGAGGGAAGAAAGGCGTTTTCTGCGGCTGACAACAACCAGATAACCCTGACGGATTCTGATGTCAGTTCCGGAATTTTTGGCGGCGAATCGAGAATCCATCTGGCCAACGAAAGTGCAGCTGTCACTGCCAACGGCAATGGTGTGACGATCTCTGCCTCCGAAATCAGTGACTTCATCTACGGAGGTTTTATCTACTCCTCTGCGGCTTGTGAGGTTTCAGCAGAGGCACGTGACAATACGCTGACCATTCTGGACAATTCCATCATTAACAGCGATGCGTACGGCGGTTATTCTGAAATCCGCTCCGGCAACGGAAGCACCGCAGCCACCCTCAGCGGAAACACGATATCCGTCTCTGGAAGCAACACTGAAGTTTCGGGGGAACTCTATGGCAGTTATGCCGAGATCACATCGAGTACCGGGAACATCTCTGCTGCGATAAACAGCAACACCGTGATTGTGGAGGATTCTGTTCTCTGGAGTTATATGACTCATGGCGGTTATGCAGAGATCTCCTCCAGCAGCGGAACCATCACGGCTGAGGCAAACGGCAACACAGTAAACATATTGACGGCCGCCGAGGGTGATATCTATGGCGGACACACTGAGATCTTCAGTAGTGACGGAAATCTTACGGCTTCGGCTAACAACAACCGTGTGACAGCATCGGGCGATGCTCCTGCTGAGTGGATATCTATTTGGGGCGGTGAGGCCCAGATCGCCTCTCCGGCCGGAGGAGAAGCCAATGCAAATGCGAGCGGCAACCATATAACAGTGTCAGACGGTTTTTCTGCTGCAGGTTTTCTCTACGGCGGCCATGCCAGGAGCGTGAGTGACGGCGGAACAGCCATCGCTGAGGCAAGCGGCAACACGGTGGAAGTGTCGGGAGACGCCACTGAGGTTTCCAATGATATCTATGGTGGACACGCCGAAGCGAATTCTGACGGAGGACACGCCGTTGCCGTTGCCGACAACAATCACGTGATCGTCTCAGACGGAGCGACAATCGGCCGCAGTATCCATGGCGGTTATGTCAATGACACCTATTCCGACACCGAAAGTTTCACGGCAAGCGCCAGTCGTAATACTGTTACGATTAATGGCGCCACTATCGAGGACAGAACCATCATCGCCGGCGGAGCGATCGGGGACGACAACCGCTCCAACGGCACGTATGCCGCTACCAACAACACTGTCAATATTACTGTTGACGGCAGCCACAGCATTCAGGGCGTTTACCTCTACGGCGGCTATGCCCTCAGACTAACCCCCGGCAGCAACGTCGACATCTTTAGCGGCAATACCCTAAACCTCAATGCACGGGAAGTTGCTCAAGTCGCCGTTTCAACGGTTGAAAACTTTGAGACAATCAACATTCAAGCCGGCAACGTCAGTAACGGCGATGTTGTACTGAATGCGGACAGAGCCATTTTGGGCAATGGAGCGGACAAAGGAACCACTGTTAATTTCATCAGCATCGACAATGCTTCGCTTGCGGCTGGCGATACGCTGACCTTGATTTCCAATGTTGAAGGGACGCTCGCCAATGACGGTGAAGAACGATTCGTCCGTCAGGGGACGAGTTTTTCCCTTGGATACGACACCGTGATTCGTCAGGAGGGCAACGCCGTCACCGCTCGCATCCGTGGTTCTCAAGCCAATCCGGAAACCAAGGTCTTATCCGAGAACCGTACTGCGGGCTTAGCCTTTGTCAACACCGGAACCGACTTGCTGATTGATACAAACATCACAGATTCCTTCGGTGCCATTCGCGGCGGACACACACGCTACAACACAGGTTCTTCGGTTGAGGTCGACGGCGTCAATCTCATTGCCGGAGCGTCAACGACCTTTATGGGAGAATCGAGAAACATCACGGCAGGCGTCTTTATCGAAGGCGGCTGGGGTGATACAACCACGCACAATACGATCGGCGGCAGGAAATTAAAGGGCGAAGGCGACAGTCACTACTACGGAGCGGGTCTTCTCGGACGCCTTGAACAAACGCAGGGCACGCTTCGCGGTGCTTACGCCGACGCCTCCTTACGGGTCGGACGGCTCTCAAGCGACTACACGAATAACGACGTAGCCGTCTCAAGCGGGCAAAGCCTGAATTGCGACATGGATGCGACATACTTTGCCGCACACGTCGGTTTGGGCTATCAGTGGAATCTGACGGACAATCTGCGTGCAGACACAAGCATTCGCTACATGTGGTCGCACGTTGAGGCTAAGACCGTACAGACAGCAGGCGACACGTACAAGTTCGATGCGATGAATTCGCACCGCGTGCGGGCAGGCGTTCGATTTGATTATCTTGCAGACGCTCCGTACACGCCCTACATCGGCGTGGAGTGGGAACACGAATTTAACGGGAAAGCCAAGGGAAGCGTCCAGCATATCAATCTGGAAAGCGCTGATCTCGGCGGCTCAAGCGGCGTCGTAAACTTGGGCGTGGAATTTAAACCTGAAGCGAATACGCCGCTCACAGTGGATGCCGGATTTGTCGGTTACTTCGGTCAGCACAAGGGCATCGCCGGGCAGATTCGCATGAAGTACGCCTTCTGAAGAGGCAATTGCAACGAAGAAGAAGGGAGCAGTTCACATGCGGCTGTTCCCTTTTTTTCAGCGCATCCCGTCTTAAGCAACGCCTCTTCACTGCTCAAACGGCAGGTCACTGAAGTCATTCCGACGACGAGGTTCCTTTGCATCCGTTGTGCCGGTTTTCCGGAGCAAAAGAAACCGCCCGCTGAATACGTTCGGCAGGCGGCATCCTTAAAACACAATCCATTACTTGTCGGCACGAGCCTCAAGTGCGGCAATCGCCGGAAGCGTCTTACCCTCGAGGAACTCCAGGAATGCTCCGCCGCCCGTCGAGATGTAGCTCACCTTGTCCGTAATTCCGAAGACACTGAGTGCGTTGATCGTATCGCCGCCGCCGACGATCGAGAAAGCACCCTCGCCGGTACGCTTGGCAATCGCTTCGCCAAGAACCCGCGTTCCTTGTGCAAACGGCTTCATCTCGAAAACGCCGACCGGACCGTTCCAAACAACCGTCTGAGCCTTCGCAATGACATCCGCAAGCGCCTGAGCCGATTCCGGTCCCACATCAAGGATCATCTCGTCCTCGGCCACATCGTCAATCTGGCAAATACGATGCTCTGCTGTTTCGCTAAATTCCTTCGCGACAACAACATCCGTCGGAAGCGGCAACGTGGCACCCTTTTGTGCAAGCTTGGCAAGAACTTTCTTGCACTCGTCAACAAGTTCCGGTTCCGCCAGAGACTTGCCGATCTTGTGTCCTGCCGCCAAAAGGAACGTATTGGCAATTCCGCCGCCGACGATCAGCTGATCGACCTTTTCAGCTAAATTGCTCAAAATCGTGAGTTTTGTCGAAACCTTGGAGCCGCCGACAATGGCAACAAGCGGGTGTTTCGCCTCAGCAACCGCCTTTGTCAGAGCATCGATTTCAGCGGCCATCAAAGGACCGGCGCAAGCAATCGGGGCAAAACGCGCCACGCCTTCTGTGGAAGCCTGAGCACGGTGCGAGGTACCGAATGCGTCATTGACATACACATCACAAAGCGCGGCGTACTTCTTGGCCAATTCTTCGTTATTCTTCTTTTCGCCCTTGTTGCACCGGCAATTTTCAAGCATGACCAATTCACCGGGCTTGATGTCGAAGCCATTTAAGTAATCACGAACAAGCTTCATCGGCTTTCCGACCAATTCGCTCATGCGAACGGCAATACCGGCCAAGCTGTCTGTGCGTTCATTAAATTCACCTTCCGTCGGGCGCCCCAAATGGCTCATGACCATCACGGCCGCACCGGCATCGAGTGCCAAACGGATCGCCGGCACGCTCGCCACGAGACGCTTTTCATTCGTGATGCGTCCTTCTTCATCGCGCGGAGCATTCAGATCAGAACGGATGAGAACCCGTTTTCCGTCCAAAAGGCCTGCCTCAGCCAAAGATTCAAGCGTTTTAACTTTCATTTTTATTTTCCTTAAGAACCAACGTCACTCCGACAATCTCATCGAAAGCCGAACGTGACCGTCAAAAATCATTGCTACTTTCCGAGCAACCGCAATGCTCTCTCGAGCACGTTTTCTACTGTAAAACCAAAGTGCTTCCATAATACGCCAGCCGGAGCAGACATGCCGTATGTATCAATGCCGATGACGTCTCCCGAACCCTGAATGTATTTGAACCAAAGCGGCGTTACACCCGCCTCAACAGCCAGGATCGGCACTTGCGGCGTCAATCTCTTCTCCTTGCTCTCACTCGTAAACTCTCCGCTCTCCTCGTGCAGACGAGGGGCACCGTCCGGTCTCCTCAACTTCAAGACCTTTGCACGGTAATAACTAGGCTGTGCGTCAAAAACCTCCATCGACGGCATCGAAACCACGCGAGCCTGAATATTCCGAGCCGCCAGCAATGCTTGAGCTTTCATGACAAGCGGCAACTCAGATCCGCTTGCCACCAAGATAATCTCGACCTTTTCTTCGCCGGCAGGTGCTTCTGCCGCAATATAGCCGCCCTGTGCGGCATCATCCGCCATGTTGATGACTGAGGACTTAAACTGATAATCTGCAGCTGAGTCGTCTTTTTCACTGGCATCCACATCAACATGCTTCGTGAAAGCAATCGATTGTCTGGAAAGGATCAATGCACTGGGGCCTTCTTTTCTTTTAATCGCCTCACGCCAGGCCACGATCGTTTCGATCGTGTCCGCCGGACGCCAAACAACCAAATTCGGAATCAGCCGCAGACTCGAAATGTGCTCAATCGGCTGATGCGTCGGTCCGTCTTCGCCGACGCCGAGTGAGTCATGCGTGAAGACAAAGATATTGCGAATTCGCATCAGAGCCGCCATTCGAACGGCATTTCTTTCGTAGTCAGAGAACGTAAGGAAGGTTCCGGAAAACGGAATGAACCCTCCGTAAAGCGCAATCCCGTTTCCGATAGCCGCCATGGCAAATTCACGTACGCCGTAACTGGCGTGCCGTCCCAGAGGATTGTCCGCCGTCATCGGAACCACCCCTTTCCAGGCTGTGAGATTAGACCCCGTCAAATCGGCAGATCCGCCGAAAAGTTCCGGAAGCACAGGCGCCAGCGCATCCAGTGTCTTTTGACTCGCTTTACGCGTGGCAATACTCTCTGCGTCCCGTTGCGCCTTGAAGAGAATTTCGTAGACAGCCTCATCAAGTTCCTCAGGGAGGAAACCATACAAGCGGCACAATAACTGCGAGGAAAGTTGCGGATAGGTTTTTCGATAAGCAGAAAGCATGGCCTCGTACTCATCTTCTCGCTTCTTACCGATTTCACGGGCGTCCATGGCATCGTAAATTTCCTGCGGAATTTCAAACGGCGGATACTCCCAACCGAGATTTTCGCGAGTCGCCGCAATTTCTGCCTCTCCGAGAGCCGCTCCATGGCACTTCGATGTTCCGGCCAAATGCGGACTTCCCTTGCCGATAATGGTTTTCGCAATGATGAGCGTCGGTTTCTCTTCGCTCTTTTTCGCTTGCGTAATGGCCTCGTCCACCGCATCCACGTCATGGCCGTCAATCGGTCCGATGACATTCCAACCGTAGGCCTCAAAGCGTTTGCGCGTATCGTCGGCAAACCACCCTTTGACATTGCCGTCAATCGAAATGCCGTTGTCATCGTACACGGCAATCAATTTATTGAGTTTCCAAACGCCTGCGAGCGAACACGCCTCGTGGCTGAGACCTTCCATCATGCAACCGTCGCCCAAAAAGACGTATGTCCGGTTATCAATAACAGGAAATCCTTCTCGGTTGAACTCTGCGGCCAACATCTTTTCGGCCAAAGCCATGCCGACGGCGTTGGCAATCCCCTGCCCGAGAGGACCGGTTGAGGTCTCAACCCCCGGCACAACACCGTATTCCGGATGCCCCGGCGTTTTGCTTCCAAACTGTCGGAATGCCTTAATGTCGTCCATCGTGAGGTCATACCCGGTCAGATGCAGCAACGCATATTGCAGCATCGAACCGTGACCGTTCGACAGAATGAAGCGATCGCGTCCGATCCACTTGGGATTTGCCGGATTGTGTCGCAAATGCCGCGTCCAAAGAGTCACGGCAATATCGGCCATGCCCATCGGCATGCCGGGATGTCCGCTTTTGGCTTTTTCAACGGCGTCAATACTGAGAGCTCGCACAGCATTTGCCATGCATCGGGCGCAAACTTTGTCTGACATAAGAGAACTCGAGAGAAATTGATGTAAAAGACTCTGTCTAAAAATCGTGCCGATTCTAACAGGTCAGAGCCGGCACATCTGTGCCCTCTTTCAAAGTAAACGGCGTAAACTCAAGGGAGATTTTTCCCTATCCAGAACGGAGCCCCTTAAATGGCCATCCCTCGCTTCTATATTCCGAACGTCACGTTCCAAATTGGTGTCCGAACCTACCTTCCGCCCGCTGTCCGACATCATGCCGGCCGCGTTTTGCGCATGGCCGCTGGAGAAAAAGCCAGCGTTTTCAATGGTCTTGGAGACATAGCCACCGGTCCGATCTCCTTTGAAGGCGAAGACGCCTACATTACGATTGAGGCACTCGAACGCCCGAAAACCGAGTCCCCCCTTTCCATTACCCTCGTTCAGGGACTCATTTCTGCCGAAAAACTCGATTGGGTGGTTGAAAAGGCCGTGGAACTCGGCGTCAGCCGCATCGTGATTGTTCCTTCCATCCGATCCACGGCGAAGTTGCCGGAAGACCGACGCGACAGACGCCTAACCCGTTGGTCCGACATCATGCACTCGGCCTGCGAGCAGTGCGGCCGCAATTCCATTCCGAGTCTCGAATTTATGCAGTTTGAAAAGGCGATGGAAAACGTGAAAGCAGACCGCCGCTACATGCTGGCACTCTCAAGTACGGTCGCACCTCGCCTAACCCGCATTTCTTCCGTGGCTTTCGCCGTCGGCCCGGAAGGCGGCTTTTCTGCCACGGAAATTGCGATAGCGGCCAAATTCGGCTGGGAATCCGTTCTCATCGGCCCGCGAGTTTTGCGTACGGAAACGGCAGGACTGGTTGCCGCCACGCTTGCCAATGCCGCAAGCGGCGACATGAAGTTTTATTGATTTTTTCTAAACGGCCGAGCCGAATGCGGCGCATGCATTCGGCTTGCAGCCGCTATGAGAAGAATCCGTCTATCGGTTTTGCCGCGTGTCATTGCCAGCGTTAGCCGAACGACAGAACAGAATCAGACCAAGCGCAAAAACCGGAATCGTGAGCCACTGACCGCGGCTGAGCCCGAAAAGCCCCAACCCCAGATACGCATCCGGCTCTCGAAAGAACTCGACAGCAAACCGCGCGACGGCATAACCGATGCAAAAAAGCGCCGCCACGTTTCCTTCCTTTCGCGGTCTTTTCGAGTACATCCACACAAGGGCAAACAAACAAATCCCTTCCAGAACCGCCTCGTAAAGCTGCGAAGGATGCCGAGGATAGAAAGTACCCGACTGCGGAAAGATCATTGCCCAAGGCAATGTCTCGTCTGCGATTCGTCCCCAAAGTTCACCGTTTATAAAATTTCCGATTCTTCCGAAAAAAAGACCCAACGGAATGAGCGGGACAACGAAATCCGCAACACGCAAAAAGTTCATGCGCTTTTTTCTTGAAAACAAGGCGATGGCAACAACGCCCCCGAGCATGCCTCCGTGCGCACTCATGCCGCCTTGCCAAATTTTCAATATATCGATCGGATGCGAGAGAAACCATTCGGGCTGATAAAAAAGACAAAACCCGAGCCGTCCTCCCAAGATAACGCCGATCATGCCGAAAAAAAGAAGATCGTCGAGACCTTCCGGTTCCATCCCCCGCCAGGTTTCCTTTGTGCGCAGTCTGCCCAAAAGGAAAAAGAGAGCAAATCCCGCCAAATAGGCAAGCCCGTACCATCGGACGCTGACGGGGCCGATAGAAAATGCGACTGGGTCAAACTGCGGATGGATCATCATGATTTGAAACGGCAGAAAAAAGGCAATATTAAAGGCACAATGATAGACTTGCGCATCAGCTTTTTTCACCGGCCGTCCGAGTCTTTCTCTCTTTGAATTTCAACGCACTGCCGGTTATCTTTTTCGATTACATATTTATCTTAGCTAAGAAAGGTTGTGTTATGTCCGGTCACTCTAAATGGGCAAATATTCAGCACCGCAAAGGACGCCAAGATGCCAAGCGTTCCAACCTGTGGACAAAACTTGTTCGCGAAATCATTGTTGCCGCTCGAGTCGGCGGCGGCGGAGACCCGGACATGAACTCGCGTTTGCGTTTGGCAATTTCCAGAGCACGCGAAGGCAATGTTCCGAAGGACACAATCCAAAACGCCATTCTCAAGGGAACCGGTCAGCTCGAGGGCGTCAGCTACGAAGAAATCCGCTATGAGGCCTACGGAGTCGGCGGAGCGTCTCTTATTATTGACTGCACGACAGACAACCGCACGCGCACGGTGGCCGACGTTCGCCACGAACTGACCAAGCACGGCGGCAACCTCGGAACGGAAGGCTCCGTGTCATTTCAGTTCAAGCACTGCGGCGAATTCCTTTTCGCTCCCGGAACCAGCGAAGACAAAGTGATGGAAACGGCGCTTGAGGCCGGTGCCGACGACGTTCTCACCAATGAAGACGGCTCCGTCGAAGTGATCTGTGCGCCTGAAGTCTTTGACTCCGTCCAAAAAGCTTTCGAAGCAGCCGGATTGCAGGCTGTCTCTGCCGACGTCACAATGAAACCGCTTAATGAAGTGGAACTCTCCGGCGACGATGCCGTCAAGATGCGCAAACTCATTGATGCTCTCGAAGATCTCGATGATGTGAGCAACGTCTACACAAGTGCCGTTTTCTGCGACGAAGAGTAATTTCTATCCCTGACATTAGCCCAACTAAGGAGACCGGATCATGAAAATTTTGGTTGTCGGCAGCGGCGGAAGAGAACATGCGCTTGCCTGGAGAATTGCTCAGTGCGAAGGAGTCGACCAGGTTTTTATTGCTCCGGGCAATGCGGGAACGGCTGTTGATCCGGCATTGACCAATCTCGCCTTGACAAAGATCGAAGACTTGGTCGGATTTGCGAAAAAGGAAAACATCGCCCTCACGGTCGTCGGACCGGAAGCGCCGCTTTCCGAAGGAATCGTCAACGTATTTCGCTCCGAAGGACTTGCTATTTTCGGACCGACGAAAGAGGCTGCGCAACTGGAAAGCTCCAAAGATTTCGCCAAAGCTTTCATGAAGCGTCACCGGATCCCAACCGCGGACTATGCCACCTTCAGCGACGCAGAGCAGGCGCACGCTTATATTGAAGAAAAAGGGGCTCCCATTGTCATCAAAGCTGACGGTTTGGCCGCCGGCAAAGGCGTTGTTGTGGCAATGACGCTCGAACAAGCGCATGCCGCCGTTGATGACATGCTGGGGTCTCACAAATTCGGAGAAGCCGGCGCACGCGTCGTTATTGAAGAATTTCTTGAAGGCGAAGAAGCCAGCTTCATTGTGATGGTTGACGGAGAACACGTCCTTGCCATGGCCACAAGCCAGGATCACAAGCGCCTGCTCGACGCTGACCAAGGACCGAACACGGGCGGCATGGGAGCGTACTCGCCCGCCCCTGTCGTCACGGCCGAAATTCATGAAAAAGTCATGCGAGAGATCATCCTTCCTACCGTCAAGGGTATGCGCGAAGAAGGAAATACTTATACGGGATTTCTTTATGCCGGTCTCATGATCGGCAAAGACGGAAGCGTGAAAACGCTTGAGTTCAACTGCCGATTCGGCGATCCCGAAACACAGCCGATCATGTGCCGATTGCAAGGCAACTTCGTCCAAGCCATGCTTCTTGCCCTAAAGGGCAATTTGGATGCCGCTAGCATTTCTTGGGACAAACGTGTTGCACTCGGCGTCGTGGTTGCCGCACAAGGCTATCCCGAGCATCCTCAAAAAGGCGCCGTCATCGAATCGTTGCCTGCCAATGATGCGACGCATCACATTTTTCATGCCGGTACGAAAACGGACGGAAATGGACGCATGATTGTTTCCGGAGGCCGCGTTCTTTGCGCGGTCGGACTCGGCGATACATTTCAGGATGCGCAAAAGACAGCCTACGAAGCTGTTACACAAATTCGTTTTGCCGGAGCGCAGTTCCGCCGCGATATTGGGTATCGTGCGATCAATCGCGAAAAAAACAACTGCTGATGGTCAGTTCCCCTCGACTCTCTTGCCGCTGCGGTATCGGTCTTTTGGGCGGGACGTTTGATCCCGTCCACGAGGGGCACTTGGCTTTAGCCGATGCGGCGCTTAAGGCGTTTTCTCTTGAACGCATCGAATTTCTCCCGGCCGGCAATCCCTGGCAAAAGCATCCGATCTCGCCGGCATCCGACAGACTGCAGATGCTCAAACTGGCGTTGGCCGGAAGGCCTCGCTTTGCCGTTAACCCATGCGAACTGAATCGCCCCGGCGCAACGTACACGATCGATACGTTAAGAGAAATTCGCAGCCAACTTCCTTCTGACGTTCCCCTCGTTCTCATTCTCGGAGCCGACCAGTGGGAAAATCTCCAGACCTGGAAGCAATGGAAGGACTTTCTCGGTCTCGTTAATATTGCCGTCAGCACACGAAACGGAAAAATACCGAAGGCCTGTCCGGAAGTCTTGTCTTGGTCAGCCGACAGCATCAAACCGATTGAGCGTCTCTGTGAACACCCGCATGGTTCCGTCGCCTTTTTTTCGATGGAACCCTTTGCGGCAAGTTCCTCTAAAATCCGCACCATTCTGCGCTCGGCGGAGCAAAATCAGAACGAACATCTTCTGGATGTTTGGCTCAATCCGAGCGTCAAAGCGTATATTTTGACACGCAATCTCTACTCAAAAAACGAGTAAACCATGGATAAAAAAGAACTGTTGAAAACCATCATCACAGCCCTAGAAGACGTCAAAGGACAAAACATTTGTGTGTATGACACTTCCGCAAAGACCAGTGCATTCGATCACATCGTCATCGCATCGGGAGCAAGCAATCGTCAGACACGGGCATTGGCCAACTCAGTGGAGAAGGCCGTCAAGGCAGCAGGCGGAAAAATCTCTGGAACAGAAGGAACCGATACCGGCGAATGGGTTCTGGTTGACTGCGGATCCGTCATCTGCCACTGCATGCAGCCGGCTATTCGTCAGTATTACGATCTGGAGGAACTTTGGGGCCCCGATGCGCTGGATCTGAAGGCTCTGTTTGCAAAAGCCGAAGAAGCTGCCGAAAAGAAGACTCTCGCCGCACGCAAACGAAGCCAGTCATCCGATGCAGCCAAAACCAAAGAGACAAAGCCCGTTGCGACAAAAAGAAAAACAACTGTGAAAAAAACACAAGCAAAGGCTTCTTGATGCACATCACCGTCATTGCTGTCGGACAACGCGAGGCACCGTGGGTCAACACGGCTGTGAAGGATTACTTAGCTCGTTTTCCAAAGAATTTTTCGGTTGAACTCCGTGAACTCAAAACAGAACCGAGAGCCGGACAAACCGCCCAAAAGCTCATGGAACTGGAAGCAAAAAGGATTGAAAAATCTCTGGATCCGGATGACTTTGTCGTGGTTCTTGACGAACGCGGGAAAGATCTGACGACCATGGAGTTTGCGCAGAAACTCTCTGACTGGCAATCGCAAAGCCGAAACGTGAGTTTCATCATCGGGGGACCGGACGGACTGGATGCGCAGTTCAAAAAGTCTGCCGATTTCTCCATTCGGCTTTCCTCGATGACGTTGCCGCATGCCGTTGCCCGTATTTTGCTCTGCGAACAACTCTATCGCGCATGGTCTGTCCTTAACAACCATCCTTATCACCGAGCATGAGCCGTTTTTTTCTTGCCAGCAAAAGTCCTCGACGCCGTCAGATTTTGTGTGAACTGGGCTTTTCCGACTTTACCGTTCTTTCTGATAATACGGTTCTAACTGCCTTTGCCGGCGATGAAGAACGCCGAAAAGGCGAAGCGCCCGCTCTTTATGTTTCCCGAACCGCCAGAGAAAAAGCGCTTCGAGCCTTTGAAAGAATCCGGACGGAGAAACTTCCGCTCTTGCCTGTTCTTGCCGCCGATACGGCTGTGATTCTGGACGACATGGTTCTTGGAAAACCGGCCGATCGCGTCGAAGAACATTATTTTTTGTCGCTTCTTTCCGGAAAAACACATACTGTTCGAACGGTTGTCCTCGTCGGGACAAATCCAGAGGATCTTCGTGAAGCCGAAAGCGTTTCCTTTGTCCGGTTTAAAGAACTGACAAAAAGCGAAATTGACTGGTATTGCCGCCAAGACGAACCCTACGACAAGGCAGGCGGCTATGCCGTCCAGGGACTGGCGGCTGCCTTTATCGATCACATTGAAGGAAGCTACTCTGGAATCATGGGACTGCCCGCCTTTGAAACAGCCGCGCTTCTGAATGCTTTCGGAATCACGCAATTTCCTTGATCTCCGAGAAAGCCCCTTGATACGGAACCTATTTTCGTGACTACACGTTTTCAGACTCTCGGTCTTCCCAATCTTCTCGTCAACAATGTTCTCCAACTTGGTTTTCATGAGCCGACGCCGATCCAGCAACAAGCAATTCCTGCCGTTTTATCAGGTCGGGACGTCTTAGCCGCCGCTCAGACCGGGACAGGGAAAACGGCAGCCTTCGCGTTGCCGCTCATCACGCATTTGATTACTGCCGATGTCAAGCGAGCCCCCAAAACAGCGTCGGCTCTTATCCTCTCTCCGACCCGAGAACTGGCCGCACAAATTGAAGAAAGCATCCGCCACTATGCCGCAGGAACCGGACTAACGACGGCACTCGTATTCGGCGGAGTCAACATTCAGCCTCAGACAAAACGGCTGGCCGACGGAATCGACATTTTGGTGGCTACGCCGGGACGACTTCTCGATCACATCCATCAAGGCAACATCCGCCTTTCAGAAACCCAATTTCTGGTGCTCGATGAAGCCGACCGCATGCTCGACATGGGATTTATTCGGGATATTCGAAAAATTCTTGAACAGATTCCCGACAATCGGCAAACGCTTCTCTTTTCGGCCACCTTTAATGATGAAATTCGTGCACTGGCTGCCCGGTTCTTAAAAAATCCGATTTATATTGAAATCGAAAAAAACAAGGAATGCGCTTTAATCCAACAAGAGGTTTTCTTTGTTTCGAAAAAGCAAAAACACACCCTTCTTCGTGACCTGATTGTGGACAACAACTGGCAGCAGGTTCTCGTCTTCACGCGCATGAAACATGCGGCAAACCGGCTCACGGAACAACTCACTTTGGACGGACTTTCTGCGGCTGCCATCCACGGCAACAAGAGCCAAACCGCTCGCACCAAGGCACTTGCCGGATTCAAAGACAAAACCATCCGCATTCTGGTTGCAACCGATATTGCCGCCAGAGGGCTGGATATTGAGGGACTGCCGCAAGTCGTCAACTACGAAATGCCGAATGCCGCAGAGGACTATGTGCACAGAATCGGACGAACGGGGCGAGCCGGCCTGACGGGATTGGCCGTAAGTTTTGTCTCGAAAGAAGAACTGGATGCGTTAAAAGCCGTTGAGCGTCTTTTAAAGAAAACGTTTGTCATGAAGACGATTGACGGTCATGAAATCCCTTCGGCAACAGCACACGAAAAATCAAAGTCTCGAAATCGAAAAGAGCCGAAAACTAAGCGATTGCCGCCAAAGTCGTCGAAAAATTCGTCGGACAGCCAAAACAATTTTTCAAAACCTCCGACAAAGAAGCACGAAGCCAAAAAAAGAGTTGGTCGGGAAGACTCTTCGGAAAGACGCCCGAAGAAAACCATCAACCCGCGTTACCCAAAAACAGGAACAAAAACGAAGCCGTCGGCAAGTTCATCGAAAAACGGAATCAAGGCTCAAACGGCTTTGCCGTCGAAACGTACTCGTCTGTCGTCCTCGTCCGAGAGAAGGATCGGACGAGCTCGGCGCAAACACTGAAACCACGTACAATGTCAAACATGCTTAATCGATCATTTTTTCTCAGTTTGGTCTGCTTACTGACCCTCTCGCTTTCCGGTTGCGGATCTGTGGACAACGGAGCGGCGGATGCGGCTCTTGCCGAAAAGGATCCGCTTGAGGCAAGTCGCGAAGCCAGAAATCTTCCGGCACTTCTTGATGCTCCGAACAAGTCCGTACTAGTTTGTCATTCCACGCAACCCTTGTCTGTACGCACACCCTTTAAATCCATCCTTTTCGAATGCACGGAGCCGCAAGCTCAAGCCACGATTGATGAGTTGCGCGATGCCGGCTGGAGAATGGAGTCTGCCGATATCGGCAAACCGGAAAACATTGACGGCGTTGTCGGAATGACGCTGCAGATCACACTCAAAAAAATCTTTTAAGGAGGATTCGGCATGCCGATTTCTCTTCAAACCGTCCGAGAACTCCTGCAGCGTGAGAACTTAAGCGCTGTTGTTGTCCCGACAGGAGATCCGCATGCCAGTGAATATCCTTGCCGGCACTGGGAATTGAGAAAGGCTCTTTGCCCTTTCACAGGATCGGCCGGCACCCTTGTCATTACCCCTGCGGCCGCCCTGCTTTGGACGGATTCTCGCTACTGGGAACAAGCGAGCCGGGAACTGAACGGATCCGGGTTCGAACTGATGCAAGACGGCAGTGAAAATGTCCCCAGCATTGAGGAATGGCTCTCCCGCACTTTGCAGGCCGGAGTCAATGTCGGACTGGACGGTTCATCGACTCCGCTTCAAACGTTTGCGCGATGGAAGAATCGGTTGTCTGAAAACGGGATCTCCCTGACCGATGTATCACCTTCCCTTTACCGCCTCTGGACGGATCGACCTAGCCTTTTAACAACACCCGTCCTTCCGTTTCATTCGTTTCAAAGACCGCGTTCTGAAAAACTGGCAGCCGTTCGAAACAAACTAAGAGAAATAGGCGCAGATACTCTCCTTGTCACGGCCCTGGACGATGTGGCTTGGCTATCCAATCTGCGCGGACTTGACGTTCAGAACACCCCTGTTTTCGTCGCCTATTTCTTAATTCAAGAAAAGACAGCGACCCTTTTCATTGATCCGAGAAAGATCGGACCGGCCACGATACAGGCTCTTTACGCCGATGCCATTGAATGCCGTCCCTATGACGAGATTGAACCCGCTTTGAAGGAACTGCCCGCCTCCTCTCGGCTGCTTCTTGATCCGGCTCAAATTAACCTGCACCTTTTTGATTCGGCGCTTTCTCATGTGCAGACGATTCGAGGGACAAATCCCGTCACACAGTTAAAAACCATCAAAACGCCTGAAGAAATTCAGTCGGTACGCTCTTGCATGGTCCTTGAGGGGATTGCCCTCGTTAAATTGTTTTCTTGGATTGAAGACGCTCTTTCGGCAGGCGACCCCCCTACCGAATGGAACGTAGCTGAAAAACTTCTTTCCTTTCGCAAAGAAGCGCAAACGTTTGTTGAATCCAGTTTTGAAACCATCGCCGCCACAGGCGCCAACGCCGCTTTGCCTCACTATGCTCCAAGTGCCGCTTCTTCCTGCCCGTTAGCGAAGGACTCCGTCCTTCTCTTAGACTGCGGCGGACAGTACCTGGGGGCGACGACAGACATCACGCGCACGATCAGCCTCGGTCTGGCACCGGAGTCCTTGCGCAGGGATTACACGGCTGTTTTGCGCGGTCACATTGCCTTCGCCACGGCTCGCTTCCCGGAAGGGCTTCATGCCGGTCGGATCGATAGTCTGGCGCGAGCCCCGCTTTGGGAAATCGGAGCCGACTATGGACACGGAACCGGTCACGGCGTCGGATTTTTCCTCAGCGTGCACGAGCCGCCGCTTTCCGTTTCTCCGAGAACACCGACAACAGATGCTGTGCGGCTTGTCCGCGGGATGATCCTTTCCAACGAACCGGGCGTCTATCGCACCGGACTTTGGGGCGTTCGCCTCGAAAATCTCGTCACTCCGAAAGAAAGCGGCATTCCCGATTTTCTTGATTTTGAAACACTGAGCCTCTGTCCTTTTGACAAGAAACTCATTATCCCCGAGATGCTTACAAAAAAAGAACGACAGTGGATTGACGACTATCATGCCGCTGTCTACAACAGACTCTCTCTTTTCCTTGGGGAAAACCATAGAAAATGGTTGGAAAGAGCAACTTCGCCGCTGTAACAAAACGTCTTTCTCTGTAGAATTACAATTTGTTACAGTCCTTGACAGACTTTTATTTGTGCCTTCAAACGACGGGTTTTCTGGCGGAGTATTTTTCCGCAAGAACGTTTTGACTAGTATCTGCGGAAAAACGCTATGCAATTGACGACATCCGCAGTCAGATTGACTGCGATTTTTTTTGCCGGATTTCTCGCGCTCAGCACGCAATCGGGCTGCAGTAAATTCTCTGATTCCAAAAGCTCTGCGGCAAAAAGCACTCCTTTGACTGTGCACGCCATTCGGGCAACACCTACAAACGAAATGCTTTGGGTTGAAACGCTCGGAGAGACGGAAGGCGCGCAACAAGTTGAAATCCGCGCTCAGGTTTCCGGAACCTTAAAAGACATTGCTTATACGGAAGGCGAAACCGTTAAAGCCGGTCAAACCCTTTTTGTCATTGACGATGCGCCTTACATCTCTGTGCTTCATTCCGCAAAGGCCGCCGTAACCGAAGCAAGAGCCTCACTGGAGAAAGCCGAGCTTGACTGCACCCGCTACGAGCAACTCTTTAAAGCCAACGCGGCAAGCCGCAAACAATTTGACGATGCGCTCAGTGCCAAAAAGATTGCACAGGCTCAGCTTGCACAAGCGATTGCCAAGCAGTCCGATGCTCAGGTCGATGTTGACCGCACTCGCGTCAAGGCCCCAAACAGCGGCGTTGCGAGCCGTTCTGAACTGAATCTCGGGGCTCTCGTCAATGCTAGCTCCACACGCCTTGCCACTCTGACCCAGCCGGAAAAGCTCCGCGTGAAATTCCAACTCTCGGAACGTGATTTAATCGGGAAATCTATTCAACTTTCGAATCCCATTCGCTTGTACGATGCGAATCGCCGTGAAATTCAGGCCAAACTTGACTACGTCTCTCAGCAAATTGACGTGTCGACTTCGACACGCACATTGCGGGCGAACGTGGCGGAAAACTCTGCTCTTGTTCCCGGCCAACTCGTTTCCGTTCAACTGGCGACAGAAGAACTCTCAAACGTCTTTCGCATTCCGCAAAAAAGCGTTCAGCAGCTCCCCGACGGCAGCTATCAAGTTTTCACGGCCGTCAACGGCAAAGTTCATCCCGTCAGCGTCAAAGTCGGTCAGTGGCGTGATACCGATTGGATCGTACTCTCCGGAATAAAGTCCGGAGACCTTATCCTCATCGACCAAATTCAACGGTTGCGCGAAGGCCTTGCCGTCACGGTTGAAGAAATCAGCAAAGCCGTTATTCCGTAATCGAGAAAATCCATGCTTAGCCAGTTTTGCATCCGTCGACCGATATTTGCTTCCGTACTTTCGATTTTGATCGTGCTGGCCGGTCTCATCGCTTATTTGGTTCTGCCCGTTTCGCAATACCCCAACATCGCTCCGCCTGCTATTACAGTGTCCACCTCGTGGGAAGGAGCGAATGCTTCCGTTTTGGCCAGAACGGTTGCCGCCCCCATCGAGGATCAGCTCTCGGGCATTCAGGGTCTTCTTTACTACAACACCAGCATCCGTTCAAACGGCAATGTGCGAATTTCGTGCATTTTCGATGTCGGAACTGACCCGAATGACGCGGTTCTTGAAATCAACAACCGCGTCCGAACCGTCGAGAAACGTCTTCCGAAAAAAATCCAGCAAGACGGCGTCAGCGTGCGAAAACACGATGAAGAAACGTTGCTCATCGTCGCTTACACGTCGCCGGACAAATCAATGAGCCGAGTCGACATGGCCGATTACGCCCTCCTCAATGTCGTCGATCAACTGCGGCGCCTTCCCGGAATCGGCGACGTCAGCGTTTTCGGAAACGCCCAAGGAGCGATGCGAATTTGGCTTGATCCTCCGCGCATGGCCAAATTCAACATCACGCCAAGCGACATTGATGCGGCGATCAACGACAAAAACTACGAGCGCGGAGCCGGTCGCGTCGGCGTTGCTCCGACGACCGAAGATCAGCAACTCTTTTACACAACCCGTACAAAAGGCCAGTTGCTCACGCCGGAAGAATTCGGTTCCATCATCCTCAAGGTTGATGCAGAAAACCGCATTGTCCGACTGCGCGACGTTGCTGTGGTTGAGCTCGGCAACCGCAGCTATGAGATGGTGAACCTTTTTAACAGAGAGCCTTCGATTACGCTTGCCGTCTATTTGCAGACAGGGGCAAACGCCGTTGCCGCAGCGAAAGCGGCCAAAGAAGAACTGGCGCGTCTGGCACGGTTTTATCCAAAAAATAAAATTACGCACACCATTACCGACGACACGACTGTTTTTGTCAATGCCTCCCTGCACGAGGTTTTCAAAACACTCCTTGAAGCCGGCCTTCTTGTTTTGATCGTTATCTTCCTTTTCCTGCAAAACTGGAAGGCAACCCTCATCCCGATGCTCTCAGTTCCGGTCTCATTAATCGGGACAATGGCCGGTCTTTGGTTTTTTCACTTTTCCCTCAACACGCTCACTCTCTTTGCGATGACGCTTGTCATCGGCATCGTGGTCGATGATGCCATCGTCGTTCTGGAAAACGTCTCGCGCCTGATTGCAGACGGATTGAGTCCGCGCGAAGCCGCCAAGAAAGCAATGAAGGAAGTTGCGGGGGCTCTTGTTGCCATTGTCCTCGTTCTCTCAGCCGTTTTTGTGCCGGTCGCATTTTTAGGCGGCATGGCAGGCGAACTGTATCGGCAGTTCTCCGTGACGGTTGCCGTCGCCGTCTGTCTGTCCGGCTTTGTGGCTCTGACCCTTACGCCTGCGTTGTGCGCCACAATCCTGACAAATGAACCGCATCGATCGAACCGTGTTTTTCATGCCGTCAACACACTGCTTGAGAAAACCGGGAATCTTTACTTGCGACTGGTTACCTTCTTTTTGGACCACACAAAAAGTGCCGTGCTTGTCTTTGCCGGCGTGTGTGCCAGCGTTTACCTCTTGCTGTCATCAACGCCGACAACATTCGTTCCTGTTGAAGATCAGGGAATTTTGCGTATGTCGTTTACGCTACCTTCCAGTGCCTCTTTTAACAGAACCGAAAAAGAGGTTGAAAAGATGTGCCGCCTCATCGAAAAAGAACTCGACGGGGTTGAAAGCATTCTTGCCATGGTCGGAAACGACCAGCAAGGCAACGACATTCGAGCCTCTGCCGCCACGTTCATTCTGAAACTGAAGGACTGGGATAAACGCGATAAAACGGCGTTTGAGTTGCGCCGAGAACTTCAGAAACTCGGCGATACGTCCACAGAGGCCATTGCCGTTGCCTCGCAACCGAACCCCATTCGAGGGCTGGGCCGATCCAGCGGCTTTAGCGGCTACATTCAAGCCCGGGGAACAGACGATCCCGTTCTTTTGCATGCTGTCGCGAACGACTTCATCGATGCCCTTTCGAAGCGAAAGGAACTGACGGGCGTTCGGCATATGATGCGCGCCAGCGCTCCTGTCATTCAGGTTGAAGTCGACGAAGAAAAGGCCATGCGGTTAAATGTGTCGACCGAGTCGGTCTTTTCCACACTCCAAAGCTTTTTCTCCGGCACGTACATCAACGACTTTACAAGAAACGGCAAAATACGCCGGGTCATCATGCAGGCCGAGCCGAAATACCGCATGAATCCGGAGGATTTAGGTCGTTGCTGGGTTCGAAGTTCCGATGGGAACATGATTCCTCTCGGCTCGCTGATTACGACCAAACGCGTCTCGGGCGCTGAAAGCCTGACGAGAAACGACGGCTATCTCTCGGCCATGTTCTCCGGCTCTGCCGTTGAGGGCGTCAGCTCGGGCGAAGCCGTCCAAATCGTCGAAGAAATGGCAGAGACATTGCTTCCCGAAGGTTACGGCATCTCTTGGACCGGACAGGCCTGGCACGAAAAACGCATCGGCAGTTCTTCGAGCATCGCTTTCGGATTCGGTCTGATCATTGTTTTCCTTTTGCTGGCCGCTTTGTATGAACGGTGGTCCCTTCCGATCGCCGTCATCATGTCGGTACCGTTTGCTGTTTTGGGCGCACTGGTTGCTTTGCAGCTACGAGCAACGCCAAACGACATTTACTTCCAAATCGGTCTTCTGGTGTTAATCGGACTCTCGGCGAAAAACGCGATTTTGATCGTTGAATTCGCCAGTGCCAAAATGCATGAAGGCATGAGCGCACGCCAGGCAGCCCTTGCCGGTGCGCGGCTTCGCCTGCGTCCTATCCTGATGACGTCTCTGGCCTTTGTTCTCGGCGTGCTTCCTCTCGTCTTCAGTACGGGGGCCGGCGCCATGGCTCGACGCTCGATGGGAACCGGTGTTTGCGGAGGAATGATTGCGGCCACATTCATCGCCACAATCTTTGTTCCCGTCTTCTTTACCTGGTTTGCCCGAGAGAAGTCTTCCAAAGAACAAAAGCACTGACGTTTTTCTCTCAAAGGCTACCTAAAAAGCGGGGAAAAATTTCCCCGCTTTTTTGTAACTTCGCCCTCTGACATAGCCTAAAATAAGAACGTCCAATCTAATTTTTGGGAGGTCGTTATGTACAAGAGCTTCTTGGTTCCGACTGATGGGTCAAAACTCTCGCTTGCCGCAGTAAAAGGAGCAGCTTTCTTTGCCAAAACACTCGGAGCGAAAATCACTCTTTTGACTGTCATCGAACCGTACAACTACGCCGCCATCAATGAATACCGTCCGGAATCCATTGAAGATTACGACGAACGCATGCTGGCAATGGCCGAAGACAGACTGGCAGAAGCTCAAGGAATCGTTGAGGAATACGACGTCCCCGTAACGACAATGGCGGTTAAAAACTTCTCACCGGCAGAAGCCATTATGGCAACGGCAACGGCAAGCGGCTGCGATTGCATTTTTATGGCAAGTCACGGACGCAAGGGCCTGATGGCGCTCATTCTCGGCAGTGAAACACAACGCGTCTTAGCCTATTCCAAACTGCCCGTCATCGTTTACAGATAAGAAAACTGATTTCAACGGCATCGTAGCCGTTGCTTGTATTTTTAGGAGAAACAATGTCTGAACTGGACTCAATCAACGCCGAAATGGATGCAACAGATCTGTATTCCGAGGAAATTCTCACAGATCGCAAAATGGGCACCATTCGAATTCTGACGCCCGTTCTCGCAAACGGTTCTGCAGATCCATCCAGAAAGCCCATTTTTTCGGGTGAAATTCAACTCATGACACAGATGGGTCCCCTGCCGATTAACTTCGAAATTGATGCGGATACGGTTGAAGAAGCCGTTGCAAAATACAGCGAATCTGCCAAGGCCGGCGTCAAAAAGACCATCGAAAAGATTCAGGAACTGCGTCGCGAAGCTGCCACAAAAATCGTCACACCGGGAACTCCGGGTTTCGGGGTTCCGCCGACATCGGGAAACTCCCCGATCCAAATGCCTTGATCTTTAAGTTTCGGAGAATTAACTTCCGTGCGGCAGTTAATTCTCCTTCTTTTCTCCCCTTTAACTGAAAGATTGCTTCATCCTTTTCTTTCTGTCTTTCCTGATGTATCCTCGGCGGGCAACCTGCTGAAAACACCGACAGCCTCCCGCATGCAAACTCGTTTCGTGTCAAAAGTGACCGCAGGCCGCGGACTGGGTCGGTTGCGATGGGATTTTTTCGATTTCCGGGGATGAGCAGAAAGGGAGTAGTTTGTTTCCTGCTCGGAAATCGCGTTCGCTTCCGGCCCAGTCCGCGGCCTGCGGTCACTTTCTTTTCTTGTCAACGCGTTTTCTTTCTTAAACTCTTCTTTTCCTCCTTAAGGTGCATTGGTTCACCATTCGATTTAAAAACGAATCCGTGCCTCGGCCTTGATGCTCTGATCCACGCGACCCGCATCGCCTGCCGTGAGCCCATAGTGGATTCCAAAGGTCTTGTTGCGCCCTTCGAGTTCAAGACCGACCTTGACGCCTGCCATCAGGTCTCCGGACACCTTGCCCCAAACCGTATCCTTG
This sequence comes from uncultured Sutterella sp., assembly GCA_964509205.1. Taxonomy (GTDB): domain Bacteria; phylum Pseudomonadota; class Gammaproteobacteria; order Burkholderiales; family Burkholderiaceae_F; genus Duodenibacillus. The sequence goes on along the minus strand of CAZDVW010000008.1, from coordinate 11,757 downwards.
ACATCTCGGTGATTCGCTACCGTCGTCTTGTTGGTCTTGTTGCCGAAAATCGGCGTCATCGACACATCAATGCTCGGACGTGCCGTAAGCCCCGTGCTGGTCTCAACTTCGCCCGTGACGCGAATGCCCGCCGGGAACCACACCTGCGCAATACTGTCAGGCGTGTTCTCATACGCCTTCTCGCCGTCCAATTTGGTTGTAAAGCGATCTTGTTCGACATAGACAAAGCGCGCTCCCACGTACGGCGTTGCCGTCACGCGTCCCTGTTTGGCAGAGGTCTCCAACTTCACCCCGGCCGTCAGCACGGTTGCGCCGTTATCAGCTGCCGCCGACTTCCAGTTCTGCGTGCCGATCGTTTGCGTCACGTCCGAATCCATGCGCATCAAGCCCACATCGAATTCGGCATTAAACCGGTCGCTCGGCGTGTACGCTCCGTACAGGTGCATGCCCCAGCTGTCGTACGAACCCTTGGTCGGCGAATAGTCGCCGCTCGACTCGGTCGAACCGCGCATCATGCTGATTGCCGCTCCGACCTTCGTGCTGTGCGCCCAATCCCTGTGGTCAATGCCTGTGACAAAGCCGTAGGCATTGTTCGAATAGCCTCCGATCATCTTGCCCTTGGCTTCATAGCGCGTCGCTTTGCCCTTGTTCGTCAGAACATCAATCCAGAGCGACTCCGAGAGCTTGTCACTGTTGTCCACATCCAAACTCATCCGGTTTCCGACAGAGTCGGCAACCGTCTTCATGTTCGAGAGCGCTGCAGCGGCCGTTCCTGCTGCGTAGCCGATTTCCATCACCGAGTTGATGATTGTCGTCTTTTGACGGTTCGTGAGCGTCGGATCTCTTAAGGTATCAGTGATGAACTTGTCGCCGGCTGCCTCCGAATCGCTCTCGTTTAACGCATCGTTCGTGATGTTGGGAATCGCGATGTCGGGATAGACGGCGCCGATGTCTTCGTAGCGGGCTCCGACCCAGATCTCGTCGCCTGTCGGTTCAAGAAGCGTCAGGACATAGCCCAAACCCGACGCATCGCTCGGCAACGCATAAAGCGTATCGCTTGTGTTCCACCCCTCGATGCCGTCTAAGGTAAAGCCTCGTGCAATCAAGTAGTCGCCCGATTCCGTCAAGCCCGTCAGAACGAGCGTCGCTCCTTCTTTCACCGTGAGACTGCCCGTTCCTTCGAAGGCCGCCGTATCCTGTCCTCTCAAGAGTCGTCCGGCTGCCACAAGCGTGACGCTGTCGCTGCCGAATGCGGCCGAGCCCGACGTCAGTGCCCGATCCTGCGAACCAACCCCAAGAGCCGTCGACTCCAACTTCACCGTCGTATCCGTCACCGTCACGCGGGATTTGCCGCTTGTTCTCACGAGTCCTACGGCGTCTCCCAGTTCCAAAGAGCCGTCACCCAGTCCCAATTCGCCTCCCATACTCACACCGATCAGGCCGTTCTGAAGCGGGTTATTGAGCGCCGTGCTTGTAATCAGAAGCTTTCCTGCCGTCTCCTCAACGGCATCGGAATCGCCCATTGCATACAACGTACTGCCTCTGCTCAATTCCAGGGAGTTCGCAATGGTTGTCAAACCGCCCGTAACACGAAGCATTCCGCCTTCGCTGATGTAATCGGTCACCGCCGTCGTGCCGCCTGAAACCGTCATCATGCCGGCAACCCTTGCCGTGCCGATTTCAGTCGTCCCCGACAAAAGAGCCTCAGCGTCTTCATCCACCGTGACCGCATTAAAGGCCGATGTGCCCGCACTCTGCCAGGTTCCGCCGACAGAGAGCTGATCGCCCGCTTCGCGTCCGCCATTGTCGAGCAGGCCGCCCGATTCAATGCGAAGATCATCGTACTGTGCAATTCCCGTATTGGACAGTGTTCCGGCTACGTTGGCGTTGCCCGCCTTTTCTAAGTTAAGCGTCCCGCTGTTTTGATACGTCGTGTTTACTCCCAGCGTAAAGTACGACTCGGATGCCGTGACGTTCTCTTCTTTGGTTTGACTCTCTAAACCGATCATCTGCAGGCCGCTGTTGACGATCTGCGTTACTTTTCCGTCTTCTCCCGCCGTCTGCAGTGCATTCCAACGCGAGGTGCCGGCGTTAACGTATTCACCGTCGGCAGCAATGTCAAGAATATCGCCCCGATCGATGCCATCGGCCGTCACGGTCACTTCTCCCGTTACGGTCAGATCGTCAAAGAGAGCCGTGCCGCTGTTGGTCATTGTGCCGACGGCCTGCGTCGCTCCTGCCCTTGTCGCATCCAAGGTTCCGGTGTTCGTCACCGTTCCCTCGATCGTAAAGTCGTCGGTTTCGGTACTCAGTTCCGTCTCGCTCCAGTCCGTCTCTCCTTCCGTGGCGTCCGTTCCCACTCTAAAGAGTGCTCCCGTCTGATTCGTCAGAGAAGCCCCGCTTTCCACAGAGGCGCGTCTGGCCACGAGCCGAGCCGTCGATTCCGTGCCGTCGGCCGTCCCGTTAAGCACACTTCCGGATTCGGCCAAAAGCGATTCCACTGTCGCCACACCCGTGTTCTCAAATCGGCCGCCCGTGGTTTTCAACAGGTTCGAGACCCTAAGCTGAGCTTGTGCACTCCCTTCGGCCGTATTCCTTACAACCCCCTCTCCGTCAATTGTCAGGTTCTTAAACTCAGCCATTGTCGTCGGTGAAGAGGCATTGGCCGCATTCGTGAGCGTTCCCGTCACAGTGAATGCATCGACCGCTGCAGCATTGAGCAACTTGTTGTTCGTGAGCGTCCCGGCAACAGTGGCCGTCGGTGCCGCCGTTTCTCCGGTCTTGACGTCAAAGATGAGTTGTTCATCGTTCGTAAGCGCTGCATCTGCCGTATCCGTATAGTTCGACACGTGCAGGGCGCCGCCCGTCGTGATGTTGGCCGTTCCCTTGTTTGTCAGGTTGTTGATCGCGTAGTCGCCGTTTTTCACAACCAGCGCTCCGGCCGTCTCGGTCGTAACCGCATTAACCCAGCCCTGCTTTCGACTCGCAGTGCCGAAACTGCCCAACTCCAACTTACCTTCGCTTACGGTAACGTCGCCGCCGTCCGTTGCATCCGCGAGCAACTTATCGGCATCGGCGCGCTCTTTAATGGCGCCTTCTGTTGCAACGTCATTTCCCAACAGCACAAGCGTCCTGTTGTTGTTGACGTCTACGCCTGAAGCCTTGCTGATATTCTTAAAGCCGATCGAGAGATCCACGCTGTTGTTCGTCGTGCTCGTGCCGATCGTCAGACGATCCGTTGCCGTACCCCCGACGGTATTGACCAACGTTGTCGTGTCGAGCACAACGCCCGGATCCATCACCGCCGAGCCGGTGATACGCTCCTGCTCCGACTTGAGGAGGTTCGCTTCATCAACCGTAAAGTCTCTGGCACTCGTGCCGATAAAGTGCAACTCAAGACCCGTGATATCCGCACTGCTCAGAGCATTCATGGCACTGGTAATGAGCGATGTCGAGAAGGTCAAATCCGGATTATCAAAGATCAGGCCGCCGCTTACAAAACTGTCCTTATGGTTCAGGATATCCTGATGAATGCTGCCGACATTCGTGGAGGTCAGCACTTCAGTCGTGATCTGCGTCGTGCCGTCTTCGGGACTCGTGGCCGGGATCCGAATCGCTTCGGTTCTCAGATCCTCAAAGATTTCATAGATGTCCGTCTGCAAGAAACCGCCCTCGAGCCGGAGCTGAGCATCGCTTGTCAGTTTGAGGGCATTCTTGGTCCTGTCGCCCGCTCCTCCGACGGAGAGAATGCCGCCCGAGATGACCGTCACGGACGATGTCGAGCCATCGCCCAGTTTGTCCACCTTGACGGTGGCCATGCCCGAAATCGTTGCCGCCGTATTATTGGCGCTGTCTTCGATCGTCGGATTGGGCGAGCCGGTGCCGATGAGATACGTGTTGTTCGCACCAAGCGTGCCGGTCGAATCAGCCGCCGAAGCGTTGTCTGCCTGCAAAATCTTCCCGCCGGTTGTCGTCAGATCGAGCGTGCCGCTGTTGACGACAATCGTCGCTTTCTTAAACCAGCCCGCTCCCGTGTTGGACGTGATCGTGCCGCCGTCGTGATAGTAAGTAAAGTCTTCGGCATTCGTCAGTTTCTCGGCCGTCGTTCCGGTAAACTCAATCGTGCCCTTGTTGACGAGCTGTGCTTGGCCGGCATGACCGACATCGGCACCAAACGAGAACGTGCCCGATCCCGTCAGCGTCGCTCCCTGATTCACAACCAACAGCCCTTCGGCGTAGAGCGTTCCGGTGTTCGTCAGGGTCTTGCCGCCGGCAAGGCTCATCTGAGACTCTTCGTCGGCTGTCAGATTAATCAAATTGATCGTTCCCGCATTGGTCACGTTTCCGTCGGCTTTCCAATACTGCGCCCAAACCGATCCGCTGTCTGTCACCGTCACGTCGGCCGTGTTGCGGATGCTCGCGTCAAAATCCTCACTGCTGACCGTATGTGTACCGCTTAGCCACTGCGCTGAGAATTCATCATCGGCAATCGCATTAAGACCCGTACTTTCCGGCGTGTCCATGGCCTCGGATGGGAGCAATCCCAGCAACGATGCCGTTGTCCCTTCGCCTTTGGCGGCTTTAAGACTTGCCTCGGCACTGCTCAGGCGTGCGGTCTGAGCCGCCGCACTCGCGGCGTTCTGGCGCGCATACATCCGCTCGCCCCAGGCTCCCGTCACCATCGTGCCGTTGTTCGTCAATCCCACCTCGTTGACAATCACCTTGTCGGCCAATATCGTGCCGTTGTTCGTCAACTGTCCGCCGTTAAATTCCAAAACAGCGTCGCCCCCGAGATTGGATGTGCTGCTCACCTTCAAGAGCGCATCAGAGGCCGTCGTCAGAGTGCCGTTCCTGATCTTTAACGAGTCGCTGATGAGCGTTTCTGACTCGGCTCCTGCAACACCGAGCTGTGCGGTTGCCCCCGTTTTGATCTCGGCGGAATTCCATCCCGATATCGCGGCGTTCTTCCAGGTTCCCGAAAGATCCAGTTTCTCGCCGCTTTCCACGGCCTTCGTCGGCAGCGTCACGCCGTTTTGACGCGACACATCATTCAATTGAGCCGTCAGCGCCGATGTATTGCCTTCTGCATTCAGGCCGTTGTCGAGCTGTGCTCCGACCATCACATTGACGTTTTTATAGAGCGCAACGCCTGTGTTGCCGAGCCGTGCATCCGCACCGCTTACATCAATATATTCGACGGCATCGCCCTCGGGCCTGTTCTCGGAGAAGTACGTCTCATTGCCTGCGGCGTTGTAGACGCCTTCGTTCACAAAGGTGCGATCCCAAGTAAAGTTATTCCCATTGCCCAAACCGATGTGATTGAGTATGCCTTTGCTCGTATTAGCAATTACCGCTCCGGCGCTGAGTTCCAAGTCCCTGATGTTGGCCGTGGCGCCGTTCAGGAACTTTCCTCCGTCCGTCACTTTGAGGACACTGGCTCGAATCTCGCCTTTGCCCGTATTGACGTTGCCTTCTGTGACGGCAGCAAGACGCGCAGCATCATTCCACTCGGCGCTTGACTGCGCACCGTTGCGAAGCGTGCTGCCGATCGTCACTTCATGAAAAAGCACCGTCCCTTCGTTGCTGACCGTTCCGGCTAAGGAGAGATTATCGGAGTTATTGGTCAGATCCACCGTTGCCTTGTCTTCCACATCAAGCCACGCTTTGGCCTCAACCAGAAGTTTGGCAAACGTAAAGACGGTGTTGCCTCCGAGCGTGAGTTTAGAAGCTACGGTTGAACCCGCATCGGTCACTTCAACGTTGCCAAGGCTCGAGGCCGTCTGTGCGGCCGCATCCTTGCCGCCCCTTAGTTCAACAATTGAGCCCTCGGATCGAACATTGCTTACCGTCAAATTGCCGCCGGCTTCCAGCACAGCGCTCTTGACGGTAGCGGCACTGAGACCCATTGCCGACGCATCCGCCCCGCTGGCCTCAGCCGTCACGGACATATCGCCCGTGCTTGTAAGACGGAAGGTTGTGTTAGCCTCCCCATCCACGCCCGCATCAATCGCTGTTGCACTGGTACTGCCGGCATTCGCGGATGAAACAGCAATGTCAACCGCCCCGTTGACATTGCCCTCATAAGAGCCGGAGCGCATCCGGAATCCAGTGGCACTGGCTCGCTCGCCGACAACACTCGTCGAAGCGCCTGCTGCGGCACCGACTTTCTCGTTTGTACCATCGGCCGTTACCTCAAGAGAGAAATCACCCGCAACAGTCTGCGTGACGCGCGAGTTCGGCCGAACATGAAAGCCCACCGCTTCATTCGTGATCTTGGCGTTGCTCGCTGCAACACGCATCGTCAATCCGGAAGTGCTCGTGAGATTCGTCGAACCCCCTTCGTTGCGCAGACCATAGGCCACGGCACTGTCGCCGTTGTCCGACGCTTCAGCCTGTCCCTCAACATCCACAGCATCCGTGGCCGTATACGTATCCGATGCTGCGTCATACTGAAGAGCTGTATAGAAGGTCTTGTTAACGGAATAAGCCGCCTGTCCGGAACCCGCTTTGGCACTCACAGAGATATTTTTTACGGTCAAGTCGGCTGTGGCGGTTAGATCCGTCATAAGACCGATCGCATCAACTGATCCTCCTTTGCCGCTTTCGCCGAGGATCTTATCTTTTATTGCGTCGGTAATCTCGCGTGCAATGCCGGTCTTGTTGTTGGCATCCACCTTGCCTTCCGACTGGAACCAAGCAATGCCGGAAGCGACTCCGTATGCTGAGAGATCCTGATCGGCCAATTCGCCGCCGCGCGCTCCGTCGCCGCCGGCTGCCGACACAGTGATCTCATCTGCCGCCAAGGTTAAAGCGGAGCTGCCCGATGCTTGGGCGCCGAACGCTGAAGCATCTCCGCCGTCGCCGCCCTTGCCGCTCTCACCAAACATCCCGACAGAACCGCCTTCGCCGTCCTCTCCGTCCTTGCCGATGTATCCGAGTTCCTGCAACCGTTCACGGGTAGTCGCAGACCCCGTATAGATATAGCCTCCGCTGGCGGTTTTTCCAGTCGACCCCGAACTGCCGGATGAACCGGATGCTTGCCGGGTTGTTCCGCCTGTCAGTCTCCAGCTAGAACTATTGTTAATATATGCCAAAATGTCTGAAGCGTCATTAATAGTTCCAGAAGAAAGTTCCGTGGTAGAAAAACCACCTGTTTTCCAGTTGGAAGAAATACCAGGAATATAGACATAGTGTTCCCATTGTTTCCCGTCGTACCCGCCTAAACCACCTGCGCCGCCTGAACCAACCTTCCCGACATCGCCGCCGAGTGCGCCCTTGCCTCCTTTGCCGCCGAAACCTCCCGCAGCACCGTTGCCGCCTGTGCCGCCCGTGCCGCCTTGTGCCGTCACGGTCAACTGTCTTGTGGCAATCTTAGCCCCTGCATTTGAAAATTGAATGCCAAGAGCTTCGGAGCGACCGCCCGTTGTTCCTTGCTGACCCGCGCCGCCAGCGGCGCCATCCGCACCTTTGCCGCCGTTGCCGCCGTCCTGACCTCGACCGCCGTTGCCGCCCATTCCGCCGTTGCCGCCCAGCTGTCCTGTACCTGCATTACCACTGGTCAGAACAAGATTGTCCTTTGAGTTCCAAACAGAACCCACAGCAGCACCAAGATAGCCGTCGCCGCCGTTGCCTCCGTTCTGACCCTGACCTCCGGTACCGCCGTCGCCGCCATCGGCTCCTTGAGCTCCGTCACCGCCGGCCGCGCCGTTGCCGCCTTGTCCGCCATTGCCTCCGGCAGCACCTTCGGCGGCAACAGCCGACATCGAAATTGCCCCAAGATCGAATTCTCTGTCTGCAGCATCCGCAGAAACCAATGAAACACCCACGGCACTCACATTTCCCGATTGACCAGCCGAACCGCCTAAATCACCGTTCGTTCCGTTGTCGGTTGCGTCGTGCCCGTGTTGATCCGTTCCGGTCGCCGAATTTCCGTCTCTTCCAGCATTTCCCGTAGAGGCCCGAGTACCGCTGGGGCTCTGACCGGCCACGATCGTCATTCCACCTTTCCATGCTTCAAGCGCCCTATCGATGTTATTCCCTTCAAGCCCACCAACAAACCAAGCATTTAGGCTTGTACCTGAACTAGCAGGGTATGTATTCGATTCGCCATTCCATGTAAAACTCCCGCTGGCGGTACCGGCACTTCCGTTAGCCGCCGTCCCCTTGGATGCACCGGTTGCACCATTCGTGCCCTTGCGTCCGGTCGTACCGTTGGCGGCGGCCGTCGTTGCATTCGCCGCTTTTCCCTGATTGGCGCCGGAACCGCCCTGTTGTGCCTTCAAGTCAATCTTGAGCGTCTTGTCAGAAGACCCCGAGCCCGATACCTCGTTTAGATCAATGCCAACCACATTAAGACTTGCGCCGGCAACGCCTTCGGCGGCCTGCTCGCTGCGGATGTCGGTGTGATCCCACACAGCTTCTGCCGCAACAGAGACTCCGGGCAAAAGCATCCCGGCCGCACCAACGCAGACGGCACAATTGATGACGTCCTGCTTGAGCGAGCTGGTCGCCTGTTTAGCCGAGGTCACTGTTTCGTTCACAACCACCCACATACCGCGGGCAGCATTGAAAACTTTCTTGAAGATCCTATTCATGATTCACCCTCAAAACTGTTGATCCTCCGCACAAGAAAAGAGAACTCTCCTCAATCAGATGTGCTTGAAAAATTGATGTCGGGATCGAAGTCCTGTTTCTTCCTAGAAGCTGTACCGATACTGCATCCGGACGCTGTGTGCTTCTTTGTCCGAAGCCCCCACCGCAAATCGATACTTCAGCCCAAAGGCGTGGTTCGCCTTCGTAAGTTCCAGTCCCACCGTTCCGGCGCCGTACACGTCGCTCGTCAGATCCGATTTCGTCGACACTCCATAGAGGTCTCCGGCATGAATCTTTGAGTAAAGGGAGTTTCCGCCCACGGTCGGAACAACCCGAATGTCTGCCATCGGCTCAATGCGCCAACCATCTCTTTCCAGCACTCGGCCCGCTCGTACGCCGATCGGAATCTGCACCACGTGATTGGCTTGCTTCTCGGCTCGGTAGACGCCCGCTCCGTTGTGAGTGGCTTCAAACCCTTCCGTTCTCACATAGTCGTACTTCACTCCTGCATAGGGGCGCACTTCCCAACCATTCAGGTTCAGAGGAACTTCTAGGCTCAGTTGAGCTGTTGCCACGTGGCTCTCGGGATCGGCCTTTAACAAGCCGCCGACGACGTTCGGCAGTTCCTGCTTGATGTCGTTGTCGCCGTACACGTAGCCGATCTGTCCGATGAGAACGACACTCTCGCCTAAGGCTTGTTTGCCGTAGAGCTTTACGCCGTATGTGTTTTGTTTGTTCTTTGTCTTCTGATACGACCCGGTACTCTCGATATCGTTTCGCACAAACGTAAAGGCCGCACCCAGAACGGTGCCCTCATGAACACGGGCATCGGTTCCGACTGTCACGCCGTAGACATCCGTCTTAAGACCATATCGGTGATTGGTTCGCCCCAGTTTCTTCATGCGATCCTGGCCTCCGATAGCGTCAATCCACAGATCCGGCTCTTGGTGATTCATCTCGCCCCTTAAGTGTTCGCTTACCGCTTCCGTAGCGAGGTCTGAAGCATTGAGTACGGCGTAACTTGCTCCGGAGAGTTTTCCGAGATCAAAGAGACTGTCAAGAGCATAGCCCTGAGCTTCAGCGTCTAAACCGGCACCGATGATGGAATCCATCATCTCGCGGGCTTTGCTTGAAGCCGAACCTTCGGCTAAGCGATTGATGATGTCGGCATTGTTAAGCCCCTCGCCGATTCCGCCCGTCGGACCGGGAGTCGGTTCGGGTTCCGGTTCAGGTTCAGGCTCAGGAATCGGTTCTCCTTCAACGGTGAATCGATAAATACCTTCTTCACCGGCGGCTTGATCCATCAAAATTAAGGTTCGTCCGTCAGCCGAGACCAAGGTAACTTCGCCTTCGACCAAATCAAACCCGCTTGCTAACGTGTAATACTGCCCCTGCGTTAAGGAACCCAAGCCGCTGAATGTGATTGTCACCCCATTAAAGGTCAGTGTTCTTCCGGTGTCTCCAATGAATACACCCTGCGCATCTCCGATCGTCATATTGGAGCCGTCAATTTCGATGTTTCCTGAAATCGTCGACTGCGTGTTTGTCAGACGAATCCGTCCTCTGTTGACGACCAGTTTTCCAAGAAGCTGTGATCTGTCAAGACGTAATTCGAGATCATTGACACTGTCTTTTATCAAGGTTGTACCGATTTCGTCCTGATACCACTCAATCTTGTCAACCCAGTTCGGATCATCCTCTGTTCCTTTAAGGATGACGGTATTGCCTGCCTTCACATCCAAGCAACCCCTAAAGTTAACTCGACCATCAAGAACTAAATTGCCCGTTCCTGTCTTGATGAGCGTTCCCTCCATGTGTGGTCCCCAAAGCGCATAGTCTCCCTTTAGAGTCGCCTCTTTTTGAAATTCAATCGTCCCTTTATAGGCGTAAGACTCATCTGATGCCTCAAAATTTACGGCTGTCGAGAAATTCTCATCAGAAAATTCGCCAGCTCCGCGTCTCGCCGTTATCGTTGCATTGGCGCTAATAACCGCTTGGGCTTCATTTTCAACATGCAATCCAAAGATACGCTTGCTATCGATGCCCCCTGTTTTGTTGACCGTCACGATGAATTGATCGGCGTCGATTATTGAGGAAGAGTAGTTTCCGTGAAATCCTGTCATCGCTTCAGCATCACCGGAAAGCTCAATCCTCACATCTTCTCGTGCTTTAATCTTCACCGAATCCGTGCCAACAACCCCCATGGCATCAACACCAACAACGGAACTTCCCCCGCTGACACTGACATTGGCTTGGAGAGATACCGTCTTTCCTCCGTCCACAGTGAGAGAAGCCTCAGGCAACTCCCAACTGTTGGCAAGATCTAAATAAATCAGACTGAGGTCTCCGTTTAACCGACCATTGGCAGAGATCTCCAGTTTCTCGCCGCTGGTTACCGCCATCGCTCCGCTCGCTCTTAACGCGGATACTTTGTCCATTGAGCCGTCCATATCCTTCATGTTGAGGCTGATTGCTTTTGCCGCCTTGACTTCAAAAGGATTATTCGGATCAAAAATCACTTCACCCGTATCGTCGTCGTATGTGCAGAAAAAATCCTCAGTGAAGATTGAACCGGTGAGGGAATCCACAGTGACTGTAATGTTCTCATCAAGGCTTTCAATCTTTGTCCCTGTTCCGCCGCGAAAAAGGCTGCCATAGGAAGCGGCATTGGCACTGACTGTCACCTTAATATCTTTGTCGGTCGTGATCTTATACGGGGTTCCTGTGAAAAGATCAGCGGTAACAATAGATATATTGGCAAGACTTCCTTCCTCTTGCTCGACCCTTAAACTATTTGCTCTGATCTCTTTAATATCCGTAAAGAGAATTCCCGCATTAGGGGCAGATCCGTTCGTGAGTTTGACGATGAAATCCCTCGCAAATATACGCAAGGGAGCGTCGCTGATTCCGCGGAACAAACCGGAATCGGTTCCGCTGTCATCCTGTCGAAGCGTTCCCTTCAGAGTGATGTCATAACTTGCGTTGCCGACATCAGCACCGGCACTGCCGGTCGAGATGTCGGTATAAACAAGCTGTCGTCCCATCAAATCAAATGTCGCATCCGCCCCATTTTCCCAAATTGTTCCAATCGCTAGGGTTGGACTCAGCGCTCCAGTTACGGGAGCAGAGAAAACCGGATTGACTACCATGGCGCTCAGTGCAACA
>CAZDVW010000007.1:0-74295 GCA_964509205.1 uncultured Sutterella sp. | reverse complement strand
CGCACGGTGGGTGGTGTGGAAGGGGCTGATGGGGAACCATCACCCCTATCCGATTCAGATTGAAGGGCGAGGACGTTTTCTTTTCCAGAGTTTGTTCCTTTTGCAAGGTTTATGTTGTAATTTTTGAAAGGGAAGTTAGGAAAAAATTCTGTTTCTCGGAGTTCCGCCCAAAATTGATGAGCGAGAATGAAAAAACTTTTCTTTATTAAACAATAGGGAAACAGATTTATATTTGTTTTCTTTTCGGGTTTGCGCTACCATGCGCCCAAACAAAAAAACTAGGAAAAATACCCTAAAAAATAAGGGAAATCACCTAGGAGTCCTATCGAGTGAGTTTTGTTTATTTCTGACGGCTTCTTGATGGGGCTTGAACGTTGAAAGTATTGAGGAAACTAGGGAGGCAACCGAAAGGTTGCAGGTTGGTTTTTTCAGGGACGCAAGTCCTTTAACAACAGGAGTATGACATTATGTCTCGTATTGAAAACGACTTCCTTGGTGATCGCGAGATCGCTGATGATTGCTACTACGGCGTTCAGACGACCCGCGGTCGCGATAATTTCCATATCACGGAAATGCCGATGAGCCAGGAGCCATTTTTTGTTATTGCCTTTGGCTATGTTAAGAAGGCGGCGGCTCTTGCCAACAAGGAACTCGGCACGATTCCTGCTGATGTGGCCGACGCTCTGTGCTGGGCTTGCGATCAGTTGATTGCTGGTAAGTATCGTGATCAGTTCGTGACCGATTGGCTTCAGGGCGGTGCCGGAACATCCACCAATATGAACTGCAATGAAGTGATCTGCAATTTGGCTGCAGAACACCTCGGTTCTGTCAAGGGTGACTACAAACTGGTAAGCCCGAATGACCATGCTAACTTTGGTCAGTCCACAAACGACACCTATCCGACAGCACTTCACTTGGCACTCTTGTTGCGCAGCAACGTGATGCTGAAGGCTGTTGAGGATCTTGTCGGCGCCTACTACAAGAAGGCAGAAGAGTTTAAGGGCGTTCTCAAGATGGGTCGTACCCACCTTCAGGATGCTGTTCCGATGACGCTCGGACAGGAGTTCCACGGCTGGGGATTTACGATTGCTGATGAGTTGAAAACAATTCGCGAGGCTCAGGAACACCTTAAGATCGTTAACCTCGGTGCAACGGCTATCGGCACATGCGTGACGGCTCATCCGGATTATCCGGCTCTTGCAGTTAAGAAGCTCGCTGAGTTGACCGGCATTGATTTCAAGAACAGTGAAGATTTGATTGCTGCGACGAGTGACTGCGGCGGATACGTCGCCATTTCGTCTGCCATCAAGAGCCTCGCTGTGAAGTTGACGAAGGTTTGCAACGATATGCGCTTGCTTGCCTCCGGCCCGCGTTGCGGTTTGGCAGAAATTAACCTGCCTCAGTTGCAGCCCGGCAGCTCCATCATGCCCGGCAAGGTTAACCCCGTTATTCCGGAAGTTACGAACCAGAGCTGCTTCCTCGCAATCGGCTTGGATACGACGGTGATGCTTGCTGCATCCGCTGGACAGCTTGAACTCAACGTGATGGAACCGGTGATCACGTTTGCTCTCTTCATGTCCATGAAGGTCATCAGCAATGCCTGCAACGCGTTGCGTACGAAGTGCGTTGACGGCGTGACGGCCAATGCTGATCGCACCGCGAAGATGGTGATGAACTCTTGCGGTATCGTGACGCTTCTGAAGCCGCATTTGGGCTACAAGGTCTGCTCTGAGATGGCACATCACTGCTATCACACCGGCAAGCCGCTCCATCAGGTTGTGGTTGAGGAGCGCAAGTTGCTCACGCAGGAAGAATGGGATAAGACATTCAACTTGCAAAACCTTATTGCACCGAAGTTCGTGCAGTAAGAAGAAGTGAATTTTCGTGTGCCGTGTCCGCTCGGGCACGGTGCACGGGAGTAGAACGGCCTGGCTTTCTCATAGCAGAATAGGGAGAAAGTCCGGGGGAGGTACCCCTTAGGGCCATTTATTTAACTTACAACAATAAACCGAAACCTGGAGGGGTTATGGATATTATGTTGATTCTGCAGATTATCGTGCTGCTGGGCGCCATCTTCTTGGGCGTGCGTCTCGGCGGTATCGGTATCGGATACGCCGGCGGTTTGGGCGTGCTCGTCCTCGGCATCTGCCTTGGCATGAAGCCGGGTTCGATTCCTTGGGACGTGATTTTGATCATCGCATCTGTGATCGCAGCAATTTCTGCGATGCAGTTGGCCGGTGGTTTGGACTACCTTGTTCAGATTGCTGAACGCATTCTTCGTAGCAACCCGAAGAACATCAATTATCTTGCACCGACTGTTACCTACGTTCTTACGATTTTCGCCGGTACGGGTCATACGGCTTTCTCGATGATCCCGGTTATCGTCGAAGTGGCTAAAGAACAGCACATCAAGCCGGTTGTTCCGCTTTCTATCGCTGTCGTTTCCAGCCAGATCGCTATTACGGCGTCTCCGGTTTCCGCGGCTGTGATTTACATGAGCGGTGTTCTCGAGCCCCTCGGCTGGAGCTATCCTGCTTTGCTCGGTATCTGGTTGCTCACGACGTTCGTCGGCTGCATGCTGACCGCTTTCGTCATGACGCTTATCTCCGATATGAAGCTCGAGAATGATCCGATCTATCGCGAGCGTTTGGCTGCTGGCCTTATCGAAGCCCCCAAGGGCGAAATCGTTAAGGAACTCAAGCCCTTTGCCAAGCGTTCCGTCGGCATCTTCCTGCTCGGCGTTATCGCAGTTGTTCTCTATGCATCTGCGATTTCTCCGGCTGTCGGCTTGATCAAGCCTGTTATCGTTCCGCGTGATGCCGCTATTATGAGCATCATGCTCACGATCGGCACCCTGATCACCTGCACCTGCAAGATCCAGATCGGCAATATCGCTTCGACCAGCGTCTTTAAGAGCGGTATGGTTGCCTGCGTGTGCGTCTTGGGTGTGGCTTGGCTCGGTGACACATTCGTTTCCGGTCACGTTGCAGAAATCAAGTCTCTCGCGGCTTCTTCCGTTTCCCAGTATCCGGCTCTCTTGGCTGTCGTGTTCTTCTTGGCTGCTATGCTCCTGTACTCTCAGGCTGCTACAGCGAAGGCCATCACGCCGTCCATCATCGCCGCTCTTGGTATTACGGCCGCTAACCCGGGCGACAGCTACATGCTCGTGGCCTGCTTCGCTGCTGTGAGCGCTCTGTTCGTTCTTCCGACCTACCCGACATTGCTCGGTGCTGTTCAGATGGACGACACGGGTACGACACGCATTGGCAAGTATGTGTTCAACCACGCATTCTTCTTGCCGGGCGTTCTTGCCATCGTCTTCAGCGTTGCCTTGGGCTTCGTTGTTGCCGGAATGTTCTAATTCATTCGGCAATCCGGCGCTTTAACCTAGCGTCTGGACACTGAAGAAAAACTTCCTCCGATTTTCGATAAGGGAATCGGAGGATTTCTTTTTTTGTTTCTTTTTATTACCAGAATAATTTGCGCATTTTGCTCATCGGAGGAAGTGTGTTTTGCTAGACTACGCAACCTATGTTAAACATCCTTTCTTCATTGGTTATTTACGCCTTGCCGGCCGTTTTGGCGATTACGCTTCATGAGGCTGCGCATGCCTATGCCGCACGTTGTTTTGGTGATGATACGGCCTACCAAATGGGCCGTTTAAGTCTTAATCCGATTTGTCACGTTGATCCGGTCGGAACGATTCTTGTTCCCGGGGCGTTGTTGCTTTCTTCGCTTTTGACCGGAATGAGCGGCATTCTTTTTGGTTGGGCAAAACCGGTTCCTGTTAATTGTTCGCGCTTTCGGAATCCGAAGCGCGACATGGTTTGGGTCGCCTTAGCAGGCCCCCTTTGCAATCTCGCTCAAGCCGTATTGTGGGCGCTTCTTCTTCGATTGGCTGTGATTGTTGTCTCAGATCGAGCTGTCTTATCGATGATTGTGTCTATCGTTTTTGCCGGAATTTCCGTCAATTTGATGCTGATGGCTTTTAATCTCATTCCGATTCTTCCGTTAGACGGAGGAAGAATTTTGGCCGGAATCCTGCCTTGGCGCTGGGCCTATGAGTATTCCAAGCTTGAACGGTATGGTTTGCCGATTATGCTTGTGCTCATTGTTTCCGGAGCAACGGGGTTTTTTATTCGTCCTTTTTTTGAATTCGGTCATTGGATGGTCGGACTGGTTCTCTGATTATGTCTGTTGAAGTGCCCAATTTGCCAAAAACGCTTGCAGAGTGGTTGACTTTTGCTGAGAACATCAGCGTTCAGCCGATTGAACTCGGGCTTGAAAGGATGAGGACGATGGTTTCTCGACTTTCAATTCATTTTGATTGCCCGGTTTTCACGGTGGCAGGAACAAACGGAAAAGGAAGCACCTGCGCCATGCTCGAGTCGATCCTTCGTTCGGAGGGATATCGAGTCGGAATGCACACATCGCCGCATTTGATTCGCTTTAATGAGAGAGCCATTCTGGACGGCAAAGAAGTGGGTGACGAAGCACTTTGCTCGGCATTTGCTGAAGTGGAAAGATGCCGCCAAGGAAGTCCGTTAACGTACTTCGAGTTTACGGGACTGGCGATTCTTAAGTTGTTTTCTGAGCAGAAGTTGGATGCCGTTATTCTAGAAATCGGGCTTGGCGGACGCTTGGATGCCATGAACGTGATTGATGCGAGTTGCGGAATTGTTTGTGCCGTCGGAATTGATCACACGGCTTATCTGGGAAGCACGCGCGAATTGATTGCAGCAGAGAAGGCATGCATTTACAGAAGCGGGAAGCCGGCTGTCGTTACGGATCGCGATCCGCCGGAAACGCTTGTTTCGTATGCGGCGCAAATCGGAGCACCGCTTTCGCGTTATGGTCGGGAGTATGACACGGTCGAACGAGAGGATTCGTCGTTTGATTTTGTTTTCGGGGATGTTCAATACGAGAGACTTCCGAGACCGGCGTTGTGCGGAAGGAATCAAATACAGAATGCGGCCGGCGTTTTGTGTGCTTTGACGCTTTTGAAGAGCCGATTGCCGGTGTCGCGACGGGCTATCGAAGAGGGACTTCGTCGAGCCTATATGCCGGGAAGATTCGAAACGTTGCAGTTGCCGCTTCTTCAGGGAATTCCGCTTTGTCTCGACGTCGGACACAATCCGCAGGCTACCCGGGCACTCCTTGAAAATATCCGATTAACGCAGCGCACAGGAGAAAGACTCCTTGCCGTGTTTGCCATGTTGCGAGATAAAGACATGTGCTCCGTGGCGCAGATCATGGCAGAGACCGTTTCTCATTGGTTCGTTGCTCCGCTGTCAGTGCCAAGAGGGGCAAATCTTGAGGAACTTACGCAAAGCATGCAGAAAGCAGGCATACCGGACGAGAAAATTTCCCGATTTGAGACAACCAGTGCGGCTCTCAAAGAAGCAATCTGCCAAGCAAAGCAACTGAAAAATTGCCCTGTTAGAATCCTTGTGTTCGGATCTTTTGTCACAGTGGGATCCGTTGTTCACTCGCTGGGAGAACTAGAGTCATCCCTAGAGGAAAAAGATCTGCATGCTGGATAAATTTCAAAAGTTTTTTGGTCCGAATGCAACTTCCGGCAATTCAAACGGATTGAACGGTGCTTGCACGGGTTCTCCGTTTGAAGAGGCTCCAAAGGTCTCCCGCTCTGTTTCTTTGCGGCGAAGATTTTGTGGTTTCGCGGCATTCATACTGCTTTTATGTGCGGTTCTTCCCTGGGTGTTCGAACCAGAGGAGGAATACGTTTCAAGAGGAGCAAAAACGGAAATCGCTAATCCGTCAAAACAGCCGTATTCGCAGAGGGTCTCGGTGTTGCCGAAGAAGGTTATAAAGCGAGAGGGAGCGAAGAAGGCCGAAGAAGTTGCCAGAAACCTGAGTCAGGCAAATCCGCCGATTGCGGCCGTCAAAGAGAAGACTTCGCCTTCTCCGACAGTGAAAGCTCCGGTACAACAAACTCAAACGGTTAAAAAGCCGACAGAATCACCTAAGGCGACTCGTGCAACGGCTCCTCAAACAAGAGCGGAGCCAAAGGTTTCAAAACCAGCGGCAACCGGTGCTTCGTCTGAGAAGAATGCGGCTGTTAAGGCGGGGGCAACGCAGTACTATATTCAGGTTATTGCGACCAGCAACAGAGTCTCAGCCGTGGAGCGAGCGGCTCGGATCCGCAAACTCGGATTGCCGGTTTATATTGAGAAAGCTCAGCGGCATAAGTCCGATATTTGGCGAGTTCGCGTCGGACGATTTGACTCGGTTGCAAAAGCAAGAGCAGCGCTTGATAAATTGGCTCTGAATTCGATTTCCAACGGCGGCGTGATGCCGGAGAAACCTTCAAAGAAATAAGGAGTTCCTGTGAACGAAGTTGATTGGGTTATCCTTATCGTTTTGGCTTTGTCGACGCTCGTCGGCTTGTTTCGCGGAATTGTCCGAGAACTGCTGGCGATTGTCGGTTGGGTATTGGCGATTGTTCTTGCTTTGCGTTTTTCTCCGCTTGTCGGAGAGGCGATTCCTCTTGAGAGCGTGAATGTCTCAATTCGGACGATTTTCGGCGCTCTTCTGATTATCGTCGTTGTTCTTTTTGTCTGCGGTTTTGCCGGAAAGATCGCCGGTCATGCGCTTTCTGCCGCTTCCATCACGTTTGAGGATCGCTCGATCGGCGCCGTGTTTGGCTTCGTTCGCGGCGTCGTTATTGTGAGCATCTGTGTTTTCTTGCTTGGAATGACAAGTTGCACAAGAACAAGTTACTGGAGAAATTCCATTCTGATTGTTCCTGCGGAACGTGTGATTGATTTCTCGATGCCGATTTTGCCTGATGCAATTGCCCAGATGCGTCAAAAGTTCCGAATTTATTAACTTTTCTTTGTTTTGGATTTTCAATTATGAGCGGAGTTGTTGGTTTAATCAGCAATGAACCAGTGAATCAAACGATTTACGATGCATTGCTTTTGCTTCAGCACAGAGGGCAAAATTCTGCGGGGATTGCCACGGTCGAGGGACTTCAGTTTCACTTGCGCAAGGGCTTGGGATTAGTGAACTCGGTGTTTCACACGAGCGACATGCGTTCCCTGACGGGAAACTCCGGTGTGGGGCACTGTCGATATCCGACGCTCTTAACCTCAAAATCCAACGAAGAGAGTTCTCCTTTTTATGTGAATGCCCCATACGGCATCCTTTATTGCCACGAGGGAAATCTCACCAATGCCGACAGTTTGCGTGACGAACTGTACGATGAGGATCTTCGCCATATCAACACGATCGGCGACGGTGAAATTCTCATGAACGTTGTGGCCGATGAAATATCGAAACACTGCGACGGAAGAGGTCGATTTAACAACGAACGGCTTTTTTCCGCAATGCGTTCTGTTTATAAACGTGTGCGCGGTGCATTTGCTGACGTCGCACTCATCATTAACAAGGGCCTTATTGCCTTTCGCGATCCTCACGGGATCCGACCGCTTTGCATCGGTCGCCTGAAAAAGGAAGACGGTTCCTATGACTATATGGTGAGTTCTGAATCGGTTGTTTTAAATGGTCTCGGGTTTGAGTTCTTGCGGGATGTCGCACCGGGTGAGGTTGTTTTCATCAATCGAAATCGCGAACTCTTTAGCGAGATTTGCGCAGATACATCGGATTTGTGTCCTTGTATTTTTGAGTATGTTTATATTGCGCGTCCGGACAGCGTCTTAGACGGAATCAGCGTCTATGCGGCTCGTTTGAAGTTAGGAGAAGTGTTGGCCGCCCAAGTCAAGGAGAAGATTGATTTGGCAGACATCGATGTTGTGATGCCGATACCGGATTCCGGACGTCCGGCGGCACAACAGTTGGCCGCTACTCTCAAACTGCCGTACCGCGAAGGATTTCTTAAAAACCGCTATGTGGGCCGCACATTCATCATGCCTGGTCAATCAACGCGCGTGAAAACGGTTCGGCAAAAGCTAAACGGCATGCCCGTTGAGTTTGAGGGAAAGAATGTTTTGCTCGTTGATGATTCGATTGTGCGCGGCACGACCATGTGTGAAATCGTGAAGTTGGCGCGCGAAGCGGGTGCTAAAAAAGTTTTTGTCGCTTCAACGGCTCCGCGCGTGATGTTTCCAAATGTCTACGGCATTGATATGACGACGCGCGATGAGTTGATCTGCGGACACGGATTGGATGCGGACGGAGTGGCTCAAAAGATCGGAGCGGATGCCGTCGTGTATCAAAGGCTCGAGGATCTGAAATCGGCAATTTCCAGTTTAAATCCCTCGATCAAGCACTACGATTGCTCGTGTTTTGACGGGGAGTACATAACCGGAGACGTTGATGAGGCTTACCTCAAGCACGTGGAAGCTCAGCGTCAGAAGGAAGTTTCAAATTAAAACTACAATCAAATGGAGTCAGATGTGTCCTACAAAAGGATTTTGACGATTCAGGATATTTCGTGCGTCGGTCAGTGCTCACTGACGGTGGCGTTGCCGATTCTTTCGGTTTGCGGTCATGAGACGGCCATTCTTCCGTCGGCCGTCTTGTCGACGCACACGGCAGGATTTAAAGGCTTTACGTTCCGCGATTTGACGGAGGATATTGAGCCGATTCGATCCCATTGGGTTAGCGAGGGAATCCGTTTTGACGCAGTGACGACGGGTTACTTAGGAAGCCGTGAGCAGATTGCTTTGGTCGAACGGATTATCCAAACCTGTTTGAAAGAGGGAGCGCCGACGATCATTGATCCGGCGATGGCGGATAACGGAAAACTGTATCCGGTATTCAATGACGACTATGTTGAGGCTATGAAGTCGTTGGTTGCTTGCGCAGACTTTTTGCTTCCGAACATTTCTGAAGCTGCATTTCTCACAGGGAAAGAGTACCGAGAGACCTATGATGAAGCTTATGTGAAGGATCTGACGGATGCACTTCATCGACTGGGTGCCAAGACGGTTGTTTTGACCGGGGTTGGGTATCGACCCGAAAAGACCGGGGTTGTCGTAAGCACGATGGGCGAACCGATGTATTACTATGAGCATCGAAAAATCGCTCAGGGCTGCCACGGAACCGGCGATGTGTATGCGGCGGCTTTTGCCGGTGCTTATTTAGCCGGTATTGAGCAAAATGAAGCCGCAAAGATTGCAGCGGATTTTACGGTTGAGGCAATTGAAACAACACAGTCGGAGAAGAACCATTGGTACGGCGTGAAGTTTGAGCCGCTTCTCGGCGCATTGGCTCAGAAAGTTGTCAAGCGATAATTAAAAATTTCCGCCTAAAAAAACGCCTTTCGGAGAGAGTTCACATCATCCGATAGGCGCTTTTTCTTCAGGAGGGGAAATTCTTTAAAGGTACTTCGAAAAATCCTTTTGCAATGTGTTGAGAGCGTTTTCGATGCGTTCTTTTGTCTCTGTAACCCAATTTCTGAACAAAAGGTTAACTTCTGTCTGTTCTTTGTATTGACAAGCGAATGCTGCCGGTTGGGGGCCGCCCTCGACAGCTCGTCTGTTAACGATTTCGCGCGGATTCAACAAGGAACGGAATTCGGTTTCGCTCATGGGAAGTTCTTTCGAGGCTTCCGGAAATTCGTTTTGGATAACCTCTGAATAGATTTTCTGCATTTGCGCATACGGAAAGTTCAGAGGATAAACATTGTTGGCTCGAGCATAGCTGACCATTTGACTGACCACGTGATGGCCGATTCGGAAGGGAAGACCGTACTCACGCACAAAAACGTCAGCCAGTTCCTGACTGGCTGTCCAGTCACTGTTCAGTTCTTCGAGTGCTCGTTCTTTATTGACTTTGATGGATTGAACGACGCGCTTGAGCATACCTAGAGCTCCGACGGCAGTTTTCGTGGCTGCCAGAGCACAGGTTTGGTTTTTCGCATCCATCATGCCGGGCACGATGTTGTGAGCTCGCAGCAAAATAGCGTTGGCATCCGCAATGGTCTGGCTGGCTGCACTGCGGGTATTGACCATCAGCCCAGGGTTGCGTTTTTGCGGCATCGCAGAAGACACATACGTTGTTCCCGCGCCTTCCTGCAGGAGCATCCAGGGTCGTGCTTGAGCATATTGAACTGTGATGTCCTGAATGAATGTTCCGATGTGCAGGCCGATGCTTTGCAAAATCTCTGCAAATTCGACAGGCATATCCACATTGATGCCGAGCGTGCCGTCGTAGCAGTTGTGCGTAATGTCTGAGTAAGCAAGGTAAGAGGCCATGCGTCGGCGGTTAAGCGGCCAACTTGTTCCGTTTAGAACGGTCGAGCCCATGGGGCAGAAGTCAAAGCGTTTTACGAATTGCGTCAAACGCTCGCGGTCTCGGTTGAATCCGGCAAGGATCCCGATCAGATAGTGACCAAGCGTGTTTGGCTGAGCAGCAACGCCGTTCGTGTAATTGACAACCAGCGTCTCGCGGTGCTCATCGGCCATGGCCGTCATGGCATCGCAGACCTCATTTAAGGCATTCATGATGCGGATTGCGTTGTCCCGACACAGACTCAGTCGGTACGTGGAATGCATATCCTGAGAGCTTCTTCCGACATGAAGAATTGAGATTTTTGGTCCGGCCTTTTGGATAAGGAGAGGTTCCAATGAGATGACTGTTTTGGGGCGGACAGCTCCGGGTTTTTCGGCATCTTCAAAAACACCTTGAATGGCCTCGGCAAAACATTTAGCTTCTTCTTTTGGGCTTAAGCCTTCTTCAGTATTGATGACCAGCGTTGCTTTGTTGATTTGTTCGAGCCAGAAAAATTCATCACGAACAGGAAGACAATCTGTCGTCTGCGTTTCAGCCATGGTGCTCTCCTTAAACGGCATTTTTGCTTGGAGGGAAGTTTAGAAAATGAAACAGGGACTCGTTTTGTCCCTGTTTCAAGTTTCGTTGAATAAACTGCAAAAAGGAGGTTTCGAGACGGTTAGGACAGCCCCGTGATCTTTCCGTCCTTGACGTCGATTCGGTAAGCAGCCGGCTCTCTCGGAAGGCCGGGCATGCGCAAAATGGCTCCTGTTGTGGCAACAACGAATCCGGCCCCGGCATTGAGCAAAAGCCGTTGTACGGGAAGATTCCATCCTTTGGGAGCCCCCTTTTGACTCGGATCGTGCGTCAGTGAGAGAGGCGTTTTGGCCACGCAGACGGCTAATCGATCAAAGCCGAGAGCCTGAAGGTTTTTGAGATCCTTCTTGGCGGCCTCTGAAAAAGAAACGGACCCTGCGCCGTAAACGTTTTTGGCAATGGCTTCAATTTTCTCCGGAATCGGAGCATCGGCCGGGTAGGAGAAATGCAATTCCTTGGGGGCTTCGCCAACAGCATCAAGAACTTCGTGTGCGAGATCGACGGCACCGGCTCCTCCCTCGGCAAAACCTTTGCTGACGGCAAATCGAACGCCGAGTTCCTTGCAGTGCTCGCGCAAAACGGCGATTTCGTCTTCCGGATCTCCTGAGAAATGATTCATGGAGACGACGATGGGCGGACCAAAGCGCTTTAAGTTTTCAACGTGGGCATCGAGATTGCAAAGGCCTGCTTTCAGTGCGTTGATGTTGGGTTTTCCGATTTCTTTCAAATCAACGCCTCCGTGCCAGCGAAGTGCTTTGAGACTCGTGACGAGAACCACGGCGGAAGGGACAAGTCCGGCATGCCGGCATTTAATGTCAAAGAATTTCTGAGCACCGAGGTCACTGCCGAATCCGGCCTCCGTAATGGCAAACTCGCCGAGCGTCATTGCTGCTTTTGTTGCCGCAATGGAATTGCAGCCGTGAGCGATGTTGGCAAAAGGGCCTCCGTGGACAAAGGCGGGCGTTCCCTCCGTCGTTTGGACGAGATTGGGTTTAACGGCCTCCAAAAGGAGCGCCATCAGAGAACCGGTTGCTCCGAGTTCACCGCACGTGAAAGCTGATCCGTCGCGTTTAATGCCGATGACAAGAGAATTGATTCTGTTTCTTAAGTCCTCTTCGCTGTCGGCCAAACACAGCACGGCCATGAGTTCGCTGGCAACCGTGATGTCAAATCCGGTCTCGGCCGGATCGCCGTTCACGGGGCCGCCGAGGCCGGAAACAATGAAGCGCAATTGTCTGTCATTGAGGTCGACGACACGTTTCCAGGTGACTTCTCGCAAGTCGACCTGGCGGAAATGTCTGGCATTGTCAATGAGTGCGGCCAACAGATTGTTTGCCGCCGAAATGGCGTGGAAATCGCCCGTGAAGTGCAGGTTGATGGATTCCATCGGAAGAACTTGAGAGTAGCCGCCGCCGGCCGCTCCGCCTTTCATTCCGAAAACGGGGCCGAGCGAAGGTTCGCGCAAGGCGAGAACAGCTTTTTTCCCGATGCGGTTCAATCCCTGCGCCAACGCAATGGATGTCGTTGTTTTGCCGGAGCCGGCAGGCATCCCGGAAGTGGCCGTCACGAGAATCAGTTTCCCGTTCGGAGTGCGCGTTTTGTTTAATGTGACCTTTGCCTTGTCACGACCGTAGGGCTCAAATTCTTCATCTGTGAGCCCCCATTCATGGGCAAGGTCGTCGATTCGTTTGAGTCGGATCGACTGAGCGATTTCGATGTCGCTGAGCATAAAAAACTCCAAAAAATGTAAAAAGGAAAAATGGTTTGAATTCTGGTTTCGGTTCTGCAGGGAAGGGGAATGTCTTCTCTGGAAACCGAAATTTGCCTCACTATGCCACGAATCGGCCGGAAAGTCTTCTTCTTTTAAAAAATGAATTTTCTCAATTGCGGATGAGCGGTTTTCTTTGACGAAGTTTTTCTATAATCCGAAACTATATTTTTGCGACCTTTCAAAACGAGGTCTTCTGTTTGTGAAGTTCGGAAGTTTTTCCCTATGAAAGTACTTGTGGCGGTAAAGCGCGTTGTCGATTACAACGTTAAGGTTCACCCGAGAGCCGACGGCAAAGATGTTGAGACGGCAGGGTTGAAGATGAGTATGAATCCGTTCGATGAGATTGCCGTTGAGGCGGCTGTCCGCCTCAAGGAGGAGGGAAAAGTTTCAGAGGTGGTTGCCGTGAGCGTCGGAGATGCAAAAGCAGCCGATACGTTGCGAGTCGCTATGGCAATCGGAGCGGATCGCTCTGTACACGTTTTGCTCGATACGACGGTTGAACCCTTTACGATTGCCAAGGTGTTGGCCAAAGTCGCATCCGAAGAGAAGCCGGATCTTATTTTGCTGGGGAAACAGGCAATTGATAACGACGCCAACCAAGTTTCTCAGATGCTCTCAGCCTTGCTCAATATGCCGATTGCCACGCACGCTTCACGGTTGGAGCTGCATGAATCCGAGTTGCATGTTTGGCGAGAGACCGATGAAGGAACCGAACAGGTCGCGGCGCAGCTTCCGGCTGTTGTTTCCGCCGAACTTCGTCTTTCACAACCTCGCTACGTGACACTTCCGAGCATGATGCGGGCAAAAAAGAAACCGATTCGAACGATTTCTGCCAACGAAACGGGTATTGATCTGACCCGAAGAACGACGATTCTTGAGGTGTCGGAGCCTCGTAAAGAACGTGCCGGGGAAAAACTCGAGAGTGTGGATTCCCTCATCGATAAACTGGTCAATGAGAAAAAAGTGTTGCGGGAGAAATCGAAATGAGAGTGTTGGTTGTTGCTGAGTGCAATGGCGATTTCGTCAGTTCCGGAACACGCAGTGTCGTTCGCTGCGCATCTCGAATTTCTTCTGATGTGGATGTATTGGTGCTTGGTGCTGTGTCGGATAACGCTTTCCGGGCCTGCGCCAAAATGAACGGCGTATGCCGAGTGTTGAAGGTTCGGCAGGATAGGCAGACGTCGGAACGCATTGCGCAAGCAGTCAGTCAGGTGGCAGACGGTTATTCGCACGTGCTTTTCAGTTCAAGTATTGCCGCTAAAACGGTAATGCCGCGCGTGGCGGCCTTGCTCAATGTTCCTGCTTTATCGGAGATCGGCGAGGTGGTTTCCCCCGATACGTTCAAACGCTACATCTATGCGGGTAGTCTCTTTGCAACAGTCAGGATTGAAGCAAGTCCCGTTGTGGCAACAGTGCGCCAGACGGCTTTTGAACCTGTGGGAGAAGGAGAAGAAGTTCCGTGTGAGGAAGTGGATGTTCAAACGGATGCACGCGGGTTTGAAAGAATTTCTCTGAAAAACAAAGAGCCGGATGCCGTGGATTTGGAAACGGCTAAGATCGTCGTTTCCGCCGGAAGAGGCGTGATTGACGAGGCAGGATTCTCCGCCGCACAATCGTTGGCTTCTAAACTGCATGCGGCCGTCGGTTCGACCCGAGCCCTTGTGGATGCTTTTATTGCTCCGAACGACACGCAGGTGGGGCAAACAGGAAAAATCGTTGCTCCGGATTTGTACTTTGCTTTCGGTATCTCCGGGGCTATCCAGCATTTGGCCGGTATGAAGGACTCAAAGATCATTGTGGCGGTAAACACGGATCCGGAAGCGCCGATCATTGATGTGTGCGACTATTGGCTGCAGGCCGATGCCGTTGAGACGATAAAGGCCTTAGAGGAAAAGCTTTAGGAAAGCGAAAAGCGGGCTTTCTGAAGAAAGCCGGAGGGCTGATAGGTCATTTTCGAATGACGCAGTCCTTCTTCTCCTAAATCTTGTTCGCGGTTAATGGTTTCGTAGGTTGGCGGAATCGAATGCCCTGCGAAATTCTTGACGATGCTCGGATAAACGCCGCGATACTGTGGAAGACCCTTTTCAATGTGGATGACAAACGTTTTGTCATCCATGGCCGACCCAAAGTCGTAGGCGATCAGCTTTCCCTCGACAAAAAGACCGCCGCAACAAACGGAGTCGTCCAAGTCCCATAGCGAGAGCATTCGCTCAATGGCGGTGTATTCGCTTTTAAGTGAGGGGTTCTGTGGTTCCTGCAAAAGAAGCCACTCTTCGCTTAAAGCGAGAATTGACGGGATGTCTTTTTTGCTAAGAGGGCGAAAGTCAGTTCCGTAAAGCCGTTCATAGGCATTGAGATGCGATCGCTTTTTGTGCAGTTTTCTGCCTGTGAAATCAGCCAGTGCCGTTCTCTCATAGAGGTACTCGTCCTGATCGCGCGTCGGGGAAAAATTGACGATGCGCGGGCAACGACTTTGAATCTGTTCGGCAAGAGAAATCGGAATGCGCTCAAAGTAGCTTCCGCTCGGAAAATCGGCAAGGACGGTGTCCCAGTTAAGATCCTCCGTGTTTCCCAGCGGGTACCAATAGACAGGTTTCTCGCCTTTTGTGCGGCGTACCCAAAATAGATCGTTTTCGACAGCGTACTCAATGCCGTAGGCGAGAGCCCAGCCGTACAGATTGAAAAAAGTGCAATCGGCTGTTCGATCCGAGGTTTTTTCCCAGAAAGATTTCCAAAGTTCGTATTGGTTCGGAGTCAGAGAGGAAAACAGCATAAAGAGCGCGAAAAACAAAGACGGGAGGATTTTAAATAAAAAAGCGTTTGTTTCAGAATCTTTTTGTTTGCCGGATGTTACTGAAACAGAATCCAACGCGTAAAAAGCATTGCCAAAGCAGCATTAAGCAATCCGATCAGCATCAGACCGGGAATGCGTCGGTTTTGAACGCCGGCAACAGCAAGAATTCGCCCGAAGAATTGAAGCTGAGATCCCATAAGAAGAATTGCAGGCAGAAGAATGGCGATGTCTTGTTGCGACAAAATGCCGCGGGTTGCCATTGCCGCTGCAATTCCGATGGCTCCTGCCGAACTGGCCCATGCCGCCAGAAGAACGGCGAGCGCTTCTCCGGGCAAACCGAAAAAATGCATGAGAGGCGCAAATGTTTTACCTAAAAACGGAAGGATTCCGGATGTGTGAAGAATTTCAATCACGACAAAGGCCGCAATAACGGCGGGAAGCATGTATCGCACGCTGATAAGCGAGCCTTTGCGCAGCCCCTCAATGAATGTTTCAAACGGGTTAAGCCTCATTTTTTCTCTCTCAGGAGATAAAGCCGCATGATGTTGGCGCCGATACATTTAAAGAGGAGAACAATCCCAAGAGGAATGAGGTAATTGATCGGAAGGAAGGGAAAAAGGACGCAGGCAACGGTGAGATAAAAAATGACGGATGCCCCGGAAGAGAATTCAAAGGCACACAAAATGGTTCGTTCGGAATCGGAAATGTGTTTTTTTTCGAAAAGTTCCCGCGTCATGGCCGCACCGGCATCCGAACTTTGCAGACTTGTAATGAGAGCAACGCCGCAGGCTCCCGGAATACCGAGTAACGGCTTTAAGATCGGCGTTAGAAGTACCTGAGCGGCATCCAAGGCTCCGAGTTTGGTAGCAAGTTCCACAACACCGACGGCAAACATGATGCTTGGGATAAAGGAAACCGCATACAGCAATCCGCCTCTGGCGCCGGTTCCGCCGGTGCCGAGAAAAGTGTTTGTCTCGGCAACGAACCCGAATCGACCTAAAAGCGTGGAGTAGTCAAACCAAGAAAAAGCGGGATCAAAATTCTTGGCGATTCCGGAAAAGAAAAGAATTAAAAGAATGAGGGAAACATAGGCAACGCAGCCCGGGCGCTTTGCCTTGACTTCCCCGACTTGGGATGGTCTGTTTGTCATAGACAGCCGTTTTTACAGAGTCATTGTCTGCCGGTTGATCCGAATCCGGACTCGCCTCGCTCAGTGGCATCGAAAGTTTCAACAAGTTCAAACTGAGCCTGTACAACGGGGACGATGACAAGTTGAGCCAGACGTTCGAAAGGTTCCAGTGAAAAGGGAACGTTCGATCGATTCCAAACGGAAATCATCAATTCGCCCTGATAGTCCGAATCAATGAGACCGACGAGATTGCCGAGAACGATGCCTTTTTTATGTCCGAGTCCGCTTCGCGGAAGAATCAAGGCCGCATAATTGGGATCGGCAATATGAAGGCTGATTCCCGTATGAACAAGCGTTGTTGTTCCCGGCTCCAGCACGACGGGGCAATCCAAAAGAGCCCGAAGATCCAGTCCGGCACTTCCTGGCGTTGCGTAGGAAGGCAGATGCGAGCGGATTCGTTCATCCAGAATTTTGAATTTGATTTTCACTTTTTCAGATTCATATTAAAGACAAACCCGGCAAACAATGTGAACATTCCGAGGGGAATGTAGGCATCGGATTCCGAGAAAATGCCGAAAGCAACAAGGGCAAATCCCATTGCAGTCAGAAAAACGGTCAAAGCCTGGAGAAAAGCCGGAGGATTTCTTGTTGCACGGCGTTTGTGCTCCTTAGGAGTGTTTTCCGAGGAAGAGCTCTCGATCGGCGTTTCCAGCATTCCGGAAGGTGGCTTCAAGGCTCCTCTCGGTTTAATTTTTCCCTTCTGAATATCGTCAATGTATTTGACGTAGTCACCGTTGGCAGGATCAAGTCCGTTGGAGTTTTTCATGATTTCTCCGTCATTTGGGCAATGCGTGCCACAAGGTGGCGAGCCAAGTCGATTTTGTTAAGTTCCGGAAGCCTTTCAATGCCGCCGGCTGTGATGAAAACGGCTGTGTTCTTATCGTGTCCAAACGTTGAGGCGGCATTGTTGGCGACGATGATGTCAAGCTTTTTTGCCTGCAGTTTCTTTTGAGCATAGGCAATTTCTTGCTCCGTTTCTGCCGCAAATCCCGCAACGCATTTTGGACGAAGGGTGGATTCAGAAACAGTTTTCAAAATGTCGGGATTTTCTTCGAGCTGAAGTGTTTGAACGGAGTCAATCGATTTCTTGAGCTTTCTCTCACTCACTTGCGTCGAACGCCAGTCAGCAACGGCAGCAACGCTGACAAAAGCATCCGTTCCCGGAAGGTGTTTTTGGACGGCATCGGCCATCTGCAGGGCTGACTCGACGGCAACTGTTTTGACCCCGTAAGGCGGTTTAAGTGCACAAGGGCCAGTGATGAGAGTAACGTCAGCGCCGGCCTCGCAGGCGGCTTTAGCAACGGCATAGCCTTGTTTGCCGCTTGAGCGGTTTGTGAGTCCTCTGACCGGGTCAATCGCTTCGAATGTCGGACCGGCGGTAACCAACACTTTCTTTCCCTTTAAAAAGGAAGGTGAGAGAATTTTTTCAACGGCTTCGACGACAACGCCGGGTTCAACCATTCGTCCATTTCCGGACTGTCCGCAGGCAAGAGGACCGTCGGCAGGACCGATCAAAACGGCACCGTCATTTTTCAACGTAGCCACATTACGTTGTGTGGCCGGATTGGACCACATGGCAGAGTTCATCGCAGGGACAAATGCAAGCGGCGCTTTGCGGGCAAGGATCGTTGCACTGGCAAGATTATCGGCAATTCCGCAGGCAGCCTTCGCTAACGTGTTGGCTGTTGCAGGAACAACAAGAATGAGATCTGTTTGGTTCTGCGAGAGTTCAATATGTGCTAATGCGCTTGAAGCGTCATCGCTTAAAACAGCGTTTCCGCTCAATGCTTCAAACGTCATGGCGCCGACAAAAGTTTTGGCAGCTGCAGTGAGGATGACGTGTACAAAGACCCCTTTGGCTCGCAGAAGGCGCACAACCTCGCAGGCTTTGTAGGCAGCAATGCTTCCGGTGACGATGACCGTGATTTTTTTTCCAGTCAGAATCGACAAAGTTATCTCCTCAACACAGGTGGGAGTTTAGCGAGGTTTTTGTTAAGACGACGGTTGCCAAACCACGGATATGTCAACCAGAAGAATCCGAAATCAGCGCTCTTTCTTGAATAACTCTCGGAGAATAAGGATGAGGGCTCCGAGGCAAATGGCAATATCGGCGACGTTAAAGGCCGGCCAATGTAAAGCGTTGATGTGAAAATCCAGAAAGTCGACAACAGATCCCCGAAACACTCGATCCAGGCAATTGCCGAGTGCACCGGCCAAGATGAGACTTAAACCGAGAGAAGGGAAGACAGTTTTTTCTCTCCAAAGCCAGAAGACGATCAAAACGCTGATCATCAGGGAAAGAACAATAAAAAAGGTCGATTGCCAACCGCCGGCATCACTGAGAAAAGAAAAGGCGGCTCCCGTGTTCCTCAGATGACACAAATTAAAAAAAGGTGTGACGGGAAGGAAGTCGCCGACAGCAAAACGGGAAACGACAGATTCTTTTGTTTCGTAATCCAGCAAAAGAACGAAAAAAGAAAAAAGCAAACAGGCGGCAAAACGCAGTTTCCTGCGTTTTGCGCCCGATAAGTTCAAGTTGTCGTTTTGTACCGTCATCGGAAAACAGTTAAACAAAGAACCGTTTTTCGCCTGCACCGAAGAGGTTTTCACAGCAACGCGGGCAAATCTCCGGATGGCTGGCATCGGAGCCGACTCCTTCGACGTAATGCCAGCAGCGGGCACATTTCTTCGCCGAACTCTTCTTGACGGTAACGGAAAGTTTGCCGTCTTTGGCTTCGGTAAGCTGAGCCTTTGAGGTCATTGTGACGAAACGCAGCTCATCGCCGAGAGTTTCAAGCGTCGCATAGACGGACTCCGGAGCGGAAATGACGGCATTTGACTGCAGACTGGAACCGATTTCTCCGGCGGTTCGAAGCTGTTCAATTTCCTTAAGGACTTCGGCTCGAACGTTTCGGATGACTTCCCATTTTGCGAGCAGTTCCGCTTGATTGGGAATCTTTGGCAAATCATGGTTCAGTTCCGTGAAGATGGTGCCTGAGGCATTCGGGCTGAAGATTGAGAAGGCTTCTTCCGCTGTAAACGAGAGAATCGGAGCCATGAGCCGCAAGAAGGAGGCCGTGATGTGCCAAAGAGCCGTCTGAGCTGAGCGCCGAGGAAGTCCTTTCGTCTGCGTTGTGTAGAGACGATCCTTGAGAATGTCGAGGTAAAAGCCTCCGAGATCCTCGCTGGCAAATCCAGTCAAAAGCGACGTGACTTGGTGGAATTGGTAGTGTTCTTCGAGCTTTAAGATATCCGACTGCAAAACGGCTGTGCGTGCAAGAGCCCAACGATCAATTTCGAGCATTTGGTCAAGCGGGACAGCGTCCTTTTGCGGATCGAAGTCGCTTGTATTCGCAAGCAGGAATCGAAGCGTGTTGCGGATTCTCCGGTAGCTGTCTACGACGCGCTTGATGATGGTCGGCCCGATGCGCAGTTCGCTTGTGTAGTCAGTCGAAGCAACCCACAAGCGGCAAATCTCAGCTCCGAACTTGTCGCAAATTTCTTGCGGGGAGACCGTGTTGCCCTTGCTCTTGCTCATTTTCTCGCCGTTTTCATCAACGAGGAATCCGTGTGTCAGCAGGGCATCGTACGGAGGCCGATTGTCGAGCATGGTTCCGACGAGAAGCGAAGAATGGAACCAGCCGCGGTGTTGATCGCTGCCTTCCAAGTAAAGATCTGCCGGGTAGCCGAGTTCCTTTTTATGACTTCCGCGCATAACGGTTGCATGCGTGGAGCCGGAATCAAACCAGACGTCAAGAATGTCATTGACTTTCTCGTAACGAGCGGCTTCTTCTTGGCTCATGAAGTCTTCGGCTTTTGCACGTGCCCAGGCCTCGATGCCTTCTTTTTCAACAGCATCGGCGACCTTGTACATGATCTCGATCGTGTTCGGATGAAGTTCTCCCGTCGTCTTTTCCAAGAAGAAGGGAAGAGGAACACCCCAATTGCGCTGACGAGAAATACACCAGTCAGGTCGATTTTCAATCATGGCGTGCAGGCGGTTATAACCCCACTGCGGAATGAACTTTGTGGCATCAACACCGCGCAGAGCAGCTTTGCGTAGGCTTTCTGCCGGTGCTTTGAATCCCAAAATCGGCTGTGTGTCGACCGTTGGGTCATCCATGCGGACAAACCATTGGCTGGTTGCTCGATAAATCAACGGGGTCTTATGACGCCAGCAATGCATGTAACTGTGGGTCATTTTGCCGACGGCAAACAAAGTGCCGGCAACTTTCATGGCATCGACAATTTTTGGCTGAGCCTTCCAGATCATCATTCCGCCGAACAAAGGGAGGTCATTGACGTAAGTGCCGTCTCCCTGAACGGGGCTGAGAATCTGATCGTTGGTGATGCCGTATTGTTTGCAGGTAACAAAGTCATCGGCACCATAGGCAGGAGCCGAGTGGACAATACCGGTTCCGCAGGTGGCTTCAACGTAGTCGGCAGGAATGACGACGGCGGTGCGTTTGAAGCCCTTGTCCAGACTGGAAAGCGGATGCCAGAACGTCATATCTTTGAGCAGAGCCCCCTTAACGGTCGCAACGCTCTTTCCGCTAAAGCCGTAACGCTTTAAAGCGCTTTCGGCAAGCGTTTGACCGAGAATAAGGTATTTATCGCCGCAATCGATCAGATCGTAATCAAGATCCGGATGAACATTGAGTGCCTGGTTGGCAGGAATTGTCCAAGGCGTCGTTGTCCAAATGACGATGTAGCAGGGTTTGTCAATGGTCTTGGCAAACGCTTTTTCAAGACTCGGCTTGCTTTCATCGCTTAAGAGGAAAGCAACGTCAATTTCGTAGCCTTCAATGTCTTTGTATTCAACTTCGGCTTCGGCAAGCGCAGAACAACAGTCAAAGCACCAATTAACGGGTTTAAGACCGCGGTACACGTAACCTTTTTTGATGATTTCCGCCAAAACGCGAATTTCTTCGGCTTCCGTCTCGTAGTGCATTGTGACGTAAGGATTGTCCCAATCGCCTAAAACTCCCAAGCGCTTGAAGCCTTCTCTCTGACGGTTGATCTGTTCGTAGGCATAGGCACGCGCTTTGGAAAGCAACTCATCCTTCGGAAGCCCCTTTCCGAACTGTTTCTCAATCTGAATTTCAATGGGCATGCCGTGGCAGTCCCATCCCGGGGTATAGGGGACGTCAAATCCGGCAAAGAGCTTGGACTTATTAATGATGTCCTTCAGAACTTTGTTCAGGGCGTGCCCCATGTGAATGTCGCCGTTCGCATACGGAGGTCCGTCGTGCAACAGAAACTGAGGACGTCCGAGACGTGCGTTTCTGACGGTCTTGTAAATCCCTTTTTCGTTAATGGCTTTTACCCAGCCGGGTTCGCGTTTTGCAAGGTCACCACGCATCGGAAACGTGGTATCGGGAAGGTTCAATGGATATTTTTTTGCCGCGGATGCGACATCGTCGGCTTTTGCCATAGGTCTCTCCAGGCCCCCTCGGGCTCTTCTGGTTAAACAATGAATTTTCGATCGCTTCGAGAGCGAGAGCCGGATTTTAACTGATGCTATTGATCCGATTCAACGGCAAAATAAGGACATTTTATTAGTTAGAAATGTAAATATTTTTGACAGGAGTTCATGAGAAGATTCTGCAAAAAACATAAAGGCTAAACCCATTGCAACGGAATCGATTTTGCCGATATAATCCGCTCCTCCTTCGTAGGGAAGGAGGATTGATTGCCCGTGCATTCGTTGTTGTTTCACGGGTTGTAAATAGCGCGCCGCGCGCTAGTCCGAGGTGAATCAAAATTTGTCACTTTGGCCGCGGCGTGAGACATTAACCTTGGAGATTATCATGTCTGTAAGCATGCGTGAAATGCTTGAGGCTGGCTGCCATTTTGGTCACCAGACTCGTTTTTGGAATCCTAAGATGGCTCAGTACATCTTCGGAGCTCGCAACAAGATTCACATCATCAACCTCGAAAAGACCGTCGAAAAGTTCGCTCAGGCACAAAAGTTTGTCCGTGATCTGACGGCTCGTGGCGGCAAGGTGCTCTTTGTCGATACAAAGCGCGGCGGACGCGAGATCATCGTTGAGCAGGCTCAGAGAGCCGGTTGCTGCTGGGTTGATCAGCGCTGGTTGGGCGGTACGCTGACCAACTTTAAGACCGTCAAGCAGACGATCAAGCACCTCAAGGAGATGGAACAGGTCATTGCCGATGGCGGCCTTGAAAAGATGAGCAAGAAAGAAGCTCTTGATTTCAGCCGTGAGATCGAGAAGTTGAACAAGTCCATCGGCGGCATCAAAGAAATGACAAGCCTGCCGGATGCTCTCTTTATCGTCGACGTCGGCTATCACAAGATTGCCATTGCCGAAGCCAACAAGCTTGGAAT
Organism: uncultured Sutterella sp.; assembly: GCA_964509205.1. GTDB lineage: Bacteria > Pseudomonadota > Gammaproteobacteria > Burkholderiales > Burkholderiaceae_F > Duodenibacillus. The sequence continues at coordinate 51,398 of CAZDVW010000007.1, read as the reverse complement.
TCCGGTCATCGCTGTTGTCGATACCAACCACAGCCCGGAGGGTGTTGACTATGTCATTCCCGGCAATGATGACTCTGGCAAAGCCGTTGCTATCTATGCAAGCGGAATCGCCGATGCTGTTTTGAGCGGTAAGGAAGATGCGGCAACCGGTGACAAACCGGCTGAAGAGTTTGTCGAAGAGACACCGGCTCAGTAATTTGCCTTTTGCCCGAAGTTAACTTCGGGCTTCTGTTTTTAATTTCTCCTGTCGTTAAAGCAAAGACGACGGGACATTCTAGGAGTGAGTTATGGCTGTTATTACTGCTGCTATGGTCAAGGCATTGCGTGAAAAAACCGATGCGCCCATGATGGAGTGCAAAAAGGCTTTGACGGAAGCCGAAGGCGATGTCGTCAAGGCTGAAGAGATCCTTCGCGTGAAGTTGGGCAATAAGGCCACGAAGGCGGCTTCCCGTATCACGGCAGAAGGAATTGTCGCTATCTATATCAGCGACGATGCCAAGACAGGCGCTATTCTCGAGTTGAATTCGGAAACAGACTTTGTGGCGAAGAATCCGGAATTCCAAAAGATGGCCAAGGATGCCGTTCGCCTTGTGGCGGAAAAGGCTCCGGCTGACGTCGAGGCGCTTTTGGCTCTCGATTTGGACGGCAAGCCCCTTGAGCAGGTTCGCAAGGACCTCGTTGGAAAGATTGGAGAGAACATGTCTTTCCGTCGCTTCGTTCGCATGCAGGCTGCTGGCAAACTGCACAGTTATGTCCACGGCGGCTCGAAGATCGGCGTTCTCGCTGACATCGTCGGCGGCGATGATGAAGTTGCTCATGACGTAGCGATGCACATCGCAGCATCCAAACCGAAGGCTCTTGATAAGGACGGAATCGATCCGACGTTGATCGAAACAGAGCGTCGTGTTGCTCTCGAGAAGGCCAAAGAAGCCGGAAAACCCGCTGCCATTCTGGAAAAGATTGCAGAGGGATCTGTGCAGAAGTTCCTCAAAGAGGTCACGCTTTTGAATCAACCGTTTGTGAAAGACGATAAGGTGACTGTTGGTCAACTCTTAAAGAGCAAGGGAGCTCAGGTTTCCGGTTTCGTGCTCTACGTTGTTGGCGAGGGTCTTGCCAAGCGCAATGAGGATTTTGCAGCAGAAGTTGCGGCTCAGCAAGCGGCTGCGAAGATGTAATTTGCTTGAGTCGATAAGACTTTTTGCCTTTTGTATAAACGGCGATCCATCAGACGGGTCGCCGTTTTTTTGAGGAAAAAAATAGGTTCGGATGGCTTTAACGTGTCATGAATGTGTGTACTTTTTCAGACAGGTTCTGTTCAAAAACAAGGCCGTATTCATGTATATTCGGGTTTTTACTAGTATTAAAATAGGGTGTCGGTTGCAGTTGAGGGATACTTGGCAACAAGGCAACCCGACACACTGATTGTTTTCTTTTCCCTGAAAGAAGACAAAGTGCGGTTCGAGAGCTTTTTGTTTTGTATTTGCTCGGTCCTCTTTCCGCGGGGGAGTCGAAAAGGACGGATCGTACTTTGACTCGCCGGCAACAACATTTTCAGAGGAGAAGATCATGGATACAGTTGCCCTGAAAAAATGGGCTATCGTCTTGGGACTTGGGGTGATCCTGTGGTTCCTTCCGGTTCCGCAGGGTTTGACGCCGGCAGCGTGGCATTTGTTCGCCATCTTTGTGGCCACAATCGCCGGGTTTATTTTGCAGCCTATCCCAATGGGCGCCGTTGCCTTTTTGGCACTTACTTTTTGTGCGTTCTTTGGCATCCTGAAGACAAAAGATGTACTGATGGGGTTTGGAAACGGAACGATCTGGTTGATCGTTTGCGCTTTCTTTCTGTCCCGCGGTTTTATTAAGACAGGACTCGGACGCAGAATTGCGTTCTGCATTATTAAAGCGATTGGCAAGAGTGCCGTTTCATTGGGATACTCGATTTGCTTGTCAGAGCTCATTATTTCGCCTGCGATGCCCTCAGCAACGGCTCGAGGCGGTGGCGTGTTCTACCCAATTGTTCAGTCCTTAAGCAGTGCCTTTGGATCGGAGCCGGGCCCCTCGGCAGGAAAGATTGGTAAGTATCTGATGCAGGTTGGTTTCCATGCTGATGCCGTCACATGCATGATGTTTTTGACGTCAATGGCCGGAAACCCCTTGTGCGTGGGACTTGCCGCAAGTGCCGTCGGAGTCGAGTTGACGTGGATGGAGTGGGCTGTGGCCGCAATCGTTCCGGGACTCGTCTGTCTTTTCTTAGTTCCGCTCGTTCTTTTGAAGATTGCGCCTCCTGAGATTAAGACAATTCCGAATGCACGTGCTCTTGCAACGGAAGAACTCGCAAAGATGGGACCGATGAGCAAGGACGAATGCGTTCTCGCTTTTGTCTTTGTAATGTGCCTTGTCTTGTGGGCGACAGGTAGCCTTACTGGTTTAGGTGCAACTCCGATTGCGATGGTTGCCGTGTCCATCATGCTCATCTCCAAGGTCTTGAGCTGGAAAGATATTCTTTCCGAAAAAGGTGCTTGGGATGCCATGTTCTGGATGGGCGGACTGATGGCGCTTGCAACGGCATTGGCGAAGTCTGGTTTCATTAAGTGGGCTGCTGCCTTTATTGCAAGCGGTATTTCCTCTGCGCATATGGGATGGATCGCTTCGTTCTTGATCATTTCGTTGATTTACACGTATTCGCATTATTGCTTTGCGTCTGTGACGGCACGAATCTCGGCGATGTATGCCGCATTTACTGCAGTGGCGGTTGCCTGCGGAGCCCCGGCTCTCATGACGGCGGTTGCTTTCGGTATTTTTGCCAACTTGCCGATTTCTCTGACTCACTACGGCAATGGTGCGGCTCCCGTGTATTTCGGAGCTGGCTACGTCTCTCAGAATGAGTGGTGGCGCAATGGTTTTGTGATCTGCACCGTCAACACAGTGGTTTGGTTGACGATCGGAATGGCTTGGTGGAAGGTCATCGGTCTGTTCTGATGTCAATGACGCTTCGGCGCTGTCCGTCGAAGCGTCTTCAAAGCATTTTGATCATTTAATCAAGAAACTCTTCGGAACTTGGTTGTTTCGAAGAGTTTTTTTGAATAGACACTCTTCATTGCCAGAAGCTGTTGGTCATTTCTTTTAGTTGCAGCCTCACTCACAATCAGACAGAGCCGTTTACGCAGGGCAGAGAGTGGCAGTTCGGCGACAGAGCGGAGAAGAATCCGGATTACAAGGTTAAGGTAACGCGACTTGAGGGAAGTTCGGATGAGACGATCCCGAGCAATAAAAAGGTTGAAGAAGTTCTGGAGGACTACACAGGAGAGTCACCGAAGGTACAGTTGAGGAACGATTCAACTGGCTGGGTCTTTACATTAAGCAACAACGATAAGAAAGAAGTTGCTCACGGAATTGGTCAATTAGAAGGAGAGACAGGCGACTCACGCAGAGATAACTTAACGATTCTCGAGCATCTTCAAGAAATTGTTCAGAGGGCTTTCCCAGCCGAGAGTTATAGAGACATTAAGGCGAATCAGGGAGTCAAGGGAACGGACGACAACTTAAAGGGAATTCACCGTTTTTATGCGCCGGTGGTTGTTGGCAATCAAGAGTATCTTGTAAAGGTTACGGTGAAAGATCGAACTGGAGATGGAAGCAAGGGAGTTGGTGGTAAAGATCGCCTCGGCGCTTATCAGATTGTTGGCATAGAGACAGAAAAGGCTCAGTCAATGACCAAGCCTTCTCATTCTGAGGCTACAAGCGAAGTGTCGCCGGACGCAGACCGTAGCCAAATCGTAGAAGTGGCGACCGTCCCTCGCTACGCCTCAGACGAGATCACTGTACGTGAAATGTTGTCCGGTGTCAAGCGTGATGGCGATGTAATTTGCGTCAAGAAGACAGGTGCCGATGGAAAAGAGTACTGGGCAAAGGACGAAACACGTCGCACTCGATTCTTCACCGAAGAGCCGAATCAATGGGCTTATGAAGAAAAAGGCGGTTACTGGATGGATCCGAACGATCAGTCCGGGGATCTGTTGCAGATGAATGGCGGGGTTTTCTCAAAAGAAGAGAGCGATGTTCAGGCCGACATTAACTCGCGAGCGGTGATGTCGCTGGCAAGAGCCAACGGCATTGCGCCGGATCAGATTGATAGTTTTGCCGCGAAGATCACGTGGTCGAAAGACAGCAAGAGTCTCAGCGTGCCGGGTGAATATGCCATGCCGTTTACGCAGGGCAGAGAGTGGCAGTTCGGCGACAGAGCAGAGAAGAATCCGGATTATCAAGTCAAAGTGTCTCGCCTTGAAGGTGACGCGTCAGACAGCACACCGAATAACGCCACGTTGAACAAGACGCTCGATCCGTATGTTGGAGAAAAGCCGGCGGTTACTCTCCGAAATGATGCAACGGGATGGGTATTCACATTGACAAAAGGAGATAAAGATGAAGTTATTCATGGAATTTCACGGTTGTTCTCTGAGTCGCGCGGTGCGACCGATTCTCCTGTTCGTCAAGACAATTTGACAATCCTTCGTAACTTACCGAGGATTGTTGCAAACGCTTTCCCTGCTGAAAGTTATCGCGACATTAAGGCAACTCAAAGGGTCAAAGGCGAAGATCCAAAACTCAAAGGAATTCACCGTTTTTATGCGCCGGCATCAGTGGATGGGCGCGAGTATCTTGTAAAGATCACCGTTAAGGATCGTATCGGAGACGGAGGTAAAAACAGTGGCCTTAATAAGACTGATCGGCTCGGAGCCTATCAAATTGTAGGCATCGAAACAGAAAAAGCCCAACCGAGGGTTGAGCCTTCTGTTCCAGACAACCGGGGTGTTAAGTCGACGGACGTGAGTCTTGACGGCTACAACGTAGAAATGTCAACCGCACCCCGATACACTGGAGACACGATCACTGTACGTGAAATGTTGTCCGGTGTCAAGCGTGATGGCGATGTAATTTGCGTCAAGAAGACAGGTGCCGATGGAAAAGAGTACTGGGCAAAGGACGAAACACGTCGCACTCGATTCTTCACCGAAGAGCCGAATCAATGGGCTTATGAAGAAAAAGGCGGTTACTGGATGGATCCGAACGATCAGTCCGGGGATCTGTTGCAGAACGGAGCAATCGACGGCGAGTGCGCTGTAGTGTGGGACGAGGCGTCAATCAAGATTCTCCACGAACTCGAACAGGCGATGGGTCGTGACGGATCCATCCGAGGCGCATTCCAGACCGGCAATAACACAATTCGTCTGACGCCGAATGCCAATTTATCGACTTTCTCGCCAGTGCAGAGGCCTTCAGTATTTCTTGGCTTGTTTCAGATAACACAAAACGAACCGAGATCTTTAATTTTTTAAGAAATTTTCAAAAGATTGGAACTTTGAAGGGAGCATCGTTCTTTACAAAAGTATCGCTTGTTTCCTTTTTCAGTACAATCCTGCCCCGAGAACATCAAAGACGCCTTCGTCAATCGGCTTGGCGGACGGGTGAGATTGTCAGCTTGGGAGAAAATTTATGTCAGAGGGTATAAAACCTAAATACAAACGAGTCCTTTTGAAACTTTCCGGTGAATCTCTCATGGGTGATGATGCCTTCGGCATCAACAAAAAAACACTCTCGGAAATTGTGGCCGATATCTGTGACGTCGTTAATCTCGGTATTGAACTCGGCATTGTCGTAGGCGGCGGAAATATCTTTCGCGGTGTTGCGCTCGGCGCGACGGGTATGGATCGTGCGACGGGTGACTATATGGGCATGCTTGCCACAATGATGAATGCGATGGCTTTGCAGGATGCTCTTCGTAATTCCGGGGTTGATGCTCGTGTTCAGAGCGCCATCAAAATGGATCAAGTTGCAGAACCCTATATCCGCGGCAAGGCTCTGACGCATCTTAAGAAGGGAAGAGTCGTTATTTTCGGAGCAGGAACCGGAAATCCGTTCTTCACGACAGATACGACGGCTGCATTGCGTGCAGCAGAAATTGGGGCAGAAGTCGTTTTGAAAGCAACAAAAGTCGATGGTATTTATTCGGAAGACCCGAAAAAGAACCCCGATGCGAAGCTTTATAAAGAAATCACGTTTGACGAGGCAATGCTTAAGCACCTTAAGGTGATGGATTCGACAGCGTTTGCCTTGTGTCGTGACCAAGGAATGCCCCTAAAGGTCTTCTCGATTCAGAAAAAGGGCGCTCTTCGTCGAGTTATTCTCGGAGAAGACGAAGGAACGCTCGTTCACGTATGATTCGAGTGCAAGATCGCAAAAACCTCATTGGAGGATGACATGGCAACAATCAGCGAAATTCAGCAGAACACAGAATATAAGATGAAGCGTTCCATTGAGACGCTTGAAGAACATTTCAAAAAAATGCGTACCGGACGTGCCTCGACAGGACTTGTCGAACACATCATGGTGGATTATTACGGATCTCCCACACCGCTTTCTCAGGTGGGAAATCTCGGCGTTTCTGATGCTCGGACGATCACGATTCAGCCTTGGGATCGCAAGATGGTTCCGTTGATCGAAAAGGCAATTCTCGCGAGCGATCTCGGATTGAATCCGGCAACCAATGGTGATGTTATTCGGATTCCGCTTCCTGCCCTTACGGAAGAACGGCGCAGGGAAATCACAAAGGTCGTTCGTTCCGATGGCGAGGAAGCCAAGGTTGCCATTCGCAATCTGCGCCGCGAAGCGAATGATGCCGTCAAGCGCTTGCTCAAGGACAAAGAGATCAGCGAAGACGAAGAAAAGAAGTCAGGAAAAGACGTGCAGGTTCTGACGGATAATTACATTGCTAAGGTTGATGCGCTCGTCGCTGATAAAGAAAAAGAAGTCATGACGATCTGATCGCCGGATGTCTGCGAAGTTTTGAATCTTTCAAAATTACTTTAGCGGAGTCTGTGTTTCAGATGCCAAATGCGTTGCCGAATCATGTTGCCGTTATCATGGACGGCAACGGGCGTTGGGCCAGATCGCGGTTGATGCCTCGAGCAGAGGGGCATCGCCGCGGGATGGAGAGTCTTCGAGGGCTGATTTCTTGCGCTCGCAAGATCGGACTTTCAAATTTAAGTGTTTTTGCATTTTCCTCGGAAAACTGGAATCGTCCGGAATCCGAGGTTAGTACATTGATGCGACTTTTTGCTTCAGGACTGAAAAAAGAGGCAAAACCGCTTTTTGAAGCTGGCGTTCGCTTGAAAATCGTCGGGGATGTCGAAGCATTCGATGCGGAGTTGCGCAACACCATCCGCGAAGCCGAAGAGATCACGCAAGGGGCACGAGGGATGCGTCTTAACGTCTGTGCAAACTACAGCGGACGTTGGGATATCACGCAAGCCGCAGTGCGTGCTTCGCGCTGCTCTTGCCCGATTACGAAAGAAGCCATTGAAGAAAATCTCTGCTTGCGAGATTCTGGACCTGTCGATCTGATGATTCGAACCGGAGGCGAATCGCGAATTTCAAACTTTATTCTCTGGCAGAGCGCGTATGCCGAGCTTTGGTTTACAGACACGCTGTGGCCGGATTTTTCTGAAAGCGAGTTTATGCAGGCATTGCAGTGGTTTGCAGGGCGACAACGACGCTTTGGTTTAACTGGCGAACAGATTGAGGCTGGGCAAGCTCCCGGTTAATAGGAGAACGAAATTTATGTTGGCTCAGCGAATTGCGACGGCTCTTGTTCTTGCACTGATTCTCGTTGGCTCTCTTTTTATCTCAACAGAAGCGTTTTTATTTGTTTTAGCGCTGGCTTTCTCCATCGTGTTGTTTGAGTGGCTGCGTCTTGAGCGCATTGACCAGCGGCTCTCTTTCGGGATTGCCCTTTTTGCTCTTGTTGCGATGGGAATGATTCTGATTTTCCCGTTCAAACCGAAAGGAGCTTGGTTTCTTGCCCTTGAATTGGTCGTATCCTGCATTTGGCTGGCGATCGTTGCGCTGTGTTTCAATGCTCGAAAAACGGGTTTTAAGATTGCTCGCATTCATTCGATTTTGTTTGCTTTCTTGTTTGTTGCTGCGGCCTACCTCAGCATTGTCTGGCTGATGTTTGAAGGTGGTTGGCCATTGGTTCTCTCTGTTTTTGCAATCGTTTGGATTGCCGACGTTTTTGCATATTTTTTCGGAATCGCATTTGGCCGGCACCGGATGGCTCCTGCCATCAGCCCTAAGAAAAGTTGGGAAGGCGCATTGGGTGCCTATGTTTGTGTGTTTCTTGCCGCAATTCTTTGTTGGTTTTACGTGCCGCATGAAATGGTTCTGACGAGCAGAGTCTTTTCTCAGACCGGTCCTCTTGCCGGCACTCTGATCATCTTTCTTCTTGTGAGCGTGTCAATTGCGGGTGACCTTTTTGAGTCGGAACTGAAACGCCTTTCTGGCGTGAAGGACTCAGGTCGGTTGTTGCCGGGACACGGCGGTTTCTACGACCGACTTGATTCTGCGGTTGCTGTTTTTCCGGTCGGAGTGTGTCTGCTTTTGATTTTATGAGGGATGTATTTTTCCATTCAGTGATTTTTCTCAGCGAAATGAATTTCCGAGGAGATACGAATGCTGACTTGGACTAAAATACCCACTCCTACAGGAGTCCTTTTTCGGAGGAAACGTGAAGCTTTGCAATTTTGAAGTGGGAAACAGAACCCCATTTTTTCTCATGGCAGGACCCTGCGTTATCGAGAGCGAACAGATGGTGCTCGACATAGCAGGATTCATGAAGGAAACCTGTGCAAAGCTTGGGATTCCTTATATTTTCAAAGCGAGTTTTGACAAAGCAAACCGAACATCCGGATCAAGTTTTCGCGGTCCCGGCTGTGAAGAGGGGTTGCGTATCCTTGCGCAAGTGAAGCGTCAAATCGGAGTGCCCGTTGTGACGGATGTGCATGACGTTCCGCAGGTCTCAATGGCTGCTTCCGTTGTGGATGTCCTTCAGACCCCGGCTTTTCTTTGCCGACAAACGGATTTCATTCGTGCGTGCGCTGCCAGCGGAAAGCCCGTCAACATCAAAAAGGGACAATTCTTATCCCCCTATGATATGCAGCATGTCGTCGATAAAGCGCGTGATGCGGCCAGAGAAGCTGGACTTAGCGAAGATTGCGTGATGGTTTGTGAAAGAGGCGCGAGCTTCGGCTACGGCAATCTTGTCTGTGATCTGCGTTCGCTTGCCATCATGCGTAAAACGCTTGCGCCGGTTGTTTTCGACGCAACGCATTCCGTGCAGTTACCCGGCGGGAACGGAGCGTGTTCCGGCGGCGACCGTCGGTTTGTTCCGGTGCTTTCGCGAGGTGCGGTTGCGGCGGGCATTGACGGTCTCTTTATGGAAACGCACCCGAACCCCGAACAGGCCAAGAGCGACGGCCCGAATTGCGTGAGGCTGGAACGGATGCCGGAATTGCTCGAGCAATTAAAGGAAATTGATGCCTTGGTTAAGGCTCGCCCTTATTTGGAAGATTCTTTTTAACCTAAACTCTAATAATCTTAAGGAAGAGAAAAATGAGTGCAATTATTGATGTTATCGGACGTGAGATCCTCGATAGCCGCGGCAACCCGACTGTTGAGGCTGAAGTTGTCCTCGAAAGCGGTGCGATCGGTCGTGCCGGCGTTCCCTCTGGAGCGTCCACAGGTATCCGTGAGGCGATTGAACTGCGCGACAAAGATCCGAAGCGTTACGGCGGAAAGGGTGTTCTCAAGGCCGTTGAGCATGTGAATACGGAAATTGCCGACGCCGTTATGGGATTGGAAGCATCTGACCAGGCCTACATTGATCGCAAGATGATTGAACTGGACGGAACGGACAACAAGAGCCGCCTTGGTGCCAATGCCATCCTCGCTGTTTCAATGGCTGTCGCTCGCGCGGCTGCAGAAGAAAGCGGCATGCCCCTGTATCGTTACTTCGGCGGCATGGGAGCCGTTCAGCTTCCGGTTCCGATGATGAACGTGATCAACGGCGGCGCTCACGCCAATAACAACCTCGATTTGCAGGAATTCATGATCATTCCGGTTGGCGCACCGAGCTTTAAGGAAGCCCTTCGCTATGGCGCAGAAACCTTCCATGCCCTCAAGAAGATCATTAACTCCAAGGGCATGAGTACAGCTGTGGGCGACGAAGGCGGTTTCGCTCCCAAGTGCGAAAGCCACGAGGAAGCGATCGAGCTGATCATTGAAGCCATTAAAGCAGCTGGTTTGGAACCGGGTCGCGACGTTTGCATCGGTTTGGACTGCGCCTCGAGTGAGTTCTACGAGGACGGCAAGTACACGCTCGCCAAGAGCAGCGGCAAATCCATGACGGCCGAAGAGTGGGCGCTTGTCCTTAAGGGCTGGGTTGAGAAGTATCCGATTATCTCGATCGAAGACGGCATGGCCGAAGGCGATTGGGAAGGCTGGAAGCACTTGACGGACCTGCTCGGCGGCAAGATCCAGTTGGTCGGCGACGATCTGTTTGTGACAAATCCGAAGATCCTGAAGGAAGGCATCGAGAAGGGTGTTGCTAACTCCATTCTCATCAAAGTCAACCAGATTGGTACGCTTTCTGAGACCTTCGAAGCGATCGATATGGCTAAGAAGGCCGGCTACACGGCAGTCGTAAGCCATCGCTCCGGAGAAACCGAGGATTCGACGATTGCCGATATCGCCGTCGGTTTGAATGCGGGTCAGATTAAGACGGGTTCTATGAGCCGTTCTGACCGCATGGCCAAATACAACCAGCTCCTTCGTATCGAAGAGAACCTGGGTTCTGTGGCTGTGTATCCGGGACGCGCTGCGTTCTATTCGATCAAGTAATATTTGATCGATTCGGAGTTTGACGTGAACTTGCGTTACGTCATCTGTGTCACCCTTTTCGCCCTGGCGGTCATGATTCAGTGGCCGCTGTGGTTCGGAAAGGGTGGTCTTTTTCGGATGTGGGAACTGCAGAGAGATGTCGCGATGATCAGCGAGAGCAATGACCAGCTCCGCGCACAAAACGGCATGACGGCAACCGAGATTGAGTCTCTCGAGAGCGGAACAGATGCAGTTCTTGAACAAGCTCGCACGCAGCTCGGAATGATCCGTGGCGACGAGGTTCTGTTCCGTTTTGTTCCAGAGGGTTCTAAAGAGGCGCTGAGCATCCCCAAGAATTCATCGGATGTGACCCGGGGACATCTTTTCAAGCCAAAGCAAGACCATCTGTATTCGCCGGGTGAGTCGCGTACGAAAGAAAAGTAAGACAAATTTTCGACGATAAGTGACGGCCTCATTTCTGCCTTACGACCGAAGAAAGCGGTTTAAAAACTGCTAAAGTTTTCACCTCTTTAATTTTTGGATCCATTCATGACGCAACTGCCAATTGCGCCGTCTGACGCAGCTGTGACGTCGGTCGGTTTTTTGCTTGCCTTCTTTCTTTTGCTCGTTGTGATCGCTTTGCTTTGGCGTCTTGCCCAGCAAAGCAACAAATTTGAGCAAACGCTTGCGAAACTTCTCTTGGAGCAACGCGAGAAGACAACGGAGAGTTTTTCCTCGTCGCTTGAACTGCTTCGCAGGGATGTTCGCGAATCCTCCAATGAGCTGAAATCATCACAAAGCGCTCAAATGAATGGGTTTATGGGATTGGTACAAAAGGCATCCGAAATTCAACAACAAAATGAAAAGGGGATGCAAGATTCGCTCTTAAAGCAATTGCAATCCCAAACGATTCAGCAGGAAAAGCGATTGGATTCCCTGTCCGGAGCTATTGCAACCGGTCTTGAGGGAATGCGAAAGAGTCTGAATGATCAGCTGACGTCCATTCGGGATTCGAATGACGCGGCACTTCGCCAAATGCGTTCGACTGTTGAAGAAAAGTTGCAGCAAACTCTCAACGAGCGCATCACTGCGAGTTTTAGAAAAGTCGACGAACAGTTGCAGTCGGTCTATAACGGCTTGGGCGAGATGCGTCAGGTTGCACAAAATGTGGATGGGTTGCGCCGCGTGCTTGTCAATGTCAAAACGCGCGGAACGTTCGGCGAAGTTCAGCTGGGGAATCTCCTGGCTGAAATCTTGACGCCGGATCAGTACGATAAGAATGTGGCAACGCGCCCTCGCTCGAATGAGCGCGTTGAATTTGCCGTTAAATTGCCGGGAAAGGAAGGAAAAGCTCCTGTTTACCTGCCGATTGACGCCAAGTTTCCGCTTGAGGATTACGAGCGGCTCCTTGATGCGGCCGAAAAGGCTGACGCCGAGCAAATGGAAGCGAGTTCGAAGGCGCTGGAAAGCCGCATTCTGCAGGAGGCAGAAAAAATCCGCCGCAAATACGTGGAAGTCCCGTATACGACGGAGTTCGCCATCATGTACCTGCCCGTGGAGAGTCTGTGGGCTGAGGTGATTAAACGACCGGGACTGATTGAACGCGTGCACCGTCAGTCGCACGTGACCATCGCAGGCCCTACTGTATTAGCCGCACTTCTTAACAGTCTTCAGTTGGGATTCAGAACGCTTGCAATTGAGAAAAAGAGTGCCGAGGTTTCGCAAATTCTCGGCAAAGTGAAGAGTGAATTTTTGAAATTCTCGGAAGCATTTGATGCAGTTGAGAAGAAGGTCGACGGCGTCAGAACGGCGTTGGATAATGTTCGGAAACGGACAAACATCATGGGAAAGAACTTGCGTGACGTCGAGACGGTGTCCTTGGATGCTCCCTCGGATATCCCTGCGGTTTTAGACAATCAAAACGCAGACAGCAACTAAAATACCGAAACGCTTTGGCGAGACGATGAACAAACAGACATGAAAAAAGAAACACCTGAAACTCTGGATTTATTCGGTCGCGGGGATATTTCACCTTTAGATGATGCGTCCGCCGTGCGAGAAGACAAAAAGACAGAACAAGCTACCGAACAAACAAAACAGCCTGTTGAAAAAGAGAAGACTTCCGTACGTACGCAGAAGGCTGCTTTGCCGTTGCCGAGTGTTCTTAGCGATGGGGCTCCGTATGAAGAGAATGGGGAGCTGACGCTTGCTCGTTTCGCGGCGAAGGCGTATTTGGAATATGCGCTCTCTGTTGTGAAGGGACGTGCTCTTCCGGATGTTTTTGACGGACTCAAGCCCGTACAGCGCCGAATTCTTTATTCCATGGACAGAATGAGGCTTGCTCCTCCTGCGAAGGCAGTTAAGTGTGCACGCGTTGTCGGCGACGTACTCGGCAAGTATCACCCGCACGGAGACCAGGCCGCCTATGAAGCCATGGTGCGCATGGCTCAATCTTTTACGTTGCGCTACCCGCTTGTGGACGGCGAGGGAAATTTTGGTTCTCGCGACGGCGACGGTCCGGCGGCCATGCGTTACACGGAAGCTCGGCTGACAAAGATATCGGAGTTGCTTCTCTCGGAACTTGACAGCGAAGATGTGGAGTTCATTCCCAATTACGACGGATCCTTTAAGGAGCCGGCTTTGTTGCCGGCACGGTTGCCTTTTGTTCTCTTAAACGGATCAAGCGGCATTGCCGTCGGATTGGCAACGGAAATTCCGCCGCACAACCTTACCGAGGTCGGAGAGGCGGTGTTGCTGCTGTTAGAAAAACCGGATGCCACTCTGGAAGATGTGCTTAAGGTTCTTCCGGCACCGGACTTTCCGGGCGGCGGTCAAATCATTTCTTCTCCTGAGGAAATCCGAGAAATCTACAGGATCGGTCGCGGAAGTCTCAAAGTTCGTGCTCGTTATCACTTTGAGGAATTGCAGCGCGGGCAATGGCAACTCGTGATTGATGAATTGCCGCCGGCAGCCAGCGCAGAATCCGTTCTTTCTCAGATCGAAGAGATTACGAATCCGAAACCGAAGGCGGGAAAGCGCGTGTTGTCAGCTGATCAACAGCAGGCTAAGGCGCACATGCTTTCTTTGCTTGACGGCGTTCGCAATGAGTGTGACAAAGACACGCCGATGCGCATTGTCTTTGAGCCGAAGACGTCGAGAATTGACAGGGAGATGTTTGTCAATCTGCTCCTTTCTCAAACCTCGCTTGAATCCAATGCATCCGTCAATTTAGTTGTCGTCGGAACGGACGGACACCCGGGGCAAAAGGGGCTGCTTGCTATTCTTTCTGAGTGGGTTCAGGCGCGTCTTGCCACGGTAAAGCGTCGTTCGGAAGTGCGCTTGGAAAAGGTCAACAATCGCCTGCATATTCTTTCGGGCCGACGAATCGCTGTGGACAATATTGATCGCGTCATTGAGATTGTTCGCTTTGACCCCGATCCGAAGAAAAAACTCATGGAAGAGTTTTCTTTAACGGAAGTGCAGGCGGAAGATATCCTTGAGTTGCGCCTCAGACAGCTTGCCAACTTGGAATTCGAAAAACTTCTTGCAGAGATGGAAAAATTGCAGGATGAGGCTCGTACGCTTGAGAGAACCATCAAGAGTGAAAAATTGCTGCGTGCTCTCGTCGCACGGGAAGTTCGAGAAGCGGTTAAAACATTCGGAGATCCGAGGCGGACTCTTGTTTTGGCGGCTAAACGTGCCAGTGTGGAATCTGAGATTGCGGATGAGCCGGTGACGGTTATTCTTTCAAAAAAGGGATTCATTCGCTCTCGATCGGGGCATGGCCATGATGCAACGCTGATGAGTTATAAGATCGGCGATGCCTTCGGCGTGGCTTTTGAATGCCGAACCGAAGATACGCTTGTTGCTTTCGGTGACAACGGAAGGGTTTATTCCATTCCTGTTTCGTCATTGCCGCCTTCGCGAGGCGACGGTCTTCCCGTTTCCAGTTTCTTTGATCTTGAATCGGGCACATCGGTTGTCGGGTATCTTGTGGCGGCTAAAGATAGCCGCGTTGTGTTGGCGAGTGACGCCGGTTTCGGTTTGATTTGCCGAATGGAGGATCTGTTTGCCCGAGTTCGAGCCGGAAAGACCTTCATGCGTCTTGATCAGGGCGTTAAGCTTCTGATGCCGCGGCTTGTAACGGCAGAAACCGACAGACTTGCCTGCCTTTCTTCGGGCGGCCGACTTTTGGTGTTTGAACTGAAAGATTTACGCGTTCTCAGTGACGGCGGCAAGGGCGTGACGCTCATGGATCTTAATCCGGGAGAAAAACTGTTGGATATTCTTCCGTGCACAACGAAGGGCTGTGTTGTTGTGGGAGTCGGGCGAACGAAAACGCGGGAAAAGACACTCGTTCGTTCCGATTGGGAACATCATTTCGGACGGCGAGCCAGGAAGGGAAAACCCATTGAGATCCGTTTTGTTCCGACGGCTCTTCGTGCTTTCGAAAAAAATGAAAACACGGATTCCGGAGCAAACTCCGACGAAGAGAAACCAGAACCGACACTGATCTGAGCCGATGGAAAAACAAGGGACACAGATGAACGGCCTTGCGCCGCTTGAAAAACCGGAACTGATAACGCATACGCTTTTTTGGCGTTTGACGGCGGTTATTTTGCTCTGGATTGCACTGTTGACGGCTTCCGTGAGCTACACATTTGTTCTCAACAAGAGGGTGCACGACTACTACGTGTCGCTCTCATATGTTTCATCGATTCGAACAGATATTTATAAAGCGAACATCATGACGGATGATCGCTTCACGCGTGTTGAATTTAAGGAACTAACCGACTCGGTTGGTGCTTCCATCCGCAATCTTCGTTTGAATGTTGAAGCATCGGATTCCAAACACAAAGAAAAAATATTGCTTCTGACGCAAAACGTTCGCGTGCAATGGCATTCGATTTTGATCCGATTGCTTTCAGAGGCCAGAGAGCACTCCAGTCCGATTAATGTGCAGGATATCGAACGCATCATGCCCGAACTGACGAGTCTTGAAGAGCTCATACAGACAGATCGAACCGATTATGCGACGCTGGCTCGAATCATCCAAATTCTGCTTGTCGCTTTCTGTGTTTTGGGGCTTGTCGTCATTCTTTGGTATCTCGTCAAGTGGGTAATTCGCCCCATTGACAGCGTGACTGAGACGCTTGAAGAGTTTACAAGAGGCAATCTTTCCGTTCGACTTTCCTTGCCCGGTTGTTCTGAATTTGAGCACATCGCAGACGGGTTTAATCGTATGGCGGCCCGCCTGCAGAGTTTGGTGCAGGGCCTTGAGACGACGACGCAGCAAAAAACATTTGCGGTTGAAGAAAGAAACAGAAACCTTGCGCAGCTTTACGAAATCACCTCCTTTCTTGGAAAAGTTCAGAGCGTCACGGAGATGTGCGACAACTTCACGCTCCGACTGATTCATTACACGGGAGCTTATGCCTCGGCCGTTCTTCTTCTTGACGAGAAGACGCAGCAGTTAAAACTTGTGGCACAGACGGATCTTCCCGAGGAGGCTCAGAAAGCCATTCACTCAAGAGAGCTTTTTTACACGGATGCCGAGGAGTTTTCTCTGACCGAGGTCGGTCTTAAGTTTTACCCGAGCGGGAATAAAGAACTGTTGTTTGACCAGTTGTTTGTCCCCATGCGCGAGTTTAAAAGTGCTTACTGTTTTCATGTGCGAAGCGGCGGAAAGACGTTGGGAATTTACTTGCTCTTTTTCGGCCGCGACATGCAGCTGAGTCCGCGCCGCAATCAGCTGTATGAAAACTTTGGAACGCATTTGGCCGTTGCCATTGCCAACCGCCGTCTTGTGAACAGGGATCGGGAATTCGCCGTGGCTCAGGAGCGCACGTTTCTGGCTCAGGGACTGCACGATTCCATTGCGCAGTCCCTGTCTTTTCTCAATCTTCAGGTGCAGATTCTTGAAGGGGCGCTTCGAGATAAGGATCAGGGACTGGTTGAAGAAACCGTCGGTCAAATCAAGACCGGCGTGCAGGAATCGTATGCGGATGTTCGTGAGTTGCTTTTGAATTTCCGCGAACGTCTGCACCGTGAGCCGTTTACCGAGGCGATTACGACCGTTGTTGATCGTTTTCGCGCACAGACGAATATTCCGGTGGACTTTCGCATGCACGGAGCCGCCGGAGAGCCGACGGAACAGCAAAAACTTCAGATTGTGTTCATTATGCAGGAAGCGTTGGCGAATGTACGCAAGCACGCCAAGGCTACGCATGTCAGCGTCATCATTAACAATGCCGATGAGTTTGAGTTGCGCGTGATGGATAACGGACTCGGAATTGATCCGGAACTTGCGGAATCCAGGAAGTCGTCGCATTTCGGTTTGAGCATTATGCGCGAGCGCGCAGAACGGATCGGGGCGACTGTTTCCGTGAGTTCTGCCGATCCCGCGGTTTACCCGCACGGAACGTGCGTGAAGCTTTCAATCCCGGCATCCGTGCGAAAGAGAGGCCGAGCATGATGATTTTTACGATTGTTCCTTTTCTGGCTTTGTATTTGCTGATACGGGTTGTTTGGCCGAACTGCCGCCGCAACGGACGACTTCTTTTCTTCCTCCTTCTTTTGGCGGGCGGCTTGTTTCCGCTTGTCGTGGAATTTTTCGGAGGCGGCATCATTTCTCCGACACTCGGACTTTATCCGATGCTTGTCGGGGAATTTTTCCTTTTGGCTCTTTTGCAGTGTGCGATATTCTTTTTGTTGCGAGACGCCGCAATCGTCCTGCTTTTCATTTTCGGCAAACGAAAGACGTTTCTTTCCTCTAAAAGAACCGTCTGTATTCTCTTTTTGAGTGCGGTTCTAGTCAGTGCCTTTGCCCAGTTCAATGCCTTTAAAGATCCGATTGTTCACACTGTTTCCGTTGAAATCGACAATCTTCCGGCGCCACTGGACGGACTGCGCATTGCACAACTTTCCGATTTACATCAGGCCAATGTATTCGGCCCGGATCGTTTGGAGAGAATTGTTAAAAAAACCAATGACCTTCACGCTGATTTGATTGTTGTGACGGGCGATTTTGTGGATGCAACGGTTCAAAGGCGCGCTCGGGAACTGGCGGCTTTAAGAAAACTTCAGGCTCCTCTCGGAGTGTTTGCCTGCGAGGGAAACCACGAGCATTATGCTGACTATGACGGTTGGATGCGGCAACTTCCCCTTTTTGGAATGCGTCTTCTTCGAAATGAACATTCCGTTCTTCAGTATCATGGGACACCGTTTGTGATTGTCGGTTTAACGGATCGCGGAGCCGGTCGTTTTAACAGAGAAGAGCCTGATCCTGAAAAAGCTCTGAAAGGAGCTCCGGATGCCTTTACACTGGCTTTGGCTCACCAGCCGAGGTTAGCCTCTGAGTTGTCGAACTCCGGTGTTGATCTGATGTTGAGCGGACACACGCACGGCGGTCAAACGTACCTGTGGTCGATTGCCGTCGCTATTTTTAATGAAGGCTTTGTTCGCGGACTGTACACAGTGGTTTCAGATTCCGGACACCGCATGGCCCTTTATGTGCACTCGGGAACCGGTCTTTGGACCGGATTCATGCAACGGATCGGCACGAGCAATGAGATTGCACTGATTACGCTTAAAAGCAAAGGAAAATAATTGGTATGCAACGAGTGGCTGTTCTGGGGGCGACCGGATCGATCGGCATCAGCTCTCTTAAAGTGCTTTCACGCTATCCGGAACGTTTCCGCATTCGATCGCTTGCGGCCGGCACTCGCGTCAAGGAGTTGGCTGAATTGGCAGCAAAGTACCATCCGGAGATTGTCGGGATTGCTGATAAGTCACAAGCACTTGCGCTAAAGGAAGCGCTTCGTTTCAGGGGATTGTCGGATATTGAGGTCGTAGCAGGTTCCGATGCAATCGCACAATTGGCGGCCGATGCTGAGACGGACGTTGTGATCCAGGCGATAGTGGGAGCGGCCGGTCTTGCACCGAGCTTTGCCGCCGCTCAAGCCGGGAAACGCTTGCTGTTGGCTAATAAGGAAAGCGTTGTCTGCGGCGGCGCACTCTTGATGCAGGCGGTTTCTCGCGGCGGCGCTCAACTTTTGCCGGTCGACAGCGAGCACAATGCAATTTTTCAATGTTTGCAGGGAGCTTCAGCTGACGAGCGTAAGAAAGCGAAGATTTGGCTGACGTGCTCCGGGGGGCCTTTTCGTGACAGACGCGACTTGGATTTGTCTGAAGTGACGCCGGAAGTGGCTCTTTGTCATCCGACCTGGTCAATGGGGAAAAAGATCAGCATTGATTCAGCAACGTTAATGAACAAGGGCTTCGAAGTCATTGAGGCTCGGTATTTATTTAATGTCGTTCCGGAAAATATCCGTGTTGTTGTTCATCCGCAGTCTGTCGTCCATTCCATGGTGGAGTTTTCAGACGGATCCGTTCTGGCTCAGATGGGACCGACGGATATGCGGCTGGCGATTGCGTATTGCTTAGGATACCCTGAGCGGATTTCCGGGATTGAAGACCGTCTTGACTTCACAAAACTTTCCAATTTGACGTTCGAAGCCCCGGATACGGAGCGTTTTCCGCTTCTTTGCGCTGCCTATGAGACGCTGAGGACCGGAGGGATTGCCTCCATTGTCCTGAATGCGGCCAATGAAATTGCCGTCGGCGCCTTTTTGGATCGTCGTATTCGATTTACAGAAATTGCGCAAGTGTGTCAAAAGATGCTTGAGGCCATGCAGGGACCCGCACCGGAAAGTTTGGAGGATATCCTTCAGGCTGATGCCCTTGCGCGCGTTCGTACCCATGAAATGATTATGAAAACTCGGTAGGAAAGCAGACGTCGTATGTCAGGATTTATCGGTTTTTTCCTTGCGATTGCCATTCTCATCGTGGTTCACGAATGGGGACACTACATCGTTGCCAGACTTTGCGGCGTTTCGGTGCTTGCTTTTTCGCTCGGTTTTGGTTCAGTTCTGTTTCGTTATACGGACAAGCGGGGATGTGAATGGCGTCTTTCGTCGATTCCGCTCGGCGGCTACGTCAAGATGCTTTCTTTCGAAGAAAAGGAAAGTTTGGAGAAAGACTATCCGGGCAGGCAATTTGATTGGGCGCATGCGTTTGAAAATGCCGATGTAAAAAAACGCCTTCTCATCGTTTTGGCCGGTCCGGTCATGAATCTAGTATTTGCTGCCGTCCTTTATGCCGGTTTGGCCATGTACGGCGGGCAGGAGATTGCACCCAAGGTCGGTCTTCCCGCAGTCGGGTCTCAGGCAGAACGTCAGGGTGTTGAAGACGGATGGACAATTAAACGCATCGGAGAGGATTCGATCGAGACGTTTTCTCAGGCGCATCGCCTTCTTTCAGGCCTTGCGCCGAAAGAAAGAATCAGCGTGCAGTTTGAATCGGCTTCCGGAGCCAGTCGTTGGGTGGATTTTTACGCAGAAGAGTCTTCCGAAGAAACAAAAGGGAAGACGGCGATGTTCGGTTTGGTGCCGCACATTGAGTCGATCTTAGTCGGCCGCGTTGAGAAGGATTCTGCCGCTGAAGCGGCGGGTCTCAAATCGGGGGATGCAATCCTCCGGTTAAACGGACGCGCCGTTGCCGATGCTCAGTCTGTTATTGATGTGATTCGCGCCAGTGCTTCAAAGCCGATTCAATTGCGCATTCGAGAGGCCGAAAGCGGACAAGAGCGGGAACTTTCCATTCGTCCGAAACTGACAAAACTCGATTCCGGCGAAGAGGTATTGCGGATCGGAGCAACGCTTGCAAGCATTCCGTCAACGGTCTTTGTTCGGCATAACCCGGCCGAGGCGATGTGGATGGGCGTTCGACAGGTCTATGGATTTGCTTCAATGACCGCAGGCGGAATTTGGCGAATGATTGAAGGCAAAGAAAGTCTTAAATCGGTCGGAGGTCCGGTTACGATCGGAACCTTAGCCGGAAAGACGCTTCAAATCGGTGCCTACGCCTTTATCAGTTTCTTGGCTCTCCTTTCCGTGAGTCTCGGAATATTGAACCTTCTGCCGGTTCCGTTGCTGGACGGCGGTCATGCGGTTCTTTACGTTTGGGAACTCATAACGGGGATGCGACCGACGAAGATGGTTTCGGCAATTTTGACTCGAATCGGCATTGCATTTGTTCTTTGCCTGATGGGGCTTGCAATTTTTAACGATGTCGTCGGTTTTTTTCAGTTAGACTAGCGGTCAAATGATGCCCGGTCTGAGCATTAGCCCGGGGCGGGGTTCTGTTGATTGAGATTTAGAAACGATGAGAATACGTAAAGCATTCAAGCAGACGGTGGTGGCTGCGTTCTTGACCATGTTGGGTTCAAGCGTTTTGGCGCAGATATTCACGATCAAGGATATTCGTATTGAAGGCATCCAGAGAACAGAACCCGGAACGGTGTTTTCTCACCTTCCGTTTCAAGTCGGTGACGAATACACGCCCGAGAGGGGGTCGGAGGCGATTCACGATTTGTACGCGTCCGGATTGTTTCGTGACGTCAGTCTTTCAAGTGAAGGGGACGTCCTTGTTATTTCGGTAACAGAACGCCCGGCTGTTGCCGCCATTGAGATCAGCGGCGTAAAGGCCTTCGATAAAGATGCCGCTTTGAAGAGCCTCAGGGATGTCGGCTTGGCAGAAGGCCGAATCTTTGACAGCTCCGTCTTAGACCGCGCAGAGCAGGAAATGCGCCGTATGTACCTTTCGAAAGGGTTTTACGGCGTTATCGTCGATAAGACGACAACGCCGGTTGAACGCAATCGACTGAAGGTGTCGATCAACGTGAACGAAGGGTCGGCAAGTTCCATTAAGGAAATTCGTTTTGTCGGGAATCGCGTTTTCGATGCAGATGACCTTCTCGATCAGATGCAGCTGCATGAGCGCGTCTGGTCAAGTTTTTACACAAAGCGTGATATGTACTCGCGCGAAAAACTGGCGGCTGACTTAGAAAGCTTGCGCAGTTTTTACATGAATCAGGGTTATCTGGATTTCAAGATCGACAGCACGCAGGTTTCCGTTGCCCCAAACAAGTCGGATATCTACATTACGATCAACCTTTCCGAGGGCGAGAAGTACCAGATTGACAAGGTGAGTCTCTCAGGCGACATGCTGGGTCTTGAGGCTGAAATCGAGCCCCTTATTAAAGAAATCAAGACGGGTTCGACCTATAACGCCGAACGGATTAACGAAGTCAGCAAGAAAATCACGGAACAATTCTCCGCGCTCGGTTATGCCTTTTGTTCGGCATTGCCCAATCCGGTGACGGATCCGGCAACGCACAAAGTTCACGTTGTTTTCATGATTGATCCGGGGCGTCGTGCTTACGTGCGCCATGTCAACGTCGTCGGCAACTCGCGCACGCGCGATATTGTCATTCGCCGTGAAATCCGTCAGTACGAGTCGGCTTGGTTTAACAGCGACAAGGTGAAGTTGTCGCGAGATCGTATTGACCGCCTCGGGTACTTTGAAAACGTTGAAATCAATCATTTGCCGGTCGAAGGCACGCGGGATCAGGTCGATCTTGAGGTCAAGGTCAAAGAGCGTCCGACCGGATCGATTTCTTTGGGTGCCGGTTACTCAACGGACGACGGCGTCATTCTTTCGGCAGGATTTGCTCAGAACAACATTTTCGGCACCGGAAACGCTTTCTCCATTGACGTGAATACGAGTAAGAGTCAGAGAACGATTGCGGCCAGTCTCGGCGAGCCTTACATCACGCCGGAGGGTATCAGCCGCAACTGGGAAGTGTATGACCGTCGCACGGACTTGGATGAACTCGATGTTTCCAACGTGGCGTACGAAACGTTGGGCGGCGGTATTGATTTCGGCGTTCCGGTGACGGAATTGGATACTATCTACTTTGGCGCGAAGGTTGAAGCAACGAAAGTGACGTTGCGCGGAACGGAGGCCGAAGCCATCTCCGGTGCGTACAAAGCTTCTCCGTATCGCTACTTCAAGTATGTCGATGAGTTCGGCAAAACATCGAAGGCCGCTTTGCTTACCGTCGGTTGGGCGCGAGACAGCCGAGACAATCCTCTTGCGCCGACTCGAGGCCGCTACCAGCGTTTTAGCGGCGAAGTCAGTTTGCCGGCGTTCGATTTGCGCTACTATCGCGCTACGTACCAGTTCACGCAGTATGTTCCTCTTTCCAAAAATTGGACATTGGGCCTCAATGCGCAGTTCGGATATGGGGATACGTACGGCAATAAAATTTATCCGTTCTTTAAAAACTTCTATGCCGGCGGCATCGGATCGGTTCGCGGATTTGAAAGTTCTTCGCTCGGTCCGCGTGATTTGGGAAATGACGACAATTTGGGCGGCGACAGACAGGTTGTGTTTTCCGCCGAGTTGATGACGCCGCTGCCGGGAGCGGATAAAACGCTTCGCGGACTTGTATTCTTCGATGCCGGTACCGTTTGGGGCTATGAGCCGACAGGTGTCAACAGCTACAAGCGGCAGAAAATGGATTTCAGCGATTTGCGTTACTCGTGGGGTCTCGGCGTAGCGTGGATTTCTCCGCTCGGACCTTTGAAGTTTTCTTTGGCCTTCCCCATCAACAAGAAGAAAGGGGACAAGACGGAACGCTTCCAGTTCCAGATTGGTACGGGGTTCTAAATTTTTGCTGTCTTTGATGAAAAGAGGTAGTTATTTATGTTTAAAAAAGTTCTGATTGCTTTGGCTTGTTCAGCCGTTTTTGCCGGAGCCGCTTCTGCGGCCGACAGCAAGATTGGTGTCGTGAATCCGCAAAAGATTCTTTCGCAGTCTGAGACAGCGGTGGCGGCACAAAAGAAGTTGCAACAGTATTTCAAGCCTCGCGAAGAAGAAGTCAATCGCTTAATGCGCTCGTTTAAGAATCGTGCGTCAAAGTTTGAAAAAGACAGTGCGATCATGACCGAGTCCGAGCGACTCAAGCAGCGCAATGAACTCGCTGAGAGCGAGCGCGATATCGCCCGCAAGCAGCGTGCTCTTGTTGAAGAGCGCAATCAAAGGAGCAACGAAGAGGCGCAGATCATCCTTTCGCAGGCTGTGAAAATTATTCAGGAAATCGCTACGACTGAAAAGTATGACGTGATCATTCAGGATCCGGTCTGGGCAAATTCCAAGATCGACATCACCGAGCAGGTCATCGCTAAGCTGGATAAGAAAAAGACCAAATAGTCGGGTGATTTCATGTTGAGAATTGGTGATTTGGCCGGTGAAATTCTTCGACTTTCCCGCAACCGTCTGACAAGTACCTTTTACGGCGGAGCCGAAGATAAGGAAATCCTTTCATTTGCTCCGCTTGAACATGCCAGGGCGGAACACGTTGCCTTTTTGGCGCAGAGCAAATGGCGCGATGCCGCCAAATTAAGTCAGGCGGGCGTTCTTGTTGTTACGGCGCACGATGCCGAAGCGATGTACGGAACAAATCCGTCTCGAGCCCTCGTTGTGACGCAAAACCCGTATGCGTGGTTTGCGTGGGCATTGCAGGTGATGCTTGCGAAACCGAGAGCAGACGGCTGCATTTCTCCGACGGCTGCCGTTTCCGAAAAAGCAACGATTGCGCCAAGCGCTCGAATTGATGCATTGGCGGTTGTCGAAGCCGGAGCCCGGATCGGTGAGCGAGTGCACATTTTTCCCGGAGCCTATATCGGTGAAAATGTTGTCGTCGGAGACGATTCCATTGTTTATGCGAATGCCAGCGTGTACCACGACTGCCAAATCGGCAATCGCGTGATCATTCACTCCGGCGCCGTCATCGGTGCAGACGGCTTCGGTTTTGCCCCCTTTGCAGGGGAATGGGTCAAGATTCCTCAGATCGGTGCCGTACGCATCGAAGATGATGTTGAGATCGGTGCTAATACGACGGTTGACCGCGGCGCTCTCGAAAATACGGTTGTCGGTGCGGGGACAAAGCTTGACAATCAAATTCAGCTGGGGCACAACGTGAGAGTCGGTAGCCACACTGTGATGGCGGCTTGCACGGGTGTGGCGGGATCGACTTCAATCGGTAGCCACTGCATGGTCGGCGGCGCTTCGAATATTAACGGACACATTCGGATTCCGGATATGGTTCAAATCGGTCCCTCAAGCAACATTCGCCGCTGGCAAGAGGGGGCGAAGGCGATGATGGGTGTTTTCCCGGCGCAGGAACGCGTCGCCGCAGAGCGTACGATGATTTTGATTCAACGTTTAAGTCAGATGCGTGCCGAAATCAAAGCACTTCGGGAAGAGATGGAGCAGTTAAAGGGTTCTGATAAATAGGATTTGTGTCAGATTCTATTTTGCAGGTTTTAGATTCACGCCGAGAAATTAGAGAAAACTATGCCGAAAATTCATCCGTCCAGCGTTATTGATCCGAAAGCAGAGATCGCTGATGATGTTGTGATCGGTCCTTTTTGTTTGATTGGCGAGCATGTCAAGATCGGTGAGGGTTGCGTGCTGGACTCCTGCGTAAGCATCATGGGAGTGACAACCATCGGCAAGCGCAATCACTTCTACCACGGAGCAGCCGTCGGTTGCGATCCACAGGATAAAAAGTACGATGCGGAACCGACGCGCTTGACGCTCGGCGATGACAACGTTATTCGCGAACATTGCACGCTCTCGACAGGAACGGTTCAGGACGAAGGCGTCACGACGATCGGATCTCGCAACCTCTTGATGGCCAATGCCCATGTGGCGCATGACTGTCGAGTCGGCAACGACATCATTCTGGCGAACAACTGCGGATTGGCAGGTCATGTTCACGTGGAAGACTTTGCGATTTTGGGCGGTCAGTCAGGAGTGCATCAGTTCGTACACATCGGAACGCATGCGTTTGTCGGCGGAGCTTCCGCCGTTTCAAAGGACGTTCCGCCCTACGTGATCTGCAACGGCAATCCGGCGTTGCCGCACGGACTGAATCTTGTCGGACTTCGTCGGTGCGGATTTTCTTCGGAAACCATCGGATTGATTAAAAGCGTTTACCGCGCTATTTACCGAGAGGGCAACCTCATTGCGGATGCGGCCTCCGAAATCAATGCGATTGTTGAGGCGGCTCCCTGTGAAGTGAAGCCCCTTTTGGAACACATGCGCGATTTCGTTGTCTCGAGTCCTCGAGGCATCATTCGTTAGGCCAATGCAAAGACCGAATGCCAGTCATGCGGCGTGGGTTGCCGGAGAAGCCTCCGGAGACTTCCTTGCCAGTTTGATTCTGCCGGAATTTCGCCGTCGCTTCCCGGAGCTTACGCCTGTCGGGGTCGGCGGCGAAAAGATGCGCGAAGCGGGTTTAACCGTTTGGGAAGATTCCAGCACGCTCAGTGTGCGCGGTTATGTGGAAGTCATCAAAAAAATCCCGGCCATTTTGCGACTGCGCTCAAGACTGCTTTCAAGTTTTCGAAAAGACCCTCCGAAAATTTTCATCGGCGTCGATGCACCGGATTTCAATCTCGGAATTGAACAAAAGTTGTCAAGCAGGGGAGTGCCTTGCGTTCACATGGTTTCTCCCTCCATTTGGGCATGGCGTCCAGAGCGAATTGAAACAGTGCGCCGGGCTGCGCGTCACGTACTTTTGATTTTTCCCTTTGAGGAAGCCATTTATAAAAAAGCGGGAATTCCGGCGACTTACATCGGTCACCCTTTAGCCGGCATCATTCCGATGGTGCCCGATCCGATGAAGGCTCGGGCAAAGCTTGCGATTCCGGAGACAATCCAAACGGTCTTTGCGGTTCTCCCCGGGTCTCGGGTCGATGAGGTTTCCGGTTGCGGCCCGGTCTTTTTTGCCGCTTGTGAGCGTCTTTGCGCCCTTTTGGGCGATTCCGTTCGGTTTGTGGTTCCCGCTATGAGTGCGTCGGCCAGAGCCTCCATTTTGCAGGCGGCGGCTCGCTATCCTGAATTTGCCTCGAAACTGCTTGTCACGATCGGCGACAGCCACACGGTTTTGGAGGCATCGGATGCCGTTTTGGCGGCTTCCGGAACGGCCACACTGGAGGCCGCATTGTTTAAAAAACCGATTGTCGCCGGCTACAAAATGCCCCCTCTGACAGCATGGTTGATGCGCAATAAAGGGCTCATTCCCTACGTGAGTTTGCCGAACATCCTTTTGGCTGATGCTGTTATTCCCGAGTTTTTGCAGTACTATTGCAGAGCGGACGCAATTGCGTACAGCCTGCTTGATCAACTTGAGCCGAATCGGAGAGCTCTTTTAAGTGAAAGATTTTCCGAATTACACGCTTCACTTCTTCGGCCGACAGCGGATTGTGCATGCGAGGCGATTGCTCGCGTTCTTTGCACGGCGAATCATTAACAGTTTGTTTTGATTCTGCAAACCTGTTCTATTTGAGATATTCACGGAGTCCACAACTTTTTAACTGAATAGGAAGAAATAAAATGGGTAAGCGCTTTGACAATGAACTTTTCCTTCCGAAAGACTTGAAAAAGGAGTATCAAGAGCGTCTGGATGCCGCTTGTCGGGCAGACAACGGGGATGGTGCCGCTGTCTGCGGGGTTTTAAGCGAAATTTGCCATGAGATCGGAATGGTGCGGATTGCCTCCGTTTCCGGTATCGAGCGGACGACTTTTTATCGCCTTTTCAATGGAAAAACAGACCTTCGGTTAAGCAGTATTCTGAAGGTGATTCGGATTCTTGGTTGCAAACTGCACTTGCGTTAGAGCGATCAAGTTGAAGTTGCCCCGAGGGGAGGGCACTTCACTTTCTTCGCCTGCCAAGTCGTTTCAACACAGTCTAGAGCTTGCGCATTTCAGCAAGCGTTTCAAAAGTTTTTTTCAAATCGTATTTAATCAGACGCGTTTTCAACTCATAGAGTTTTCTGTAAAGACGCGTGTTGGTTTCGTCCGGCAGATAAGTCGCATTGAGTTGTATCGTCTTTTTTAGGGACTCTTTCGGTTCATGAATGGCACCTGCGGCCAGTGCGGCAAAGACGCAGTTGGTGACGACGGCGCCGCCGGCATTTCTGTAACGCACAACCTTGCTCGAGAGCATATCGGCTTTGATCTGATTCCAAAGTTCGTCTCGGCTTCCGCCTTCTGTGACGGTGATTGTGTCGAGTTTGACGCCGGCGCGGCGATATGTATCGGTGATTTCCATGTAGTCGTAGCCGATTGCCTCAAGCACGGCACGCCACTGTACATAGATGTCATCTTTGAGCGTCAGATTGAGAAAACAGCCGCTTGCACCGACATTTGTGCCGGCTCCTCCCGTCAGATAGGGCAAAAACAGAACGCCTGAACAACCGGGTTTGACCGTTGAGGCTCCTTCGGAAAGAATTTTGTAGTGAGTCGGATCGTTGCTCTTTTGGCAGATGTTGTCTTTGAACCAGCGCAGTGCAAGTCCGCCCGTTCGGATGTATCCCCAGTAAAAGTAGGTGTTTTCCAGAGTCCCGCTGTTAAAAATCAGCCCGGATCCTTTGCGGGAGAGTTCCGGAACGATGCCTGAGGTTGAAACGCAAAACATGGAGCAGGTGCCTGCAACATCCACGCCCTTGTCGGCTTCAAAGACGCCGGAACCGAGCATCGACTGCATGGTGTCGCCTGCGCCGGCGCATACCGGTGTGCCGACGGCAAGTCCGGTTTTTTGGGCAACGGATTCACTCACGGCACCGACAATGTCCCACGGTTTAAGAATCTTCGGCATGTACGTCGGATCGATGCCGAGAATCTGCAGTTGCTTTTCACTCCAGCATTTCTTTTCAACTTGGTAACCTAAACCCCAGCCTGACATGGTTCCCCAGTCAATGAAGGCGTCTTTGGCTTTGAGACCGGCAAGATGCGAGAGGATGTAAGGGGCGTTGTGCATGAATTTCACGCCGCGTTTGCGAAAGGTTTCACTGTTGGCAATGAACCAACGTGCAAACATGGCGGGAAACAGGCACAGTGCTTCGGGGTTTCCGGTTTCTTCGGCCCAAATCGAAAGATCCTTGGCGTTTAGCAAATCGCAGTCAGCTTGCGTGCGGCTGTCTAAATAGTTCACGTAGGGCGTGACGGCTTCGCCGTTTTCGTCGACGCCGCAGATGCCGCAAATGATGCCGTCTCCCATGACGGCTTGAATTTGTGAGGCGTAAAGACCTTCGGCGCGGATGTCGCGTACGCACTCGGCGATGCACTCGATTGTCAGATCCACGTATTCATTCGGATCCATTTCAACCCAACCCGGCTTCGGGTAATGCAGCGTCGTCGGTTTTGTTCGGGAGGCTCTGCAACGCCAGTTTTCATCATAAATTGAAACTTTGACGCTCTGGGTTCCGGCATCAAAACCGAGAAAAAGCTTTTCCATGGGAAAATTCCTAAAAAAACGGAAACCTTAAAGAGGCAAACCGACAAGTTAAGCCGCACTGAAATTGAGCAAATCAGTATAATGCACCTCGCTTCGAACCTGCCATGCGCTGTGGCTCGAATTCTTTTTGTTTTTAAAACCCGCTGAAAGGTTTGGGATCAAGCCTTTTTGCATTTGGAATAATTTCTGTGATGACTGAAAACGTTGAAGAAAAGAAGGCTCAAGAGCCTGGCAAGACTGAAGAAACCGCACAGACTGAGGCGGCGTCCGCAAAGTCGCTTGAAAAGTCCGTTGAATTCACGGTGAGCGCGGCTGAATTGAAGACCGGAGTGGATGCGGCTTTAAAGCGTTATGCTAAGAAGGCCAAAGTTGCCGGTTTCCGCCCGGGACACGTTCCGTTTGAGACTGTACGTGCAATGTATGGACACGATGCGTACGTTGATACGCTCAATGATCTTGTTGCCCGCGAATTTGAAAAGGCGGCCGAGGTTGCCAAACTCATGATGGTCGGTCGCCCCGTCATTACGCCTTTGGAAACCAAAGAGGGAGAAGACCTCAAGTTCAAGGCCGTTGTGGAGTGTTACCCCGAATTTGAAATTCCGTCGTTTGAGGGACTTGAGTTAAAGCGTTACGAATGCCCGCTGACGGATGCCGAAGTTGCCAAGACGATCGATGTGATGCGCAAGCAGCGTGCTCAGTATGTTGAACAGGCTGATCGCAAAGCTTCTGACGAAGATCGTTGCACGATTAACTTTAAGGGAACCAAGGACGGCGTCGCTTTCGAAGGCGGCACGGCTGAGAATTTTGTTTTGACGCTTGGTGCCGGCCGCATGTTGCCGGATTTTGAAAAGGCGGTTTCCGGTATGGGCGTCGGAGAGAAGAAGACATTCCAGTTGACCTTCCCGGCTGATTACCCGGCCAAGGAATTGGCTGGTCAGCAAGTGGACTTCGACGTAGAAGTCCTCAAAATTGAGACACCGGTTTTGCCGGAACTCGACGACAAGTTTGCTAAATCCGTCGGCCAGGACAATGTGGATACCCTCAAGCAGGAAGTGAAGGTGAACTTGGAACGCGAAGTCAAAGCCCGGTTGCTTTCGCGCACCAAAGTTGAAGTGATGGATGCTCTGACAAAACTGGCGACATTCCCGGCTCCGACGGAAATGGTGGCCGAAGAGCAGACTCGCCTTGCGCAGGAAGCCAAGGAGCGTCTTACGCAGTTCGGTCTGGATCCGAAGAAGGCGCCGGCGATGCCGCTCGAGATGTTTAAGGGACAGGCGCAAAAGCGTGTTGTTCTCGGTATTTTCGTCAGCAAGCTTGTTGAGCAGGAAAAACTGGCTGCCACAACGGAAGATGTGGAAAAGCTGGCAACAGAAATTGCCTCCAGCTATGAGAATGCAGACAAGGTCAAGGATTGGTATCTTAAGGATGCCAACCAGTCTCGCACGCTTGCCAATGTGGCCACGGAGACAAAGGTTGTCGAGTATGTTCTTGGCAAGGCCAAGACAACGCAAGAAACCGTTGAGTTCGACAAGTTGATGCAGCTCTAAGAGACATCGCCCGAATTCATCTCATCGAAAGCGGCAATCGGGCAGAGTCCCGGTTTCCGCTTTTCTTTTCAGGAGGGGTCGCATGATGCGGCAGGTAACAAATACTTTGATTCCGATGGTAATCGAGCAGGATTCGCGAGGAGAGCGCAGTTTTGATATTTACTCGCGCCTTCTCAGAGATCGGATTGTTTTCCTCAACGGTGAAGTGACAGGTGAAAGCGCCAATCTGATTATTGCCCAGTTGCTTTTTCTGGAAAGCGAAGATCCGGGAAAAGACATTTCGCTTTACATCAACAGCCCGGGCGGGTCCGTCTATGCCGGTCTCGGCATTTATGACACGATGTGCTTTATCAAGCCGGACGTGCAGACGATTTGCGTCGGTATGGCGGCTTCTATGGGCGCCTTTTTGCTGGCGGCAGGAACCAAGGGCAAACGCTTTTCGCTTCCGCATTCGCGCATCATGATCCACCAGCCTTCCGGCGGCAGCCGCGGCATGGCAAGCGATATTGCCATCCAAGCCAAAGAAATCCAGGATTTAAAGGAACTTCTCAATTCCGTTCTGGCTGAACGGACGGGACAGTCGCTTGAGACAATTGCCCGCGACACAGACAGAGACAACTACATGTCTGCCGAGCAGGCGCTTTCTTACGGATTGATTGACAAAGTGCTCACGTCACGGGAATAAGGAACGAGTTTGCGTATGAATCATTCGGATACTCAGCGCTGCAGTATTTGCGGGCGATGCCGCCAAGACTGTGAAGAATTGATTGACACAGGGCGAGGTATTTACGTCTGCGACCGGTGCATTCGCGGACTTTCCGCCGCACTTGGCTCTGATGCAAAAGAAGGAAGTGAGCGAGTCGAGACAGATCCGGTTCAAGACGAACCGCTTGCGACGCCCGCAGAGCTTTATGCCCACCTGAGCAATTACGTAATCGGTCAGGAAAAAGCCAAGCGGGTCTTGGCCGTTGCCGTCTACAATCACTTTAAGCGTCTGCGGCATCTTTCGACAAGTTCGGATGTCGAGTTGCAGAAATCCAATATTCTTCTGATTGGACCGACGGGGTCGGGAAAGACACTCTTGGCTCAGACCCTTGCTCGTGTGCTGAAGGTGCCTTTTGCCATTGCCGATGCGACTACGCTCACGGAAGCCGGCTATGTCGGAGAGGATGTCGAAAACATCATTCATAAGTTGTTGCAGGCCGCCGACGGCGACGTCAAGAAAGCCGAACGGGGAATTTTGTATCTGGATGAAATTGACAAAATTGCCCGAAAGAGCGAAAACCCCTCGATTACAAGGGACGTTTCCGGCGAGGGCGTTCAGCAGGCTCTCTTAAAACTCATCGAAGGCACTGTCTGCAATGTTCCGGCCGCCGGCGGACGAAAGAACCCGCGCGGAGCGATGACGCCTGTGGATACGTCAAACATCCTCTTTATTTGCGGAGGTGCATTTGACGGACTTGAAAAAATCATCAGCAAGCGCTCTCAGGGCAGAGCAGGCATCGGATTTTCTTCTGAACTGCGGGAGAAAACCGATACCGTTTTTTCGAAACTCATTGCACAGTGCGAGCCCAAGGATCTTGTGAAATTCGGACTGATTCCGGAACTCGTCGGCAGACTGCCTGTGACGGCGTGCTTGGAGGAACTGACCGAAGAGGCTTTGCGCAACATCCTCACACAGCCGAAAAATGCACTTGTTAAGCAGTTCGCGGAGCTTTTTGCGATGGACGGCGTGCAGCTTGAGGTTACGGATGCGGCGTTGACTTTCATCGCCCGACGTGCTTTGGAGCGCAAAACGGGTGCGCGAGGTCTTCGCTCGATTCTGGAACAAGCCTTGCTTGAGCCGATGTATGAGATCCCGTCGCAAAAAGACGTTGCTCTGGTTCGACTCGATGTGGATGCTGAAGGAAAAGAGCTTCTCATCACGAGCGAGAAGCGTTGAGACGAACCGAGCAATTTCGTCAATTCGGTTGATAATTGAACATCAGCCCCCATATAGGGGATATGGTGAATTCTTTTTTTGGAAACGATGAGTATTGATCGCTTAACCCCAAACGTGTTTGTTTCTCCGGTGCTTCCCATCCGTGATGTGGTGGTTTTTCCGCAGACGGTTTTGCCGCTTTTTGTCGGCCGTCCGAAGTCGATACGCGCTGTTCAGGCTGCAATGGGTTCGGATAAACGCATTCTTCTCGTTGCACAACGCGATGCGAAGATTGATGATCCGAAGGCCGAGCAACTCTTCGAAGTCGGGACAGTAGCGAAAATTCTTCAGATGCTTAAACTGTCGGACGGAACAGTCAAAATCCTTGTGGAATCCTACAAGCGCGTTAAGTTGGAATCGTTTTCCGATGAGGACTTCTTGCAGGCAAAAGCGACGGTTTACGAGTCGGAATCTTTGAGCCGAAGTGAAATTGAGGCCCTTCGCCGTTCCGTGTTGCAAAACTTTCTTTCCTACGCCAAGGAAAGTAAGAAGATTGCCAGCGAGGTGGTGAGCACCATCTCTGAGATGACGGATGCCGAAAGCCTTTCCGATGCCATTGCCGGTCATCTTCCCATTGCGTTGCAAGACAAACAAAAGATTTTGGAAACCCGTTCGCTTTCTGAGCGAATGAATTTCTTGTTGAGTTGCATTCTCGGTGAAATTGATATTTTGCAGGTCGAAAAGCGCATCCATGGCCGCGTGAAGCAGGCGATGGATAAAAACCAGCGCAATTACTACCTCAATGAGCAGATGAAGGCGATTCAAAAAGAACTCGGCGGGGAAGAGGCTTTGCCGAGTGATGATCTCGAGAGCTATAAGCAGCGAATCCTTTCTTGCGCAATGAGTAAGGAAGCCGAGGATGCAGCACTTTCGGAACTGAAGAAACTTCGCCTGATGCAGCCGATGAGTGCAGAAGCGACGGTGATTCGCGGGTATTTGGATACCTTGCTTGAGTTGCCGTGGAAAGCGAAAAGTCGGGTGAGTACGGATCTGCGGCGAGCGGCAAAGGTGCTTGATGCGGATCACTGGGGACTTGAGAAGGTCAAGGAACGGATTCTTGAATATTTGGCCGTGCAAAAACGCGTCGGCAAATTGAAGGCTCCGATTTTGTGCCTTGTCGGAGGTCCCGGCGTTGGGAAAACGAGTCTCGGCGAATCCATTGCCCGTGCGACAAACCGCAAGTTTGTTCGTATGGCTTTAGGCGGCGTTCACGATGAGAGCGAGATTCGCGGACATCGTCGTACCTACATCGGATCGATGCCCGGCAAGATTGTCCAATCGCTTGTGAAAGCCGGTGTGCGAAATCCGCTCTTTCTCTTAGATGAGATTGACAAGTTGGGTTCTGATTTCCGGGGCGATCCGGCGGCTGCTCTGCTTGAAGTGCTCGATCCGGAGCAAAACAAGACATTCCAGGATCATTACATTGACGTGGATTTTGATCTTTCGGATGTGATGTTTGTGGCCACGAGCAACTCGTATCAGATTCCGCCTGCGCTTCTTGACAGAATGGAAGTGATTGATCTTTCCGGTTACACCGAAGATGAAAAGATTCATATTGCGCAGGAGCATCTTATCCCCAAACAAATGAAGATTAACGGCGCTAAGAAAAACGAAGTGCAGTTTGAGGAAGGGGCTCTGCGCGACATTGTGCGCTATTACACACGAGAGGCAGGCGTTCGCGGTCTGGAGCGTTCGATCGGAAAAGTGATTCGAAAGATTGTTCGCCGCAACGATGAGTCAAGCGCCAAGGTTCGCTTGCCAAAGCCGATTAACATCACGGAGAAAAATCTCTCCGATTATCTCGGTGTGCGCAAATTTACCTTCGGAACCGCACAGAAAGAGCCCCAAATTGGGCAAGTCAATGGCTTAGCCTGGACCGAGGTCGGCGGAGATATTCTGACGGTTGAGGCGGTTGTTTTCCCAGGCAAAGGAGTGGTGCAGCGCACCGGCTCGCTCGGCGACGTGATGAAGGAAAGCGTTGAGGCGGCTCGCAGCGTTGTTCGTTCAAGAGCGGCCAAGCTCGGTATTGAGTCGGGTGCTTTCTCGACGACGGATTGGCACATTCACTTCCCGGAAGGAGCGACGCCGAAAGACGGTCCGAGTGCCGGAGCGGCGATTACGACGGCCATTGTTTCGGCCATGACGAACAACCCGGTTCGTCCGGACATTGCCATGACCGGTGAAATTACGCTTCGCGGCGAAGTGCTTGAAATCGGCGGCTTGAAAGAAAAGTTGCTTGCTGCATTGCGCGGAGGAATCAAAAAGGTGTTGATTCCCAACAACAATGTCAAGGATTTGGCGGAGATTCCGGAAAACGTCAAACAGGGGCTTGAGATTGTTCCGGTTCGCTGGATTGATGAGGTTCTTGCTCAGGCTCTCGTCAATCCGATTCATCCGATTGGCTCGGAAGAAAAGCATGATCCGGGTCAGGCGATTGTTGCCAAAGAGGTTCATTTGTCAAAGGATAATGTGACAAAGACAGTGTCTGCAGCACGCTGATGGGATTGTTAAAACAAGAAGAAAAAAAGGGGAGGGGATTTCTTTGGACAGAAGTCCCCTCAATGCTATAGTACAGTGTCGTTTTGTGTTCTTCTGTGTTTTTCCTATCTCTACTCTTGGGGTTGCCTCATGAATAAACGAGAACTGATTTCAGAAGTTGCTGAAGGTGCGTCTATTTCGCGAATCAGTGCAACACATGCCGTTGACGCAATGCTTGGAGCAATTACGAAGGCTCTCTCAAAGGGACAAACCGTTGCAATCACTGGGTTCGGAACGTTTTCCGTCACGCGTCGCGCAGAGCGGATTTGCCGAAATCCAAAGACAGGACAAAATGTATCCGTTCCTGCCAGTCGTGCACCCAAGTTTCGTCCAAGCAAAAGTTTTAAAGATGCTGTAAAGTAGCGTCTTTCTTTTTCAGAAGGGATGCTTAGCTCAGTTGGTAGAGCGGCGCCTTTACACGGCGTAGGTCGGGAGTTCGAACCTCTCAGCATCCACCAATCCCATTCGCAAGGTGAAGTTTCCTTCCTCAAGGAGAGAAAGGGGGATTGTTTGTCCTTCTTTTTGGGATTTGGGGCAGTCAGCGCCTATTGATGAAGCGAAGAGTTGTGTTGCACGGTGAATGCGTCAATAGGGCGTGATAATACAAACCGTTTGCCTGAAACGGTTTTAAGACGTTTTGTTTGGAGTTCAATCAATCCAGAACTCGTAATTGACGGTCGCCGTAAAATCGCCAGGGATGAGTTCGTCGGAGTACTGATAAAGAGTCCAATAAATGGATCCGGAGGCTTCACGATTGTTGGAGTCCCTTGCTATCAGAGCGGAATGCAGTTGATCCGTGTTCCAAGCAAGTGCGTCAGACAGAATTTGGACACCGCCTGATCCAAACTTGTACAGCAATCCTAAGCCCTCGCGAGAGGTCAGTCCAACACGATGGCCTTCATCCTCCGACCAAATGCCGTTAACAGGCGTGACGCGAACATAAAGATTGGATTTCGAGCTTTTGCAAGAGGCTGAAATATCGCTTTTGCCTGTCCAAAGGAAACTTCTCGCTTTTTCTCGTTTAACGCGTATATTTGAAAATACCGTTGGAGAGACATTGAACTTACAACCTGTTTGAAAGGTGATCGTGCCACCGGAAATAATTTGTTCGGACGGTTCAATGCCGAAGATTCCTGCATAGATTCGCAAATAGTAATTTCCGATGTCAACAGTGCTGTTAGGGACTTCGCATCCTCTGGCATTGTCACAGTAAATGATCGGCCAAAGCTGATACGAAAGCGAACCTGAATTGGCACTTTGGTCTGCGTTTTCAATCCCGTCAAATGCAGCATGGGTGGCTAAGTTTGTGCGAAATGTGATGGTTTTTGCTTCCGAGTATGTCGAGGCGCTCCAGCTCATTTCATTGTTTCCCCAGAGACCGGAGACAGTTCCGAGGAATGTCAATTTCAAGTCATTTCCAATATCGATGGGAAGCGAGACGATTGAACCGATCGGCAGCGCCATCCCTTGATTGGGACTATTGGTCAGAATGAGACTGGCGCGTTCTCGCTGCGTAAGGCTGTGGAAAGGTACCGTATTTGAGAAATAGCGGCTGCTTTGCCAAACAATTCCCTCGTTAATGCGACCTTCATTGTTAAGAGAAACATCAATGATGATGCCGTTAATATCGAGTGCATCGGCATAAAGTGGAAACGACAATAATGCGCAAATGCTTCCGAGAAAAGATTGCATTAAGCGACTCATGGTTGTTCTCCGGTTGTTTGGTTTTCTCCAGAACCATTTTCAAGTACATGACATGAAATGGTTTCTCGATACAAATCGTCAGGGGCAGACTGCACCGTTTTAATCCGAAACGGAGCGAGACAGGTCTGAACCTTGTCTGATGAACGCCAGCGAATTTTCATTTCACCTGTTTGCGGCGCCGAGACAAAGTAAACCAGTCCTCCGTCATCCGATACGGTGGAGTTTTGACCCGTCGGATCATCCAGCAGCGTCACTTCAGAACCGAAGGGGATCGTTTCTCCGTTGTCCGGCAGGACGGTAAAGAGAGTTTGTGTCCCAACGAAGTTATCAAACTTGCGGTACAAGACGGCATCGTCTGCAGGAATAACGTCTTTCGAAAAACCTGAGATCATTGTCATGTTGGCTGGCAAACTGTCCGGATTCAGATCCACGGTATTCTTTTGATAATCGTACAAAGAGCCGGCAACCGCCCATTCATCCCCTGAACTTTTCCCGTTTTTTAGCTGCAAATCGTGAGCTCCAGGCACATGGACTAAAGCAAGGCTGCCGTATGAATTTTGTGTTAAGAAAAGGCCGTGCTGCGTCATCAGAACGTTGCCTGATGTGCCGAAACCGTAACTCGTTGAGTCCTTTGAGTGAGAGACATTGGCCGAGAGACTTCCCTTATTGCCTGACCAGTTAATGGAGCCGTAATAGCTCGGATCGTGGTCACGCGCTTTTTGAACTTGCAGGTTGTAGTAAAGGTTATTGCTCTCGAACATTTGTCCGCTGACACTGACGCCTTGAGAAGCTTTTCCATTTTCGTCAAATGTGCCGGAGAAGCGTAGGCTTGATCGGTTCACAAAGCTATTGCTTCCGCCAAAAACAGAAAGAGGGATGATCAATTGCACGTTGGCTTGCCAGCCCGAATGTTTGACAGATCCAACGGGTCTTTCTTCAATGCGTTGGACATAGAGCGTCAAATTGCACTTCTTAATATTGACCGAGTAATTGGCCGACAGGCTTTGGTATTTGGCTCCTTCATTGGATCTTTCCCAAATGCCGCTGGCCGACAGGCTCCCGTAGTGGCCAAGCGACTGCGATAAGGAGAGCCGAATTTTGTCTTTGACGAAGTCTCCCGCATTCCAATTAGCTGTCAGACGATCAGATTGGTTTAAGAAAACGGCTTCGTTCAAAGAACCGATCGTTCCGTTGAATGTGTGTCGATAGGCAAGATTGATGCTTGAATTGGTTTGTTTGATGCTCTTAGACCATTTGATTTCGGCGGACGAACCTTTCCGAGTATTTAGCGGTGTGTCTTTCTGACTGTGATCGACCTGAACGGTGAATGTTCCAAAGCGACCGGCGTCGGTCGCAATGCCGCCGCGCACGTGTTTGAACAGGTCGCTCACAACGAATCCGCCAAACAGTGTGTAGCCGCCCGGCATGCCGTAGCCGGCAGATACGGTTGCCGTCCAAGGGTTATCGTATCCTTTTAGGGCGTCATAGCGCCCAGCAGCGACATCCCACGAAAACCGGCCGGTCTTTAATAGCTGCGTCGAACGCAAGTACGGTACAGTCCAGGTGCGGACATCACCGCTGACGTCTTTCACTTCGACTTCAATATCGCCGCCGTACCCCAAGCCTTGGATATCAGCGAACTCAAAGGGGCCAGGTGCGACCTCTCGCTCGACGATAATGCGATTGCCTTGTCGGATTGTGACGATGGATCGCGAATTGGCAATACCGCTGATGAGCGGGAGGTATTCACGGTCAGCGGGCTCAATGAGTTCGTCGTCTTCGCGCAGACTCATTCCGATGATCGGAATGGAGTCCATGAAGTGGCTATTGGTGCTGATTTCCCCGATGGATAAACGGGACTTTATCGACGGAAGAACACGCGTTAAGTAAGTGCTTAAACGTTCGAAATCGGTTCCGTTGTTGCTGTCATAGTGCAGGTTGGAGCGGTTGACCAGGCGCCATGCACCTAAATTGAATTGAGAATCCAGAGAGACAAAGGCTCTCTTGTTTTCATAACCGCCGTATTTGTTAATGTCTGCGTTGGCATTGTATTCAAGTCGACAGGCAGGAATTCCGTAATCCCACAAAACGGGATTCAAGAGGATCCGGCGCTTCTCATCGATATAAACTTGCGGAATTTCTAAATGCAATGTCTGTAAGTCTGGATTGATTTCGACGGTTGTGCCGGGTAGGTAACGGCTGATGTCGTTGATCCAATCGGATGGTTTAAGCGCCATGAGTTTTGGCAGTTTATCGTGCTTTAAAGTCAACTGTTGAAGAAGTTTCGCCTGGACTTTAACTTCAAATCCGCTGAGCGTTCGGGGGTTGGCAATCACTTCGATTGTTTCAGAGCCGAGCAGTTGCGTGTTGATGTAGACATCGTAGATATGCCGTCCCACGGCAGCTTCTCGACGCATCCTTTCCAGATCTTCTGCGTTAAGTTCAATGCCCAGTTCTTTACTGATGAGTTCAAAGTCAAATGCCGTATCTTGCGTGTCTGCCCATGCAAGAGGACAACCGGTTGACAAGAGCAAAGCATGAGTAAGGAGGATGATGTGTTTGCGTTTCACATCTTGCCTCCCGTACTGATCGCCCGATCTGCGGTGGAGATGCCATTTTCCTGAATGGCTCGAACCGTTACAGAGCGCGGAGTGTCTGGATGTGGGATTGACAGATCTGCACCAGGACCAACCATCCAGGCTTTATTGTTTTTCGGCGTTAACGCTGCGCCATTAACCTTGATGCTGGGAAAGGTCAGCCAGTAGGGCGAGGGGTTACTGATAACCAATTTTCCTTTGCCGTAACGATAACTCAGTGTCAGAACCGCCTTTTCAATCGCATTGGGTGCGAGAATTTTTTCCGGGCGATAAAAAAGTTTGGCAACGATCGTCATCATGGCTTGGACTCGCGCTTTTTCATCGCTCGCCTTAAAGGAGGGGATGAGCTTTAAGCGTAATAGCGAAAAGGTTTCGTGTTCCTCCGATAAATTGTCCTTAATCCGAACGATTCGCAGTGTTTTGCTTTCTTCCGGTTTTAAGATGCCGCTTGAAGGCGCCACCAAAAAATGGTCCAGTTTCTTTGTTGGATTCAGGTGTTGATCAACGCCAACGACTTCAACGATGTAAAAATAATTCTGTTGGCTGTTGTTTTGAATGTTCCAGAAACTTTGACGAGTTTTTCCTTCGATAAAGATGCGCGATTGCTCAATGCCAAAGGTTGAAGATTTCGAATGGCTCTGAGTTTGTGCCAGGGCGCCGGGTGTACTGAGTATCGCAATGCTTAAGAAAAACCCTAACGTGCGCCACATGGCAATCCTTTTTTTCGTTATTTGAGATCAACCGTGTGTGTTTCAACGCCACCAAAATCATTGACGATTGTCCAGCCGAATTTGGCCGGGAGTTTGCTGAGTTTGATTCCGGTGATGTGTTCTGAGTAGGGGGCAATGACGTGACTGGTATCAATCAGTTTGCCGTTGAGATGGTACGCCGCCAATGAAATGTTGTAAGGTGAGTTGTTTTTTGCAACCACCTGATCGCTCTTGATAAACCACTGAACTTTCCGAGCCGATGTGCTTAAGTCTCCTTTTAAGCCCTTCGGGCGATAAAACACTTTCAGTTGCGAGATGAAATTGAACGACAAGAGATTGGTCGTGTTGTCGATTTTTTTTGCGGGATAGGCTTTCGTGTAAAGCCAAAACATGGTTTCTTGGCTTTGAGAAACTTTCGTTTTATCGACAAAAACGCGTACGCGAGAAGCTTTTTGCGGGTTAAGCTGGAAGACCGCAGGGTGAGCCATCGCATCGGCCGTCTTTTGATGGTTGCAATCCTCGACGTGAGCTCTGACGTAAAAGATTCCGTCGCCTCGGTTATTCAGGACGAGACTGCCGTCTTGTTTTCCTCCCTCAATGATGAGACGAGTCTTATCAAATCCCGGTCCCGTTGCCCAAACGCAGGAAGAAAAACCGATGAAGAAGCAAAAGTTAGTGAATAGAAGTTTTCTTAAAACACGTTTGGGGATACGCATAAAGTCTCCATTCACTAACATTTGCCGGCAGACTCAATATCAGAAAAAGGGGGGATTCTGATTTTGAGTCGAAATGGATCATGTCTCGAAGCGTTTGCAGTTGGGAGTGACCTGCGGAAACTGCACCCATTTCAAATACTTCAGCGGAAATAGCGAGTGATTAATAAACAGTTAAGAAAGATTGAAATTGCCGACTAGTGATCGCAAGTTCATCCAAATAGATACTGTTATTAATCAAAGGAAAAGATCAAATCAAAATGCGGAATCGATTTTGAAGAGATACAAAATTCATCTCTCAAGGTCAATGCTGAGGATCAATGTTCTAAACAGAGAAATCCTGAAATCTGGCATCGACCCTAAGACAAGAATTTTTCCAAAATCCATCGCATCAAACGTTCCCCGCTCAGAGTGTGATCACATGGGCCGAGAAACAAGCTTGATGCGACTACCTAACTACTTACTTGTACGCAACGGTCACATTCACCGTCGAACGCACAGCACCGCTCGTCAAAGCGTCTTTGTTAAGAGCGTACAGAGCAGCATCGAAATGGAACGAATAACCGCCGTTGTATTGATTATCAAAAGTGCTGGTTATCGTTTCGTTGTTTGTGAATGTCTGGGGGGATCCGGAAGCCGTGGCACCCTTGTAGCGGAGCTGAATGCCGACGTTGCGAGCGCCCTCATCACCAGTCACTTCGTTCTTGTAAATTGAGTCGGTGGAATTTTCAAGGGCGCAGGTTCCGTTCAAAGTAACCGTTGCCGTCATGACGCCGGCTGTTTTGTAGTTGTAGCCTTCCAGTTCGATATAGAAATCGCGGGGAGTTCCCAGGCCGTTTGTGTGTAAATCTTCCAACTTGACAGAAGGAACAACAATTTGCGTACCTGTTGCATCAGCCAGAGCTGTGCCGACGCGATCGTCAGGCGTTTTTACCATCACAACTGCTGCGCCACGATCGACGTGCCCACTGAAAATGATGTTACCTGTTGCAGACGTGGTTGTTGAGGCCGTTTCTGCTAACGCACAATTGCAAGCAAGAGCGCCGAATAAAACCAAAGCAAGACTTTTTTTCATTGAAATTTCACCTCCATTTTCATGGGGGGGGGGATTTTATATAACGAGGATCGTTTGTCAATAAAAATAGAGGTAATTTGCTGTTTATTGTGTCTATTTTGATAAATATCAAACTCTAGAGGTCAAAAGGACTAGGGCGAGCGAAGGAAAAAAGATTAATTTTGAGAGGCATGGTGTGTGCATGAAATCGCTTAATTTAATTGCGTTGTATAGTCATTAAGTGGAGTCCCGTGGAAATCAACATACAGTTCAGCATTTATTGAGAAAATGTCTGAACAAATCGGAACTCAAAAAGATGCAGAAAAGTACCTCTAATTTTTGAAGCAATGATTATCTTTTTTTGCAAATTTATGATGCCGCCGAAACAAAAATGTTTGGATCAAGCAGATAAGACCCTTCATGAATTTAGGTCATACCGTCCGCTTTCTGTCGCAGCGATACAAAGATTACGAGAAGAAATCAAACTGCAAACGACCTATGACTCGAATGCAATCGAAGGCTCTAGCCTGACACTTCGGGAAACAGCTTTAGCGGTCAAAGAGGGGATAGCCGTTGGCTCTAAACCAATTCGGGATGTCATGGCTGCAATAGGTTATGCAGCTGGTTTTGATGCCATTTTTGGTTTTGTAAAAGGACGCACGGCGCTATCAGAGGATTTAATTTGTCGCTTTCACAAATACGTGATGCTCGGAGCTCTTCCTGAGTATTGCGGCATCTTTCGCGACCATGCTGTCAGAATTGTTGGCACACACTGTAAAACGGCGGAGTACCGAGAGATACCTGAAAAAATTCATCAACTGGTTCAATGGTTTAACGTCGAATCCAATCGGTTGCATCCCATTGAGAAGGCTGCTCGGTTTCACGCAAGGTACGAAACCATTCATCCTTTTTCTGACGGCAACGGACGAACAGGGCGGTTGCTTCTAAACTACATGTTAGTCCGCGAGGACTATTGGCCTATCAATATTCGTTACGCTGAAGACAAAGAGCGCTATTACGGCGCATTGGATTCTTATGACGAAAGCGGAAGTTCCGATGCTTTAAGTTGCTTGGTCGCTGAGCGAGTGATTGATCAGTTGCGCTATTGCATCGAAATTGCTCGGGAGCAACAGCAGTCACAGTCTTTGTAAAACTTTCGAAGCGACAGGACTGAGGATGGTCTCGGCCATCGCTTTTCGATCTTTCTGGTGGGAAGAAGCAGTTAGGCTCTTGCAACCATATTCTTGGTTGTTAAGCGTGTCTTAGTAAGCGAAGGCCGCCACCAAAAGGCGTAGGTCTTTACAGCGACGCTTCAGTCGACAAGTTAGACAGGTTGGTGCGGCTTGTTTCCATCAAGCGGAACGAAGCGAATGCCAAGACCCATAGCAGTGAGAACTTTTTGCACCATGTCGAAAGACGGATTCCCGTCTTTTCTGAAGGCGCCATAAAGGCTAGCGCGTGAAACACAGGCAGTTTTGGCGACTTCAGAGATGTTGTGGCATTTCACGATTTCGCCGATTGCCGTTCTAACCATGGAGCCGTCGCCTTCGTCCAGACGTGTCATTTCGTTGAGGAAAGCAACCGTAGATTTATCGTCTCGGATGAAGTCCTTAACAGTCATTTTTTTAACTTTCAATGTTTTCATTGCAGGCTTCC
This sequence comes from uncultured Sutterella sp., assembly GCA_964509205.1. Classification (GTDB taxonomy): domain Bacteria; phylum Pseudomonadota; class Gammaproteobacteria; order Burkholderiales; family Burkholderiaceae_F; genus Duodenibacillus. Next base: position 7,974 of record CAZDVW010000007.1, on the reverse strand, counting down.
TCAAAAAAATCGGTACAGTCTTCAATCGGGAGATTAACCGTGCTCTGTGCACGACGAATGTCTTTGCCTTTGAGGGAAAAGTGAGACGATAGCCGGAGCCGCAGACAATTGCAGAGGCGATACTTAAAACTATTTTGCGGAAAGTTGCGTTTCGGTCGTGAATTCATCGTCTCAGTGCGATATGCGCCGGATAGCCCTGAGTTTGAACTGTACCATTCAAAGACTTCAATTGGTCGTGGACTTTTAAAACTTTATTGATCTCTTATTGTGAATTTGGAACTCTCTGAAGAAAGTTAAAATCTCTCACTCTGTTTTCTTTAGTTTTTTAATGATGAGTCCAAAACTTTCTTTTGCCAGTGATTATCTCGAAGGTGCTCATCCTGCTATCTTGAAGCGCCTTTGCGAGAGCAATTTGGAACAGACTACCGGATATGGATTGGATCCCTATTCGAAAAGCGCCGTCGACAAGATCCGTCAAGCCTGTGCCAAATCCGATGCGATGGTTTATTTCCTTGTCGGGGGAACACAGACCAATGCCACGGTGATTGACTCAATGCTTCGCAATGGCGAGGGTGTGATTGCGGCTGATACCGGGCACGTGAGCCTGCATGAAGCGGGAGCCATCGAGTTTACGGGCCATAAAGTTTTAACGCTTGCTCATACGAACGGAAAGCTTGCCGCTTCTCAGGTTCAAGATTATCTAGAAGGTTTTGAGGCCGACGGCAATCGTGATCACATGGTGCAGCCGGCCATGCTTTATGTGTCGCAGCCGACCGAGTACGGAACGATTTACTCTCTTTCAGAACTCGAAGCGTTAAGTGCCGTTTGCCGTCAGCACGGCATTGCACTGTATCTTGACGGTGCGCGATTGGCCTATGCGCTCGCCTGCGAACAAAATGACGTTTCGCTTGCCGATTTGGCTCGTCTTTGCGATGCCTTTTACATCGGCGGAACCAAGTGCGGAGCCCTTTTTGGCGAAGCGGTTGTTGTTCCCGATCCGAAGCGGATTCCTCATTTTTTCACACTGATTAAACAACATGGGGCACTGCTCGCCAAAGGGCGTCTTCTCGGGCTTCAATTCGATACGCTTTTTACAGACAACTTGTATTTTGAGATCGGCAAGAAAGCAATTCGTTTGGCCGATGACATCCGCTTAGCTCTTCGCCGCGCCGGTTTCACGCTCTGCTTTGACTCGCCGACAAATCAAATTTTTGTGGAGATGGAAAACACCGAGATGCAGCGCCTTCAGACGAAGGTTGACTTTAGTTTCTGGGAGCGCAGGGACGCAACGCACACCGTTGTGCGTTTTGCCACAAGCTGGGCTACAACCGAAGAAAACGTCAAGACGCTCTGTTCACTGCTGGCAGAAGCAAAAAAAGAGAGCTAATCGCAATCTTCTTAAGAATGAATAAAGCGCCTTCATCACGAAGGCGCTTTGCTTGAGAGGGGTTGGAATTGATGGTTATTGCGGATCTTTCTTTTTCGATTCTCCGGCCACCAAGACTAGGATTGAAATAAAAATCAGTCCGATTCCGGTGGCTGTCTTGAGCGTACACGGTTCGCCTAAAGCAAAAATGCCAAGCAAAGCGGCTCCCATCGGTTCGGCAAGCGCCAGAGTTGAGGCTGTGGCAGGTGCTGTTGTCTTAAGGCCTGCAACAAGAAGAGAAAAAGCGCATGCGGCTGTCACAATACCGAGACTTCCCGTCACAAGAAGACCCGATCCCGTGAAGATCCACGAAACGGGATAAAAGAAAAAGAACGGCAAAAGACCGAGTCCGACGATGAACATAATGAGCATCATGGATTCTTCGGCTGTGTGATGTGCTGTAAGCGGCTTGGAAACGCAGATTTCAACGGCGTAGCAGACGCCTGCGAGAATCGGCAAAAGAAGGTCAGTCCACTGAAAATTCGCATTTTCAATGGAATTGATGAAGAAAAGTCCTGCGACAGCTAAGGCCGTCGCAGGATACCAAGCAGCCGGAGGGGCTTTCTTTTCAAAAATCCACGAAATGATTCCTGACGCAATGGGTGTCACACCGATCGAAACCACCGTTCCGATGGCTACGCCGACAATCAAAAGCGAATTGAAAAATGTGACCTGATACGACCAAAGTGCGATCGCATAGAGAGCAACGTTCTTGACCGGCCAGTTGCGAAGATTGAGCCGTCTGCCCATTAAAAGACTGTACAGAAACAGAGCAGCTGCGCCGATGAGCATGCGGCAACCGGCAACAACGTAAGGCGTCGCTTCGGCCGGAGCGACGGCTTGCAAAAACCCGCTTGTTGAAAAGCATAGGGATCCGGCTAAAACAAGGATCGGCCCGTGAAGAGCTGCACGATTCATGGTAGTTACCTCGGAGCGATCCCCCGATTCGCGAAGGGGATGCGAATCGGGGGAGAGAGGGAAGATCAATTCAGAATCAGACGTGACGCAGCGTCTTGTACTTCTTAAAGAGCGCTTCCATCTTGTCAGGATCCGTCATTGAGTTCACATCAAAAAGTTCTTCGACGACTTCGTCGGGCAACAGACCGCTTCGCTTGGCGGCTTCCTTGCAGGTGATGTTTTCATCCAAGGCAAGGTGAGCGATCTTGGTGCCGACTTCGTAGCCGAAGAGTGTGCTGACCATCGTCGCCAGAGAGGTCGACATTTCTGTCATTGAGCGGCAGTGTTCGCGGTTAGCCGTGATGCCGTCAATGCACTTTTTCGCAAACACTTTCATCGAGCGAGAAAGCAGGTCGCACGATTCGATGAAGCTTTTCACGGGGATTCCCGAAGAGGTTCCGAGTTCAAGCCATCCAGAGAGAATGCCCGAGACCAATCCCGAGTGGTTGGCGCTCACGCGATCTGTCGAGAGAAAGACCATCTCCGGAATCACCGGATTGACCTTACCGGGCATGATCGAACTGCCGGGGGCGACAGCCGGAAGATTGATTTCTCCGAAGCCGGCTCGCGGACCGGAGGCAAGCAGGCGGATGTCGCGCGCCATCTTCCAGACCAGTGTGGCCAAAGCCTGAACGTGGGCGTGTGCGATGACAAGACCGTCTGTGGCCATCATGCCGTCAAACAGATCGTCCTCTGTTTCAATCGGACGTGCGCAAACGTCGCTTAAGTGTTTGGCAATTACGCTCCGGAAACCCGGCAGACAGCTCATGCCTGTTCCGACGGCAGTGCCGCCCAAGCACGACTTGTTCCAGTGTTCGCGCTCGAGTTTGAGGCGCTTTACGAGTCGTCCTGCCGCATGCGCAAAGGCACCGAACTCTTGTCCGAGCGTCAGCGGGACAGCATCCTGTAGACACGTGCGGCCCATCTTGATGACGTCGGCAAATTCCTTGGCTTTGGCTTCAAGGCTGGCTTGCAGCACTTCGGTGGCTTCAATGACTTTGCCTAATTCGTCGTAGATGACCATTTCCTTCGCGGTCGGAATGAGGTCATTGGTTGACTGGCACATATTGACGTGCGTGTTCGGATGAATCGGCCCTTGTTTGTTTCCCGTCATCAGTTCGTTGGCACGGTGAGCGACGACCTCGTTGACGATCATGTTCGTCGGGGTGCCCGAACCGCGATAGATGTTGACGACGAATTGTCCTTTCATCTTTCCTTCAGCGACTTCTCGGGCGGCAAGCTCAATGTATTTGGCTTTTTCCGGATCCAAGGCGCCGATTTCGACATTTGCGCGGGCGCAGGCAATCTTGCAGATGGCCACCGAACGGATGTAGCTCGGATAGTCGTCAAGCGTCAAGGGGCCGACGTCAAAAGCGCGGCGGTTTCTTTCGGTGACAATGCCGTAGTAGGCTTCGGCCGGGATTTCAAGTTCCCCGAGACCGTCGTGTTCAATTCGCATTTGAGACATAGTGGTTCACTCCTCTCATTAATCGATCGTGCGCAGTCCGCTGTATTTGCGGAACATTTCAACAGTGTCTTTGCGGTGCGCCAGTTTCTTGACGTCAAAGAGATCTTCGGCAATTTCCGGTGCGATCAGCCCTTCGCGCAAAGCGGCTTCTTTGCAGGAAATATTTTCTTTGTAGGCCATCTGAGCGATCTTTGTTCCGATCGGATAACCGTACAGGGCGCTTACCATCGTGGCATTCGACGTTGACATCTCGGCGTTGTGACGAGCCTTCTCGCGATTAATGCCGATGCCTTTTAAGCACAGATCCGTAAAGAGCCTAAATCCCTTTGTGATGAGTTCGAGCGACTCCATGGCACCCAAGAACGAGGCACAGGTGCTCGAACACAGATCGAGTTCCGACTCGTTGATGGTGAGTGTGGCGACATGGTCGTGGCTGATGACCTGCTGCATGATCTGCAGGAGCAGTTCCGGCATGTAGGGGTTGAGTTTGCCGGGCATAATGGAACTGCCCGGGGCAATTGAGGGAAGTGTGAATTCGCCGATGCCTGTTCTCGGCCCCGAAGAGAAGATGTAAAGATCGTTGCCGATCTTGCCGCCGGCGCAGGCAATGGCCTTGAGTGTGCCGAGAAGCACCATGAGTCCGTCGTTGTTGGCCGAGCCGTCAAAAAGAGCGCTGTCTTCGATCACTTCGCCTTGCATCGCAGCCTGACGCATTTCAAAGCCGACGACCTTCGAAAAGTTCTTGTAGATTGCCTCGTGATAGCCAGGCATCTGACCGATGCCCGTTCCGAGAACCGTTGCTCCGAGAATTGTCTCTTGGAACTCGGGGCGCATTTTCTCCAAACGCACGCGGTTTCTCTTCATCATCGCATGCCATCCGCCGAAAACTTGTCCGAATGTCATCGGCACGGCATCCTGCATGCAGGTGCGTCCGAGACGAACGTCATCTTTGAATTCAATGGCTTTCGCCGCCAGAGCGTTTTCCATGTACTCGATGGCTTCAAGCGCATCGCCGATCATGCGGTACAAGACAATGGCTTCCGCGGCCGGATATGTGTCGTTGCTCGACTGACACATATTGACGTGGGTATTCGGATGCACGGCATCGTACCCTTTGTGTCCGGTCAGGATTTCATTGGCTCGGTTGGCAATCACCTCATTGACGTTCATATTGACGCCCGTTCCGTGAGAGCGCCAGATGTTGACAGGGAATTGTCCGGCCATCTTCCCTGCGATAATCTCGTCGCAGGCTTGTTCAATGGCTTCGGCTTTTTTCGGATCCAGAGCGCCGATTTCCGCATTGGTGATGGCGCAGGCTTTTTTGACCTCTGCAACTGCCCGAATCACGCGAGGCAGTTCGTTAAACGTGTGGTTCGTAACGTCGTAGTTGGCAGCGCAACGAACGGTTTGAATTCCGTAATAGGCCTCTTCGGGAACCGGAAGGTCGCCGAGAGCATCGTGTTCCATTCGCATGGTGTGTCTCCTTGTTGAAGAATTGGGTTAAAAGACGACAGCCGCAAGAGCAAAGCCGATGACCACAGAGCTGATGCAGGTCACGAATCCCGGACGCTGATAACTGTGGTTCAAAACGTATTTGCCGATGCGTGTTGTGCCGGAACGGTCAAAAGTCAGAGCACTGATGGCAGAACCGGTTGCCGGGAAGAAGAACAATCCGTTGACAGCCGGAGCCATGGCCACGAGCGATCCGACCGGAAGTCCGAGAGAGGCGCCGATCGGCATCAGAGAGCTTGTCGTGGCACCCTGGCTCAAAAGCAGTGCACTCATGCCGAAAAGAACGATGCCGAAGAGCCACGGATAGGCCTGAACGGTGCTTCCAAGGCTGGCAATGAACTCAGCCTTATGAGCAAGGAAGAACGTATCGGTCATCCAAGCGATACCGAAAATGGCGATCACGCCTGTCATACCGGCTGTGAAGACGCCCGATTTGGCGATTTTTCCGGGAGCAATGTTGCAGGTCAGAACCATAAGGAAGGAGGCCGCAAATGCAATCATTTCAATTGCATTCGGGATCGAAAGGCGAACCAGTTTGCCATTGACGTTCCAGGTCGGCATCAGTCCCTTGAAACTGCCGAGCAAGACGATCAGTGCAACGGCAATGCCGAAGATCGTGACGGAAAGCTTCGCTTCGCGGGTGGGAACGTAGGCCGGGCGATTGGTTTGATGCACGAGTTCGCCGGACTTCAGACGACGTTGGAATTCCGGATCCTGTTCGAGTTCAACGCCTCGCTTGTAAACGCTCAAAGCACCGAGCATGCAGCCGATGAAGATCGAGGGGATGGCAACCAACATGATTTGTCCGAGCGTGACGCCGTGAATGGCCAAGACGCCGAGCAAAGCGGCAGTGGAGGCAGAGACCGGAGAGGCGGAGATGCCGTGCTGGCTGGCAACCATGGCAATCGACATCGGACGCTCAACGCGAATGTTGGCTTCCAGAGCAACTTCTGAGATCACCGGGTAGATGGCCATGGCCACATAACTGGTTCCCGTGAACATCGTGAAGATAAAGGTCACAATCGGAGCCATGACCGTGATGCGGTTCGGGTTGCTGCGCAAAATCTTCTCGGCGACGGCCACGAGAAGGTCAAGGCCGCCGGCGCACTGCAGCGTCGCAGCCATTGCCGAAACGGCTGTGATGATCAACAACACGTTGACCGGGGGCGAGCTCGGGCGCAAGCCAAAGACAAAAACCAAGAGTACGAGTCCGACGCCGCCTGCAAAGCCCATGGCAACGCCGTTCTTTCTTGCACCGATCATGATGCAAGCCAGAATGATGAATGCTTCAAGCCAAATCATGGAAATCTCCTTTGGTGTATGAGTGAATATCCTTAGAGCGTAAGTCCTTCGGATGAACAGCGTTAAGGTAAAGTTCTAAGGAGTCGAGTCGTTACCGGAATTTCATCTAGGGAATAGTCAGTATGTTTCTGAGGAATACTTCAGAGGGATTTTTCGGCGAGGTTCGGATAATGACAAACTGAACGGTTTTAACTCAAGCTGAAACGGAACCTTAAAGAGGGGGAACCGATGAGTGCGAAACACAGCCAAAGGATGAGCCTATTTGACGAAGATGCCATGCTTTTCGTCATGCTTTGCGAAACACGGAGTTTTTCGAAAACCGCCCAAACCATCGGGCAGACGCAGTCGTCTGTTTCTCGGCGTATTTTGGAGTTTGAAGGAAAACTGGGCGTTGCGCTTTTTGACAGAACATGTCGGCCGATTGCGCCGACTCCGGAGGGCAAAGCCCTCTATTATGAAATCAAGCGCCATGCCGACGCCTTAAACGAAACCGTTGGCCGACTAAAGTTGCGAAATGCATTAAACCCAACGATTCGACTAGGGTGTGTCGAAAGCCTTTCGCTCGATCTTGTCCCCAGTTTGATTGAAAAGCTCCTTCCTGTGACTTCCCGCATTTTGCAGGTGACGTCAACTTCCAATGTGCTTTTAAAGCATCTGCTGGAGCGCAAACTCGACATCATTATTTCAAGCGATCTTTTCCCGGGAATCCAAGGACTTAATAGACGGTTGCTTTTTCGTGAACCGTCATTGTTGCTTCTTCCTGAGAAGATGGCCAATAGCAAGAAAGGTCCTTGGAAGTGGTCGGATCTGCAGTTTTGCGGGAAACCTTGTATTTTCTATCATCATGAAAGCGGGGGCGGGCGACTGAACGAAATCTACTTGTCTTCACAGTATCTGTCGCTTCCGAACAAAATCGAGGTTGACAGCAATACCGTCATGGTTTCTCTGATACGGAACAATCTCGGATGGACGATTACGCGTCCTTCAACGGTGTTGCAGACGCGGGCTCTTGTGGATGGGGTTGTGGCTGTTCCGATGCCGGAACCCGTGCTTTATCGCGATCTCGTGATGATTTCTGAACAGTCTGAAGACAAACTTCTTGTGGATGCCTGTTACAAGGCTGCCACAGCAGTTCTTTGTGATGAGGTGATTCCGGGTCTTGTCGAAAAAGCGCCTTGGTTAAGGGAAAATATCCAGATCTATGACGAAAAGGGCGTCAGAAGACCGGCGTGTGTCCAACTGTCCGAATAGGAGACAGGGCTGACGCACGGCGAGAGTCATTTTTTGGATCCACAGAGCAGCGCCATCG